>JAJPJW010000025.1 GCA_021324075.1 Pseudomonadota bacterium | reverse complement strand
CCGAGCGTGCTCGGGTTGGTCAGCATCAAAACTGCCGTATCTTTGCCTAACTTAGTTTTCAATGCAGCAAGGTCCATGTTGCCTCGCGCGTCGGTGGGGATGGACACCGTCTTCCAGCCCGCCATGGTGGCCGAGGCCGGGTTGGTGCCGTGGGCCGAATCCGGTACGATCACGTTGACCCTCTGGTGTTCGCCCTTGTCGGCGAAGTAGCGTTTGGCCATGAGGAGCGCGGTCAGTTCGCCGTGGGCGCCGGCGGCGGGCTGCAAGGTGAGCGCGTGGCATCCGGTCACTTCCTGAAGCCAATGTTCCAGGTCGTAGATGACTTGCAGGGCGCCCTGCACTTCGTCTTCCCGCTGCGCCGGGTGCAAATTGGCCCAGGCGTCGGCGAAGGCGATTTCCTCGTGAACCTTGGGGTTGTATTTCATGGTGCAGGATCCCAGGGGATAAAAACCGTTGTCGATGCAGAAATTCTTGCGGGCCAGTTCGGTGTAATAGCGCACCAAGTCCACTTCCGGATGGCTTTCGATCTTGGCCGCGGGCCTCGCCGTAATCCAGGCGGGAAGCTCGGTGGGTTTCTGGTGGACCTTGCCCACGTGGCCCTTGGCCGAGAATTCCTCGCAGGCCGAGAGGAAGGATTCCACGTCGTCCAGGCTCGTCAGTTCGGTGGTGGCCACCAGCACACAGTCCTTGTATTCGGGGTAGTCGGCCGAAAGGTCGAAGGGCGCCACCATTCCCCATTCGGCCAGGAAGTCGGCGAAGCCCGCCGAGGGGGGCCGCACCACGAATTCGTTGGCGTAACGGGCCGTTTCCACCTTGAAGCCGGGGATCTTCTGGATTTCGCGGGCGATGGCGTGGGCGCAGGCTGCGCCGTCTTTGGCCGCGGCTTGGGCTCCGGCGCCGCCCTTGAAGTAAAGCCAGGCCGAGGCGAAATTGGCCATGAGTGACTGGGTGGTGCAGACGTTGGAAGCCGCCCTTTCGCGGCGGATATGCTGTTCGCGGGCCTGGAAGGTCAGGACGCAGGCGGCCTTGCCGTTGCGGTCCACCGTCTCGCCCACGATGCGGCCGGGCATCTGCCGGATGTCGTCGAAGCGGGCGGTCAGGAAACCCGCGTGGGGGCCGCCGAAGGAAAGGATGTTGCCGAAGGACTGGGCGCTGCCCGCGCAGATGTCCGCGCCCAGGGAGCCGGGCGAGGGCAGCAAGGCCAGGTTCATGGCCTCGGCCACCGCCACCACCAGGTAGGCGCCCTTTTCCTTGCACACCGCGGATATTGCGGCCAGGTCCTCGATGGTCCCCAAGAAGTTGGGGTATTGGACCACAACCACCGAATTGGGCCAGAGGTCGGCCTTGAGTTGGTCCAGGTCCGTCTCGGTCCCCTTGAGGCCGATCTCCTGGATCTTGTGCCCCTGGGGGTTCAGGTAGGTCTGGATGGTCTGCCGGTACTCGGGGTGCACACCCCGGGAAACGTAGACGAGCGATTCGGCCTTCTTGATGCGCAAGGCCAGCAGCGCCGCCTCCGCCACGGCGGAAGCGCCGTCATATAAGGAGGCGTTGGAAACCTCCAGGCCGGTCAGTTCCACCATGTAGGTTTGGAAGTCGAAGAGTACCTGCAGGGTACCCTGGGCGATCTCGGGCTGGTAAGGCGTATAGGAAGTCAAAAATTCGGGCCGGGTCACCACCGCTTTCACCGCGGCGGGCACCTCGTGGTAGTAAAGTCCCGCGCCCAAAAAGCACGGGCGGTCGGAAACGGGCTGGTTGTTGCGGCCGATCATGGAAAACCAGCGCTTGAGTTCGGGTTCGGTGAGGCCGTGGGGCAGGTTCAAGCCGTTTTTGAGGAGGACCGGGGGGGGCACGTCGGCGAAGAGGTCGTCGAGGGCTTTGACCCCGATGACTTTCAGCATTTCCTGTTCGTCTTCAGCGGTTATGGGAATATACGCCACTTAAACTCCAACGAGCGTTTGATTCGGCGGTCAGTGTGCTTCGATCGTCTTTAAATAATCGGCTTCCGTCAGGTATTCGTCCAGGGCCTTGGGGTTGTCCACCTGCACGATGGCGATCCAGCCCGCCCCTTCCGGATCCTGGTTGACCAGGCTGGCCTGGTCCTTGAGCTTGGTGTTGACTTCCACCACCGTGCCAGCGGGTGAATAGGCGTCGGCCACGGCCTTGACGGATTCGAGCACGCAGAGGCTCTGCTTGTCCGCCAGCTTCTTGCCCACCTCGGGAAGTTCGACGAAAACCACGTCGGAGAGCTCATGGGCGGCATGCTTGGAGATGCCGATCTTGACCTTGCCGCCGCCGAGGTCGTCGTACCATTCGTGGGTTTTGGCGAACTTGCGCATGAAGAACTCCGCTTTTGCCGTCATTGCGAGGAGCAGTACCGATAGGCTCGCTTGCAGACAGGCTTGTGGTAGTTGGTCTAAATTCGGCCAACCATCCTGGGGCTTTAGCCCAGGACAATCTAAGGTTTTTAGATTTGAACGAAGGGTGTGGAGAAGTGTGGAACGGCATGAATATATCAAAAAGAAAAAAGTTTTCCAGCTTTATCAGAGACGGTATTGCCTCAAAACATTTTGGATGAACTCGGTCTTGGCTTGGGTATATGCCTCCCGGTCGGTGGCGAATTTCGCGGCCAGTTCCCGTTTCAAAGCTTCGTATTGCAGGGTGTCGGCGGGATGAGCGCGGAGATGGTCACGGAAAGCCAGCTCCCTTCGCCATCCTTCCGACTCCAATTCATAAAGATGGATTTGGTGTGTGCGTTTTTCCCCATAAGGCGGCATGCCCTTGACGAAAAACCAGTGGACGGCGTCGTCGAAGGCCCCTGGACCGTGTACGTAACCCAGCGCCGCGAGGGGTTGGATCATCCGCGGCCAGGCCTCCTTGGAGGAAACCCCCACCAGGATGTCGAGGATGGGCTTGGCGGCCAGGCTGGGCACGGCCGTGCTCCCGAAATGTTCGATTCGGAGCCCGGCGAAGCGGCCCAGGGCTTGGCGGAGCGCTTCTTTCTCCAGGGTGAAAAGCCCCGGCCACTTCGGGTCGTAAGGGACGATTTCGATCCGGTCTTTTTGCGGATCGTAACCGGGCGGAAGGATCACGGTGTAAACCCGGCCTTGGGCGGATGGCGGTGAAGGTAAATCTTGGCCATCTGCAGGGGTGCAAGAAATCCCGCCAAGGTGGTTCCCCAGAAGCTCTGCTCCACTTGGTGCTCGGTGTGGAGGTCGTTGAAAAGCGTCGTCAGGGTGGGCTGGAGGGCCGCGTCGGCCGCGTTCGACTGCACCAATTGGTTCAATTGTTCCACTGCGGCTTCCTGTTCCTCCTTCAGGGGCTTCATCTGGTTGTTCCGAGCCTGGTCGGCGGCCTTAAGCTGGATTGACTGCGGCTTGGACAAACCGAAATATTCGTTCCATTTAACGAAGGGAGGATTGGGGTTGTTCGGGTGCTGGACGGAAGGCGCGATGGTGCTCCTGGGCGGGTGGCCCTTTAAATAGACCTTGGCCACCTGGGTCGGGGTCAGGAATCCGGAAATCGCGGCCCAATAATCCTCATCGGCCTTGTCGAGCACTTGGATGTCGTCCAAAACCTGTTTGAGGGTGGCCAAAAGGGCGTCAGCCCCCGCGTTGGCCTTCACCTGGCCCACCATATTTTGGGTCGCGTCGTCCTTGTCCTGCCGGACGATTTGAAGGGGTTGTTTCCGCTTTTCGTTGACGCCCTTCAACTGGGCTTTCTGGCTGGGGTTGAGCCCCAGGTACTGGTCCCAGGCCGGGTCGGCCCATCCGGGGGCGGTCCCCGTGGCCGCGATAACCCCCAAAACCCCTAACAACATGAATCCCATGGTCTTCATTTTCCCCTCCCGGTTTCAGGCCAGCCTTGATTGGACGTTTCCTTATAAGGATAGGTTTCCAACTGCCCCAAAAAGACTCGCGTAACTCTGTCCTAGGAATGGCCGTACCACAAAACGGAAGCTTTCCTTGGGCACCTTTGAAACCCAGGAATGGCGCCCCCATTCCGAAACTTCGGTTGTTGGGGGCAAAATTTCGACAAAAGCTGTGAGTGATTCCCAAAATAATGATAGGATTCCCCCCATGCCTGAGACAAAAACATGCCCCAAATGCGGGGCCAAGAACCCCGCCGCCAACGGCTTTTGCGAACAATGCGGCGCCAAATTATCGGCGGCCCCTGAACCCGAAAAGAATTCCAACCCTTCGAAGGCCCCGGCGTCCCCCGCGAAGCCCTTGAAGGCTTCCGGCGAACCCGAACCCCGCGAAACAGCCAAAGCGGCCGCCCCGGGAACCCGCTCCCCCTTCTCCATTTCCTGGATGGAAATCGCCTACGCGGTCCTTCTCCTCGTCACGGTTTACACCCGCTTCGACCACCTGGGCGACAAGCCCCATCACCACGATGAGAGCATGCACGCCGATTATTCCTACACGCTCTTCCACGAAGGCAAATACGTTTACGACCCCATGATGCACGGGCCCTTCCAGTTCCACGGCAACGCCCTCATGTTCTACCTCTTCGGGGTTTCCGACGCGACGTCCCGCTACCTGGCGGCCAGCTTCGGCATCTTGACGGTGGTCCTGGCCATGTTCCTCGTGCCTTTCCTGGGCCGGTGGGGCACCTTCCTGGCCACGGCCATGATCGTCGCCTCCCCCAGTTTCATGTACTTCGACCGCTTCACCCGGGAAGACGCCTATTACGCCGGGGGTATCTTCCTCCTGGTGGTTTTCCTCTTCCGCTTTTACCGCTTCCGGAGGCCTCTGGACCTTTGGCTTGCCTCCCTGGGCTTCACCATCGCCTTTTGCACCTTTGAGGGCATTTTCCTGACCATCGCGGTCATCGGCACCTATCTCTTCATCCGCCTCCTGCCCTGGGCGGACGTCTTTATCGCGGCGGGGCTCACCGGACTCGGGGTGGTGGCCCGGATGATCCTGGGGGAAAACAATCCGGCCCAAATGCCGGTTTTCCTCGCCATCCTCGGCGGCGCCTTCCTTTACACGGTTTTCCAGCTCTTCACCCACTGGCGGGAAAACCTCAGGAAGGGCCGGGCCGAAAGCCCCCTTTGGGGCGTGGTCGTGAACATGGGCTTTGAGAAGATCGGCTGGGAACTGGCGGCTTTCGTCGGCTGGTGGGCGCTCACCTTGTTGTTCGGCGGCGTCTTTCCCTATATGGGAATCACGCTTCCCGGTTTTGTTTCCTTCCTCATGGTGGCGGCCTACCTGGCGATCCTCTTCCGTTTCTTCTGGCTTTGGCTTCAAAACACCGCTCCCGCCCTCACCGGAAGCCTGGCCGTCTTTAGCATCGTCTTCACCCTGCTCTTTACGACCTTCTTCACCGTGGGGGGGGACCAGGCCGATTTCGGTTCACGCCTCTACACCCTCTTCCACTCCCTCTACATGGGCGCCTATGGCGGCTTGCAGTACTGGTGGGGCCAGCACAAGGAAGCCCGCGGCGGCCAGCCCTGGTATTACTACCTGCTCCAACTGCCGGCCAATGAGATGCTCTCCTTCCTTTTCTCCCTGGCGGCCATGGTTTATTACGGCCTCTTCAAGCGGCAAAACCTGCCTTTGTTCCTGGCCTATTGGTATGTGGGATCCCTGGCCCTCTTTTCCTGGGCGGGGGAGAAAATGCCCTGGCTGATCCTCCATCCCCTCCTGCCGGCCCTTCTGTTATCCGCCTATTTCATGGGCCAGATGATCGAGTCCAATCCGGCGGGCCAATGGGTCCGGTCGGCCCGCATCGCGGCCATCTTGGTTTTCGGCCTCCTGTTTTCCTATTCCCTGCATTCGGCCGTCCTGTTGAGTTTCTACCATGAGGCCAACCCGGTGGAGCCCCTGGTTTACGTCCAGACTTCCGACGAGGAACGGGAAGTGGAAAAAATCGTCCGCCGGATTTCTTATGGCGAGACCGGCGGCCCCAACCTGGAGGCGCCCGACTCGACCCAGTCCGGCGAAAAAGCCATGCACGACGGCCTGGCGCTGACGATCGAGGACAAATGCTCCTGGCCCTATGCCTGGTATTTCCGGGATTTCGCCCTGAAGAACTTCCCCCAAACCGTCACCGTGGCCGACAATCCCATCATCCTGACCGGCACCGAGGATGACGCCATCGACTATCCCGTGCTCACCCAGGCCGGCTACGTGAACCGCAAATACAAGCTGCGGATCTGGTGGATACCCTCCTGGTTCAAGAAGGGCTATCCCGACACCGGCATCAATGGCGGACTCTTTTTCTCCTGGCTGTTCAGCAATTTCATCCCCCTCTCCCCCGCCCGTCCCGACATGGTGGATTGGAACGACCTGAAGAACTGGTTCCTTTACCGCCAGGTCTGGTCGGACCTGGGCAGCTACAACATGCGCCTTTGGGTGCGCAAGGACCTGGCGGATAAATACGGCTTCACCGAGACCACCCGTTCGGACGTGCCGGTCGATTACCCGAAACCCGAGTCCGCCCCCGCTTCCCCCTAAACCGCCGGAAAATCCCATGAAAAAAATCGTCATCTTCGACATGGACGGCGTCCTGCTCGACAGCGAACCCATTTACATCGCGATGAACATGAAGTTCTTCAAGGAACTGGGCGCAGAGATCAGCCTTCAGGAATACGACGGCTTTATCGGGGTTTCGGCCACCAAGATGTGGACCTACGTGAAGGAAAAGGCCAAGCTGGCCCCGACCGTCGAGGAATTAAAGGAAACGGAACGGGAACTGAAATACAAAACGCTGAAGGAAACGGCCCTCACGCCCACGGCCGGCATCGTTCCCTTCCTGGACCGCCTTCAAGGGGCCGGCTTTACCCTGGCCATCGCTTCCTCCGGCCTCAAGAAAAACGTCCACTTGATCCTCGCCAAACTCGGGTTGGAAAATTACTTCAACTTGGTCGTCACGGGGGAGGATGTGGAGCGGGGCAAGCCGGAGCCCGACATCTTTTTAAAGGTCGCCGGGCATTATGGCCGGCCCGTGGAAGACTGCGTGGTCATCGAGGATTCGACCAACGGGGTTGCGGCCGCCAAGGCGGCCGGCATGGCCTGCCTGGCCTACTTCAACCCCCATTCGGGCCAGCAGAACCTGTCCCGGGCGGATCATATCTTCGACCGCTTTGACGATCAGAAGCTTTATGGAATGTTCGGCCTATGAGGACAAATATCCCAAAAGCGAAAGAAATTGTCCGGCGGGGTTATAACCGGATTTCCCGGCGCTACCACGATGACCGGGGCGACGGCCCGGACGCGAAATACGACCGCTATTGGTTTAAAGCCGTGGACAAAAAACTGGAGCGGGACAGCCACATCCTCGAACTGGGCTGCGGCATGGGCGTGCCCGTGGCGAAGTTCTTGAGCCGCCGGCACGCCTATTTGGGCGTGGACATCTCGGACGTCCAGATCCGGCGGGCGAAGCAACTGGTTCCCCGGGGCCGTTTCCAAAGGGCCGACATGGGCCGTTTGAGGTTCAAGCCGTCTTCCTTTGACGCCGTCCTCGCGTTCTATTCCATCCTCCACTTGCCCCTGCGGGAACAGAAGCCCCTGTTCAAGAGGATCTTCCGCTGGCTGAAACCGGGTGGTTTTTTCCTGCCCGTCCTGGGTTGGGGCCGTTGGACCGGGAAGGAAAAGGATTGGTACGGGGCCGCGATGTTTTTCAGCCACACCGACCAAAAAACCTACCACCAATGGCTCGAGGAAATCGGCTTTAAGGTTTTGCGGAAGGCCCTGGTCCGGGAGCGTAAAGCCGGGCATTACCACTTTCTTTGTGTAAAACTAAAATGAACCCCATGACTGCCTTTTATGTTTCGGATTTGGACGGAACCCTCCTCAACGGCGAAGGTGAGCTGTCGGCCCCTTCCCGCCAAATCTTGACGGACTTGTTGGAGAAAGGCCTTCCCTTCACCGTCGCCAGTGCGCGCAGCGTCGTTTCCATCCGCGAGGTTTTGGGGAACCTTCCCCTCTCCCTTCCCATCATCGAATTCAACGGCGCCTTTATCTCCGACTTAAAAACGGGCCGGCACCAGGTCGTCAACCGCATCGATCCCCCGATCGTGGAGGATGTCCTCAAAACCGTCCTGGACCATGGGTTGCTGCCCTTTGTTTCGGCCTTCGACGGGGAGCGGGACCAGGTCTATTACACCCGCTCCTTGAACGCGGGAATGGACGTCTACCTGAAGGACCGCCGGGACAACAACGACCCCCGGCTTCAAGAAGTCCCGACCTGGGAAAAGGCTGTCGCCCAAAATGTGGTTTGCTTTAACGTCATCGCGCAAGCCGACCGGTTGGACCCGCTGGAAAAAGACATACGGAAAAAACACGGCAGCCGGATAGAAACCCATTGTTACGAGGATATTTACGCCAAAGGATGGTACTGGCTGACCATCCACGACCACCGGGCCACAAAGGACCAGGGCATCCAGGTTCTTCAGGAACGTCACGGTTTGAAGGACAGGGAACTGGTGGTCTTCGGGGACCAGGTCAACGACGTCAGAATGTTCAAGTTGGCGCACCGCGGCATCGCCGTGGAAAATGCCACGCCGGAATTGAAAAAGCTGGCCCACCGCGTCATCGGCTCCCATCACAAGGACAGCGTGGCGCGGTTTATCGAAGAGGATTGGAAGAAGCTGTCACCCTGGAGGGACGCCGGCTTCACCTTGCGTAAAGCCGTCCTGGAAGACATCCCGATTTTGGAGGAACTGATCGGGGAATCAGCCCGTGGTTTGGGCCTGCCGGATTACTCGCCGGAGCAGGTCGAAGCCGCCTTGGGAACAGCCTGGGGCGTCGACACCGAACTCATCCAAGACGGGACTTTTTTCGCCGCGGAGTCGGCCGGAAAGATCATTGCCTGTGGCGGCTGGAGCCGCCGGAAAACCCTCTTTGGTGCCGACGGTCAGGCCGGACGCCAATCCGAGAGCCTCGATCCGGCCCGGGATTCAGTCCGGATCAGGGCCTTCTTCGTCCACCCCGGCTGGGCCCGCCGGGGAATCGGAAAGGCGCTCTTGGAAAAATGCGAGTTGGAAGCCAAGGCTTGGGGGTTCCAGTCCGCCGAGTTGGTGGCCACCCTTCCCGGCCAAAGGCTTTACCGGGCATTCGGGTACGTCGGGGAAAAACGGGTCACCTACCCTTTAAAGGACGGCTTGACGATCGATTTCATACCCATGCGGAAAGAAAAACTGTAAGAATCACCCGAAGACCTCCCAAACGAAGGTTGGAAAAAATGGCTCCAAAACTCGACGTTTATCTCTACGGCATGACATTGCTTTCCACCATCCACCGGTTGAAAGGCCCCTATCCTAAGGCCGATTCCTACCAGGAAATCGACTGGTCCCTGACCGTTCCCGGCGGGGAGACCGGTAATGCCTCGATCCTCCTGGCCCGCTTGGGCCTGCGTGTCCGGCCCGAGGGCGCTTGGTTGGGAACCCGGACCCGGGAACCCCTTTTGCGTTACTTCCGGAAGTGGGGCGTGGACCCGTCCGGGATGAGGGCCGATCCTTCTTTCGAGGGTTGGAAGGACGTCATCCTGGTGGACGGCGAACACCGCACCGTATTCGGCCAGTTCATCCTGCGCTATTCCCGGAAGGGCGGGCGGAAATGGTCCGTACCGGATAAGGCCGCCATCCGTCGGGCCCGTGTGGCCGCCGTGGATTCCTATTTCAAGACCCAGTCCCGGCAAGCCGCGCGGCTTTGCCATGCGACTGCCGTTCCCTACGTCACGCAGGACTGCCCTTATGATTCGGATTGCCACCGCCTTTCGGCCGTCAACGTGCTATCCCAGTTCTTCCTCAAACGGCGCTATCCGGGAAAGGACCCCCGGGATCTCCTGGCTCGTTACACCGCGGCCTCCAAGGGTCTGACGGTCTTCACCTTCGGCTCCAAACCCCTCTGGTACGCCCGGCGGGGACAACCCCTCCGGCGGTTCACACCGTACAAGGTGAAGGTCTCGGGGACCCTGGGGGCCGGCGACAGCTTCCGGGCCGGCATGGTTTATGGCCTTTGGCGCGGATGGGACGATGCCAAAAGCGTTCGCTTCGCCGCGGGCCTGGCCGCCTGCGTCTGCCGGAAATTCCCGGCGGCCCAATATCCGCCCTCCCTTCAGGAAGTCTTCCGGCTGACGGGCAAAATCGTTTAATCCGAAAGGCAAATAATGGATCAACGCAAAGCGAAAAAACAAATCATCTGCATCGGCGGGGGTGGGTTCTCGACAAAGGAAAACCTGCTGTTGGAAAACTATATCCTGCGGCAATCGGGCAAGAAAAAACCGAAGGTTTGCTTCGTTCCCACCGCCAGCGGCGACGCCGAATGGTACCTGCGGATGCTCAACTCCGCCTTCAAAAAACTGGATTGCGTCCCTTCCCACCTGGCGCTTTTCAAGCCGCCCGTGGGCAGCCTGGAGAAATATCTTTTATGCAATGACGTTATTTACGTTGGCGGCGGAAACACCCGGAATCTCCTGGCCCTTTGGGAACTTTGGGGCCTGGATAAAATCATGAAAAAGGCTTACCAGAAGGGCATCCTGCTTTGCGGCCCCAGCGCGGGTTCCATTTGTTGGTTCGAGGAGGGCGTGACCGATTCTTGGACCAGCCCCCTGATGCCGCTCAAGTGCCTGGGTTTCTTGAAGGGAAGCAATTGTCCCCACTACGACAGCGAGAAGGACCGGCGGCCTTCCTACCACCGGATGATCGCCCAAAAGAAGATCAAGCCGGGCCATGCCGCCGATGACGGCGTGGCGATTCATTACATCGACGGTAAAATCGCCCGTTTTATCTCCTCCCGGCCCCAGGCCCGTGCCTATAAAGTCGGCCTTCAAAAGGGAAAAGTGGTGGAGGAATCCATCGTCCCGGATTACCTGGGTGAGTCGTGACCGGTGATTGCCAATCCATGCCCTTGGCGAGAAAATAATTCCTGGGAGTTTTGCCCAAATGGGCGGGCAGGAAGAATGTTATGGGTTATTTAATCAAAGACGATCTCCAGGCCAACTATCTCAAGATCAGCGTGGAAGGCCAATGGGCGGACAACCTCATCGGCGAAACCTCCGACCGCCTCCTGGCCCTTTGTGAAAAACACCAGGCTTCCAAGATCCTCTTCGACTTCCTGGAACTTTCCGGCAACCCCTCCACCATGAGCCGCTTTTACATGTCCACCCAGTTCGCCGTGAAGTTCCTGAAACTCCGGCTGTCCCACCGCATCCCTCCCTGCCGCTTCGCGGTGCTGGGCCGCCATCCCCTGGTGGACCCCAACCGCTTCGAGGAAACCGTGGCCGTCAACAACGGATTGCCGGTAAGGACCTTCACGGATTTGGAAAAGGCCATGGCCTGGCTGGAAGTGGATCAGTCCGAAAAGGCGGGCTAACACCCTTACTGATGTAGAGCGTCTGCCAAAACCATCGCGGCATAAAACAATTTCATCGAACAATCGTTTAATTTTTTCTTTGGGGGCATTTTCCAAAGCTAAAATCAGTTTTACATAAAACGCTTAACGAAAATCTTCCTTCCCAGGCTTTCTATTTCTTCGGAGCCGTTCCCATAATTTTAATCCTCAAGGACTCACCAAAGAAACGGTGGAGGTGCCGGCATGGAAAAATTATTTTTCAGGTTATGGTTTATCGGCAGTGGACTTTTGTTGCTGCTTTGTACTTTGATGTTGACCGGTCTGGGGCCTGCCTCGGCCGGATCGGCAAGCCCCATCGCCCCCGTACCCAGAGAGTTTCTATACCCCAACCATTGGGTGCTTGTTGTTCCACCCCTCTTCCTGGTTTTTGAAGTTTGGGTGTTTTGGCTCGAATGGAAACGTCAAAATTCCCCGAAGAAATCCAAAGTCAAAGTTGGGAACCATGCCCCGCAATTCATCTTCCTTCAACCCGAACCAGCGCCAAGAACAAAAAAAAGAGCCGCTCGGGAGCGGGAAAAAGTCTTGGCTTGATTTCAAATGAGTTAAAAAGAAACTTGCGGCCGACTTCTCACTTTCATCACCGATTCCTGATGAAATTCCTTTTTGTAGATATCGATGAGGGTTTGGACAGCCTTGTCCGCGCCTGGATTATCCGGGTGGATAAGGATGAGGACCTTAGTGGGTTCCTTGCCGATGTTCCCTTGGGCGTTCTTCCACTGTCCCTTGGCATCTAAAACCGTCAGCCCGTCCGGAAAACGGGGCGTCACTTGCTCATTGAGAAAGCCCTCCCATTGGGCCCTTGTCACAGGGCCGTTGGAAGTGGAGAGGCCGAAATAAAGGTCGTCTTCGACAAGGGCTGGCTGGGATTGGACCTGGGATTTCGGGGCGCAGGCTGTTGTCCCCAGACAAACCAAGAGGAGCGCCCAGGCCGTTTTTCTTAACCCTTTCATTTGCCCCCTGCGACAAACTTTGCGGATTCCTTGAAAAGCCCCAGGTCGCCCCGGTAATCGGCGGGTTTGGGGTGCTTGAGGACCACCCATTCCTTCATGACCTTCTGGCCCATGACCAGCCGGGCGGCTTTCTTCTGGAGGACCAGGGCATCCACAGTGGCCAGGGGTAGTTTCATCGCCACCCCGTCGGGCCGGCTGAAGGCGAAGACCTTCTTCCCCACCGTGAAGTTCACATGGCCGAACTTCTGGCCCACCGTGACTTTGGGCAACTTCCCGACCAACCCGGCCAGAAACGAATCCAACTCATTGGGTTGGGAATTCGCCTTGGATGCGATTTTTTTCTTGGCTGCCATGGTTCGACCCCCTATTTCGCCTTGGCTTTGGTGACGTGCCGAACCCAGGGCAGCTTGGTGACGGCGGCGGGGACGCCTTTGCCACGGATATCCACCGCCAAGGGCTGGCCCAGTGACTCGGCTTTCACATAGGCGAGGGCGATGCCCTTTTTGAGCGTGGGCGAGAAGACGCCGCTGGTCACTTCCCCGGCCTCTTTGCCGCAGGATTCAACCACTTTGTAGTGGGCTCGGGGGATGTTCTGGCCCTCTAAGGTCAGGCCAATGAGCTTGCGCGAGGGAGTCTTGTTCAAGGCTTCCTTCCCAAAGAAACCGCCTTCCTTGTCCAGTTTGACCGCCCAACCCAGGCCTGCTTCGTAAGGCTGGGTTTTGTCGTCGATGTCGTTGCCGTGCAGGGGCAGGCCCGCCTCCAGGCGCAGGGAGTCCCGCGCGCCCAGGCCGCAGGCGGTCACTTCGGGCTGGGCCGCTAAAACTTCCCAAACCATCGGCGCATCCTTCACGTCCACCATGAGCTCGTAACCGTCCTCGCCCGTATAGCCCGTCGCCATGAGGAAAGCGGCCTTGCCGTTGATCGTCCCCCGGCCGAAGCCGAAATAGGGCACCTTGTCCAGGTCCACGTCCTTCACCAGCCGCTTCAGCACCGCGTCGGCCTTGGGCCCTTGCAGGGCCAGCAGGGCGGTCTCATCCGAAAGGTTGTCGAGCTTCAGGTCCTTGCCCGCCGACAGGCGCTTCAAGTGGTCCACGTCCGTTTCCCGGCCGCCCGCGTTGATGATCCACAAAAACCGGTCGTTGGCCTCTTTATAGATGATGACGTCGTCGATGATGCCGCCCTTGTCGTTGAGGAGGAACCCGTAGAGGGCGCTGCCGATGTTGACCTTGGAGAGGTCGTTGGTGAAGGCGTATTGGGAAAATTTATAGGCCTGGGGGCCGCTGATGCGCAGCCTTCCCATGTGGGTGATGTTGAAAAGCCCCGCGCTATTGCGGGTGGCCTCGTGCTCGGCCAGGATGCCCTTGGCGTAGGAGACCGGCATGTTCCAGCCGTGGAAATCCACCAGCTTGGCGCCGTGTTCCTGGTCCCACTTCAGGCAAAAAGTGTCTCTCATTGAAAATCCTTTTGTAAATTTCTTTCACCCAAGGCCCGTCTTATGGCGGACCTTTTCCTATTGGTTCACCAGGTAATTCGAAAACTCAAGGTCAATCTCCAGTCCCCCTCCAATGGCCCTTATGCCGGACATAGCAAACCGAATTTCCTGTGGCATGAGGAACTCCCCGACTTTTTGGTTTTCGATGTCAACCTTGAGGTGGGCGTTTCCATATTCACCCTCCGTCCCTATGAAAATAAAACCTTTGGGACCACTTTGGTAACGGTTCCTGCTTTTTACCGGGATCTCCCCGAGGGTTCCGGATGACGATGTTTCTTCCGCTTGCGGGGTGAAACTTCCGGTGAGGTCGCTATCCGTTTTTTTAACTTCCACCGTGAACCCGTCGGCCGTGTTTTGGACTTTGCAATCACCCGAGTAGTCCCGCTCGTCATAGAGCGTCTTGACCACCGCTTCCTGCCAGCTGGTGGTGGCATCCAAGGCCATTTTCCGGAAAGATTCGGCGGAGGAGAGGACGGCCTGGTCCGTAGCCGAGTCGCCCGTGGCCGGCGGTGGTAAAAGGGTCACGCTAAGAGTTCCATCATCGGAAAGGGAAGCCTTGCACCGCAGTTTTTCCATCGTCGCGAGCCATTCCGGGCCTCTTTTTTGGATGACCGTGTTGTTTTTGAAACTTGGCGGGAATTTGAAGGCGACATCGCAGGTGAAATTCCGAAGCCCTTCCCGCTGCAGGCAATAGTAATACAAGTTCAGTTTTTTCATGAACTCAATGGTTTTCGCGTCGGTAGACGCGTGGGCCGCGAGGGGTAAGGCGAGGATCAAAGCCAGGAACATCCGCTTCTTCATAATCTCCCCGTGTGAAACACCGCATGGTTTACCGGAATTGGAATGGGGTTACTTTAGCCCAAGGGGGAGGGGTTGCAAGGCCTTTCTCAGCTGTCGGCCATGTACTTTTCCAGGTAGGTTTCCAGTTGGCGCACCAGCAGGTAGCACTCGTAATAGGCCGAGGACAGGAAGGCAAAATCCTCGTGTTCCACCGGTTTCTTCTCCATGTAATCCACGATCTCGAACAGGCCGCAATTTTGCAGGGCCTCGATCTGCAGGATGAATTCCGTCTCCAGGTAATGCTCGTAAGTGAGTATCCTCTCCAGGCTGCGCACCACCTGGCCCTTTTGCTGGACCAGGTAGTCCTGCCAGTTGACGAAACCCAGGAAGTCCAGCCGGGTGGACCGGTCGGAGGGCTTGATGCGTTTGAAGATTTCGTGGAAGTCGTTGGCCGTCAGATGCTTCACGTCCGCGTGGGTTTCGGAGGCCGCCAGGAAGGAATAGGAAACGCTGCGGGCGTCGTTGACCACCTTTTGCAGGTAGGGTACCAATACCCGGTGGATGTTCTTCCGGTTCTTTCGGTCGGGCAGGTAGATCGTCAGGACGTAAAAAATGAAGGAGGTCACATAGGAGAGGCTCACCCAGACCCAGAACTGGCTCTCCCGCGCCAGGGGATAGGCCGCCAGGGCCGCGGCCAGCAGCAATACCAGGAACCAGCATTGCCGGAGGAAAATAGCGATTTCTTTCGGAATTTCACGCGGGTTTTTCATAAGGCCCTTTCATCAAAACCGGCACAGTTTAATGAGCCAAAGGGGGGCTATCAAGCTTCGGGGCCTGGGGTCCCGGGCTTTTTATTGGGAAAACCCGGCTTTTTTCCGTGAACTTTTCCGCGACCCCGTCCGTCTTATAAGCGGCCCCTTAAAAGGCTAATTCCATTGGAGAAAGGTTTGAAAACCATGAAAAAGTTAATGGTTGCGTTGATGGCCGTATTGTTCCTCGGTTCGACCGGAATGGTCTTCGCCCAAGCGGGCGGGGGTTCCACGGATACGACCAAGGTCCACAAGACCCACAAGAAGGGCCACAAGGGCGGCAAGAAGAACAAGAAGGGCGCTGACACCACCGCCCCGGCTCCTGCTGCGGCTCCTGCCACCACGAAGTAATCAAGCCGTTGTTGTTCAAGCCCCTGGGGTCAACCCCGGGGGCTTTTTTATTTCATCACATGTAAGCCAGCATCCTGAGCCAACCGTAAACGCAAAATAACGCCAAAACTCCGGACAACAAAAAAATAAGCCCGAATCCGCGGATTTTTGTCTTACGGCCGACCAGTTCCAGGATTTCCTCCCATTCGTTTTTTGGAAGTTTTTTCCGTGAGAAATGGAGGATGACGAACCGGTCCAGGATCAAAAACAAACGGTTCTTGGAGGCCCTGCATTGTTTGATCTGTCCCCATTTGACCTTTAAATCAGTGTTAGGGGTGTGATAACCGACCTGCTCCTCATCGAAAACAATTCGGCTTTGCAGCGAATCCCTGCGTTTGACGCTCCAATAATTGACGAAGATAAATAAGGCGCCGATGAAAAGAAATACAACGACCGAATAGGTCAGGTAAAAAACAAAATAATTGACGGCGGTCGGGTCCCATTCCACCAGTCGCTGGAAGCCGCTGAAATAAACCAACACGATGAAAAGCAAAAGAATGCCGAAGACACCCGGCATAAAGGTAAGACCGCACAAGAGGCCGAGGAACATGTCCGTATACGTTGATTTTTTCTGGATTTCCGTCATCCGATAAGACTCCTTTATCAAATATAAACACGGGACATTTTACCTTAACCCGATGTCCCTTCTCACCCCTTCCCTCCGGCGGAACGCTTGTCCCTCCAGGGGAATTTGGTAAGATACCGCGCCATGTCCGATCCCCAATTAATGACCGAAATCAAGAACGCGGTGGCCAAACGGCGCACCTTCGCCATCATCAGCCATCCGGACGCGGGGAAAACCACCCTCACGGAGAAGCTGCTGCTTTATTCGGGCATGATCCAGACCGCCGGCATGGTGCGCGGCCGCAAGGGCGGCAAGGTGGCCGTCTCGGACTGGATGGGCATGGAGCAGGAACGCGGTATTTCCATCACCGCCTCGGCCATGCAGTTCCCTTACAAGAACGCCATCATCAACGTGCTGGACACCCCGGGCCACCAGGACTTTTCGGAGGACACCTACCGGACGCTGACCGCCGCAGACTGCGCCATCATGGTCATCGACGCCGCCAAGGGCGTGGAAACCCAGACCCGCAAGCTCTTCGAGGTCTGCCGCCTGAGGGGCATCCCGGTCATGACCTTCATCAACAAGATGGACCTGCCCGGCCGGGAACCCCTGGACCTGATGCATGAGGTGGAGGAAGTGCTGGGCATCCATTCCTCCGCCGTCAACTGGCCCGTGGGTTCGGGCCGCGAGTTCGTGGGGGTCGTGGAACGCCTGCCCAAAATCATTTCAGGGCAGGCTAGCCACACCAAGGAACTCATCCTCTTCACCAAGGTCTCCGTGGGTGGCGCGGCCAAGGCCGCCGTGGAACGGATCCCCCTATCGGATCCCAACGTGAAGACCCATGTCTCCGAAGAGCTTTGGGAAAAGCTGCACCAGGATATGGAATTGCTGGAGGTGGCGGGCAACCCCTATGACCACGCCGAATTCCTCAAGGGCAAGGTGACGCCGGTCTTCTTCGCCTCGGCCCTGACCAACTTCGGCGTTGAGCCCTTCTTCGACGCCTTCGTGGAAATGGCGCCGCCGCCCGGAGCCCGGCCCGCCGATTCCCCGGCGGGTGAAATCACCATCGACCCGGTCGAAACCCCTTTTTCCGCCTACGTCTTCAAATTGCAGGCCAACATGAACCCCAAGCACCGGGACTCCACGGCCTTCCTGCGCGTTTGTTCGGGCCGTTTCGAGCGAGACCTGGTGGTGCGGCACCACCGCCTTAACCGCGAACTGCGCCTCTCCCGCCCCCACACCATGCTGGCCGCCGACCGCAACACCCTGGACGTGGCCTATCCGGGCGACATCGTGGGCGTCATCAACCCCGGGGTCTTCGCCATCGGGGACAGCCTTTCCATGACCGGCGGCTTCAACTTCAAGCCCCTGCCCTCCTTCCAACCCGAAATCTTCGCCCGCGTGCGGCCCAAGGACGTGGCCAAGCGCAAAAGCTTCGATAAGGGGGTGGAGCAGATGACCGCCGAGGGCACGGTGCAAATGCTCAAAAGCTGGGATGAATTGGATTTTTACGTCGCGGCCGTGGGGCGCCTGCAGTTTGACGTGCTGCAATACCGCCTCAAGAGCGAGTACGGCGTGGATACGGAACTGGAAACACTGCCCTACACCAGCAGCGCCTGGCTGGTGGGAAACCCCGATACCTTCGATCCCCCCGTGCAGGTCCTGAAAACCAAGGATAAGCTGAACCGCCCCGTCATCCTCTTCAAAACCAGTTGGGACAAGGACTACACCGCCCGCAAATGCCCGGACTATTCTTTCGCCGACATGGGATAAGGCCGGCGTTCCATAACAAACTGTTACAATCCTTTCTTGGTTCTACCCCCGGCTTTGTGTTAAAAAGGCTTCCTTAAAAGATTTGTCCCCATGTACCGATTCACATTTTTGAAGATTCAAAACTCGAAATCGGTACTATACCGACTTCCACTCATTGTCGTGCGGCAAGCCGCACGACATAGCCCCAAGGAAAATCGGCATGAAAAATTCCATCATCCAAGTTGAAAACCTCACCAAGAAATTCGGCGATTTCACCGCGGTCAACGGCGTTTCCTTCACCGTGGAAAAGGGTTCCATCTTCGGCTTCCTCGGTCCCAACGGCGCGGGCAAGACCACTTCCATCAAGATGCTGACGACCCTTTTAAAACCCACCGGCGGCCAGGTGCTTTTGGACGGCAAGGACCCCGTGACCGACCAGGCCGGCGTGCGCCGGACCTTCGGCATCGTCTTCCAGGACCCCAGCCTGGACGATGAACTGACGGCCCAGGAAAACATGGAATTCCACGGCGTTCTTTACAAGGTCCCGCCTCTTTTGCGTAAAAGCCGCACCGAGGAGCTTTTGAAGGTGGTGGAGTTGTGGGACCGTCGCAACGACCTGGTGAAGCAGTTTTCCGGGGGCATGAAACGGCGCCTGGAAATCGCCCGGGGCCTGTTGCACCACCCCCAGATCCTCTTCCTGGACGAGCCCACCGTGGGCCTCGACCCCCAGACCCGCAACCATATTTGGAACTACATCAGGAACCTGAACAAAAAGGAAAAGATCACCGTCTTTTTCACCACCCATTACATGGAAGAAGCCGACCGGGTGGCGGACCAGGTGACGATCGTGGACCACGGCAAAATCATCGCCCAAGGGACGCCCGCCGCCTTGAAGAAGAAGGCGAGGGCCAAAACCCTGGAGGACGCCTTCATCCGCCTGACAGGCCACAACTTGAGGGATGAGGATGCCTCCAACGCCGAAACCATGCGGATGATGAAAAAAATGTGGAGGCGGTAAGATGAGCGCGATTTACATCATGTGGCTTCGGCAGTTAAAGCGGTATTTCCGCTCCAAGCCCCGAATGATCGGGTCCCTGGGCCAACCCCTGATCTTTCTTTTGGCCTTCGGTTTCGGCTTCGGCAAGATCTACTCCCAGTCCGGCCGCGGCGATTACCTGCAGTTCCTCGCCCCCGGCGTCATTTCCATGGGGGTTCTTTTCACCGGGGTCTTTTCCGGCATCGAGATCATCTGGGACCGCCAGTTCGGCTTCCTCAAGGAAACCCTGGTCGCGCCCGTGCCGCGTTTAACGATTATGATCGGCCGGACCCTGGGTGGGGCCACCGTGGCCATGATGCAGGGAATCGTCGTCTTCGCCCTGGCCTTTCTTTTCGGCTTTAGGCCCCAGCTCCAGGCCCTGCCGCTCGCCCTGGTTTTCATGTTCCTGATCGCCCTCCTCTTCACTGCCTTCGGTACGGCCTTGGCGTCCCAACTCAGTGATATGCAGGCTTTTCCCCTGATCATGAATTTCCTGGTCATGCCGTTGTTTTTCCTCTCCGGCGCCATGTTCCCCCTGGAAGGACTGCCTTCCGGAATGGCGCTGGTGACGACCTTGAACCCCCTTTCCTACGGCATCGACGGCTTGAGGGCGTCGCTGGGAATGGCCTCTTTCTACGGGATGGGGACCGACTTTTTGGTCTTGAGCCTTTGTTCGGCCTTCCTGCTGGTGGTGGGGGGCTATCTCTTCTCGAAGATCCAGATTTAACCGGGCAAAAAAAATTCCAGACCCACCTGATTGTGGATTTGGAATTCTTGGTGCTGCTTGGTTTTTACAGTTCGACGAGAGTCAGTTTGCGGCCTGGAGTCTTGCGGTTCCCCTTTTGCAGCCAGCAGGCCAGGCAGTAGTGGTTCCCGCTTTCCTCGGTGAATATGGACCTTGCGTCAACTTCGGTCCCGCAACCATCACAGCGCTCTTGCGCGGTTTCCCCGGCAAAAACTTCGTTAGTGGGCATAGGATCTTTGGTTCACCTCCCCTTTCTTTTCTTTCTTGTTCCGCATCTCTCCCAGGCAACCCCAGCAATAAAAGAAACCTTCATCTTCCACCACATCGGTGAACAATTCCCCCGCGCGCTGGCACCGGTCGCATTGGAACAGGATGCTCTCGGAATATCGGTCCAGTTTCAACATAAGTCCTCCTCGATCCTCCTCCCCGAAGGGAACAACTTAAGGCGTGGAGTGGGCGTTGAAAGAGCGTGGGTCGTTGTCGCTGGGTAGAATGGTCCCAAAGGAAGGTTAATCTTTTGTTACAGAACTTCCTCGACTTGGTAACAAGTAGTCCGCGAGGTTGAAAAATTCCCCCGGATTAGGCCGGTTTGGCCGTGGAAAGCCCTAAAAACTCCTCCAGCGCTTTGCCGAAAAGGGCGTCGCTGTATTTTTCGAGGGACAGGCGGAAAAGGGCGTAGCGCTCCAGGTCGTCCAGTCGGATCCATTCCACCGGGGTCATGAGGCCTTTCAGGGAAAGGACCTTCAAATAAACGCTTTCAGGGATGCGGCTCAGGTTTTCCCACTGGGCCCTTTCTTTTTTGCCCGCTTCCGGGTCCAGCCACTCGGGTTTTTCCTTGAGCCGGTTCAAAAGGTAAACCAGGTATTCCTTGTAGCACTCCAATTCCCCCTGGCTTCGAACCGAAAGGTGGCAAAGCACCTGTTTTTCCTCCGCCGAGAAGCGGTTCCAGGTCTTGGCCCCGATCTTAAGCCCGATCCGGTCCAGCTTATAGCGGGTGGACATCGGGATTCCCTGCAATTTGGAGTAGACATCCTCTTCAAATTTGAATTTCCGGAACATCCCCGACCTCATATCCAACGGTTTTGGAGGCCCTGCCGAGTTCGGGGGGATTTAAAGCAATAGTTGTACCAGCGGGAAAACATTAGACCCCGATTGAAAGAGGCCCAAAAAAGTCATCCTGGAAGTCCCAACCGGGAGGTTTTAACTCGGAATCGGGGTTCAAAACGGAATTTTGGGAGCCAGGAGAAAAAGCAGAGCCAAAAGGACGGAACAAAATTGTAGAAATAACCCAGGTCAGACGGGCTATTTCTGGTAGATGACCTCGGTATAGGCGGCCGGGGCCCCGAAAATGATGGCGGGACGGCGGGGGCAAAGCTTCACACCCTTGGGGAAAAAATAACCCCAATCGTTGCGGCAGGTCCGGTCGGGATAATGGAAGCGGTATTTGGAGACGTCCTCACCGCTCAAGTAAAGGACACGGCCGGTGGCGTAGTAGGGTTTGGTCTGGGTGGCGTTATAAACACGCACCGGATGGTAGGGCCAGGTCCATTTAAAGGTGGTGGTGGAACCGGAGGTATAAATAACCTTCAGGGGCGGGCCCGCCAATACGGGGACCGCCACGAGGAACAAGAGAAGGAACAACCCGGTATTTTTCTTCATCCGACCGACTCCTTAGGAACCCCATTTAACTCGGGTCAAAACGGCGCCACAAGGGTTCCTAACGGCAAAAAGGGGAAAGGCTTTAACTAAAAGACCGGCCTTATTTGCAGGAGAACCCGGGAATTTCCCCCGTTATGAGTGTGTTCCAAATATCTCGTTTAATGTTGGATGTGGATGCGCGCTCCGCGCTCGTAGGGGAATTTCCCCCTACGTTACCCCATCGCCACCGTGGGGGACCCTTCCCCCACTCCCCCTTTCATCCACATCCTCAATGTGTTCCAAATATCTCATTTAATGTTGGATGTGGATGAACCACTTTGTCCAACTGGTCCAGGGTGATCTTTTGGGAGACCAATACGCAGGCCTCCCCGATAAGGTCCGTGGCTTCCGGGCCGGTCACATGGACACCCAGGATGACGCCCGTGTCGCCGTCGTAAACCGTTTTGGACCAGCCGCCGATCTCGCCCAGGATGCGGGCCTTGCTGTTGGCCGCGAAGTTGTGCTTCATCACCTTCACGTTCTTGAACCGGCCCTTGGCCTCGGCTTCGGTGAAGCCCACCGAGGCGATTTCGGGCGAGGTGAAGACCACGTGGGGGACCTTGAAGTCGTCCATCTCCTCCCGGCCGCCGCCGATCTTCCCCGCCACGATGCGGGCGTGCTCATAGGCCGTATGGGCGTAAGGGTATTTACCGGTCATGTCGCCGAGGGCGAAGACCCCCGGCACCGAAGTTTCCAGGAATCCGTTGGTTTCGATCTTTCCGCCCGGGGCTTTCAAACCCAGGTTGCCGACGCCCGCCTTGTCCGAATTGGGAACGCGTCCCGCCGAGACCAGCACCATCTCCTCGTCCTTGCGGTTGACTTCCAGGAGCCCCAATTCCACCTCCGCTCCCAGTTTGCGCACCGAATTCAGGATGACCTGCCCCATCTCCTCGTCCATGTTGGGAAGCAGCTTGGGCAGCACGTCCCCCATGCGGACCTTCACGCCCAGCTGGGCGTAAAGGCAGGCGAACTCCAGGCCGATGATGCCCGCGCCCACGATGAGGAGGGATTTGGGCAGCCGGGGCTGGCTTAAAAGCTCGTCGCTGGTGACGACATCGTCCCCCAGGGGAAAGGCGGGCAGTTGCCGGGGCCGGGATCCCAGGGCCAGGATAAGGCTGGTTCCCCGGTATTCCTCACCGTTGCACTCCACCAGGTCCTTGGCCTTGATCTGGGCCTCGCCCTGGACCACCTCCACCTTGGCGGCGGAAAGCTGGGAGACGATGCCCCTCTCCAGGATGGAGAGGGTCTTCTGGGTGCGGTCCACCAGGGCCTTGAAGTTGAACCGGATGTTGTCGGCCTCGATGCCCCAGGCCGCGCCTTCCTTGGAAAGACTGTGGTAGCGGAAGGCCGCCGATTGCAAAAGCTTGGTGGGAATGCAGCCCACGTGCAGGCAGGAACCGCCGATCCTGCGCTTCTCAAAAAGGGCGACGGTCTTTCCTTGCTGGGCCAACAGCAAGGCGGCCGTATAGCCTCCGGGCCCGCCGCCGATCACCAATGCGTCGAATTTCTTCATTCAATGCTCCAAACAAAGGCCAAAATATCTTTTGCCACAGATTAACACAGATAAACACAGATTATTTTGGATTTGAATCTAAAGCCATCTGTGTTCATCCGTGTGCATCTGTGGCTAAATGATTCTTGTTTCCGTGATCGCACGATGTTTCTCGAACTCCACTCCCGTTTCCTCGAAAGCCGCCACAATGGCCCTCTCCACGTCCATCCGGCTTAAGGGGGGCAGCGGCTTCCCGTCGTTCAGGCCCGCCATCCCGCCGCCCGCGGCTTCCGGAAAAAGGGTTTTCCATCCTTCGTCCACGGACAAGAGGATGACCCCTTGTTGGAGGAAAACCCCGCCTTCCCGGGCCTGGGCACCCCCGGCCACCTTTTTCCCGTTTAAAACCAGTTCGGCGAAGGACGGCGCCGAAAAACAGTGGCCCGCCTCCAAACCCGCGTGCCTTTCCTCCGAGAGCCGGACTTCCCGGTCCAATCCCCTTAGGGCATAGGACAACAGCCCGCTGATCTTCCGGTAGCTTTCCAGCAATTCCCCCCCCACCAGGGGGTCCTTGGTTCCCGCCACGATGGAATAACAAAGGTCCCCCGCACCGTGCAAAACGGCCCGCCCGCCCGTGGGGCGGATCTCACAGGGGTAGGACAGGGCCTCCAGGTCCAGCCGGCGGGCCTCCAGCCTTCCCAGGGTCAGGGTGGGCCGCTCAAAATGGAAAAACCGCAGGATGGGCGGTTCCCCGGCCTTGAACCGCTTGAACAGCTCGGCGTCATAAGCCATTTGGCCGGGGGTGGGGACGCTGGAAGAAGGGATCAACCGCCAGTTCATAAGGGTCCGATTCAAAGTCAGGAGTGGGCCGGGATACCGGCCTGGCCGTCCACTTTTTTGCCGCGGACGAACAACAATCCTACGCGGGCCGGCCCTTTTTTGCCATGCTGGCCTTCGGGCAGGTTGCCCGAGAAGGAACCGGGGTTGAAAAAATAATGGGCGCCGACCGGACGGGCCGTCGGCTCGAAGTTGCGCCCATAGACGATCACCTGCACCGGGTCCTCCTCGAACTGTTTGAGCAGCCAGCTTTTGAGGCCATGGGGCTTGCCGTAGCCGTGCACCAGGCCCATGGTGGTGACCCCCGCGCGCCAGGACTGCCGCACGTAAAGCTCGGAACGCACGATGGAATTTTCCGCGTTGCCGCACACCGCCCGCGTGGGCGCCAGTTGGGCCAGTTGTTCGATGACCCTCAGGTCCCCCACGGGCCCGGCGTGCAGGATATAGTCCACGCCCTTGAAGGCTTTCTTCAAGGCCGCCAGCTGGGCCGCCGCCAGCACGCCCTGGGTATCCGCCAAAACCCCGAAGATCAAGGACGCTCCTTATTTTGACTTAGCCTGTCTTTGTCCCTAAACTAAGCCACATTATTCACCACAAGGTGACCGGGTAAAAAGGATTTGGGATGAAAATCGCCGTCTGCCAGATCAACACGACCGTGGGCGACTTCGACGGCAACGTCGAGAAGATCCTCCTTTACCTGGACAAGGCCCGGAAGGCCGGCTGCGCCTTGGCCCTCTTCCCCGAACTGACCCTGACGGGCTATCCACCCCGGGACCTGCTGGACCGCTTCTCCTTCTTTGAGAAGTCCCGGAAGGCCCTGGAAAAGGTGGCCCAGGCCGCCCAGGGCATCCTGGCGGTGGTGGGCACCGTCCTGGAAAACCGGGACCCGGGCAACCCCCTCTTCAACTGCGCCGTGGCCGTGGAAAACGGCGCCATCCTGCAGGTTTACAAGAAGGTCCTGCTTCCCAATTACGATGTCTTCGATGAGGCCCGTTATTTCGCCCCCGCCCCCAAACCCGAGCCGCCATTCAGCTACAAGGGCCTCAAGATCGCCCTGACCATCTGCGAGGACATCTGGAACGTGGAGGGGGTCTTCACCCGCCGGCTTTACGCCAAGGACCCGGTGGAGGAAATAGCGAAGTCCAAACCCGACCTGGTCTTGAACCTTTCCGCCTCCCCCTTCCATTACGCCAAGCTTTCGGTGCGCCAGGCCCTGCTCAAGGATGTCAGCCGCAAGACGAAGGCGCCCGTGCTTTACTGCAACCTGGTGGGCGGCGACGACGAGCTGGTCTTCGACGGCTGCAGCATGGCCATGGACGCCGCGGGCAACCTTTTCGAGTTGGGCAAGGCCTTTGAGGAGGATTTTTTCGTCTACGACACCGAAAAGCCTTCCCTGAAGGAGGCCGCCCCGGCGGGCGGGGAGATCGAAAACATCTACCGGGCCCTGGTTTTGGGCACACGGGATTACGTGCGCAAATGCGGCTTCGAAAAGGTCCTGATCGGGCTCTCGGGGGGGATCGATTCCTCCCTGGTGGCGGCCATCGCCTGCGAAGCCCTGGGGCCCCAAAACGTCCTGGGGGTCACCATGCCTTCGCCCTTTTCCTCCAGGGGCTCCATCGAGGATTCCCGCCAATTGGCCGAGGCCCTGGGGATGGAGTTCAAGGAGATCCCCATCACCCCGATTTTCGAGAAATCCCTCGAAACCCTGGAACCGGCCTTTCAGGGCCTGGCCAGGGACCTGGCGGAGGAAAACCTCCAGGCCCGCCTGCGGGGCCTGATCCTCATGGCCCTTTCCAACAAGTTCAACCGCCTGGTGCTTTCCACCGGCAACAAGAGCGAGTTGTCGGTGGGTTATTGCACCCTCTATGGGGACATGTGCGGGGGGCTGGCGGTCATTTCGGACGTGCCCAAGGTGATGGTGTACCAACTTTCCCGGCACGTGAACCGCAAGGAACCCATCATCCCGGAAGCGGTCTTTACCAAGCCGCCTTCGGCGGAGCTTCGGCCCAACCAGACGGACCAGGACAGCCTTCCGCCTTATGAAACCCTGGACGCCATCCTGCGCCTGTATATAGAAGAGAACCAACCGCCCCTTAAGATCGTGAAGGCCGGATTCGACGCCCAACTGGTGGGGGAAGTCCTGGGGAAGGTCAACCGCAACGAATACAAGCGCCGGCAGATGGCGCCGGGCCTGAAAGTGACCGGAAAGGCCTTCGGCATGGGCCGCCGGGTGCCCATCGCGCAGAAATTCAAAGAGGAACCATGAAAAAAAACATCGCGGAAATTTCGAAGGAAATTTCTTTTGAGGCGGCCCATTACCTCAACAATCCCAAATGGGACCGGGCGAAAAACCTGGAAGTGTTCCGAAAATGCGCCGGTTACCGCAAGGACGACCCCAAGGCGTCCTTTTACCCCCACGGCCATTCCTACCGGCTCAAAGTGATGGTCCAGGGCCCGGTGGACCCGGTGACCGGCTTCGTGATGGATTTCCGGGTCTTAAAGGAGATCTTGAAACGCGAGATTTACGGCCGTTTCGACCACCGTTTCATCAACAAGGAAGTGGAACCGTTCAAAGGCAACCCTTCCTTCCAACCCACCGCCGAAAACATGGCCCAGGTCATTTGGAAACTCGTCGAGCCCTTCCTCAAAAAACAAAAAGTGAAGCTGGTGGAAGTGGCCCTTTGGGAAACGCCCGACAGCTCCGCCGCCTTCCGGGGCGGGAAAGGCCGGTGACAGCATGATGAAAAACTCAAAAGGAATGTTTTTCGTATCTTAGTCGCGAATAATCCCCTTGGGATGAAGGGGATAAAAATCGATTCGCTCATATGCAGTTTTTCTTTACTCATTGGGCCTTCGGCCCAAGTATTGAGAACTGTATCACCCTCATTACCTTCACCGGGCATAGCCCGATACAACAAATGAAAATGAGGGTAGCCCGTGGCTGTCGACAGGGTGAACGACATTTTCCCTACACCCTGTTAGAAATTGAAGGGTAGGGTTTCCGGCTCGCTGGAAGGCTCGATGCACCTCTCATCGTCGTGGGTGACCTTGTTCACCCAGGCGCCCACCTGGTAGGCTTCCATCTCCTCCGGCGGGTGGGGCCTGAAAAGCTTCTCGATCTCCTTGAAGTTCCTCACATCGTCCGAATTCAACCACAGGTCATAGTCCTTCGGCCCCACGATCACGGGCATGCGGTCGTGGACCACCCGCACCACGTCATTGGGCATCGTCGTCAGGATGGCGCAAACGTCCTGGGCTTTGTCCTCCAGCTTTTGGGGGGCCCAAAGCCCGGCCAGGGCGAAGGGCTTCCGGTCCTTCATCCGGATGTAATAGGGGTGGGTCTCCTTGGCCTGGTGCCGCCATTCGTAAAAACCGTCCACCGGGATCAGGCACCTCCACTTCTCGAAGGACTCCTGCAGGATGGGCTTCTCGCCGATATTCTCGCTTTGGATGTTCACTAAAAGCCGGCCGCCCTGGGTCCAGGAGGCCACGAAACCCCATTGGATCATCTTGAGCTCGCGCTCTTTCTTATCCAGGTCGCGGGTAACCACCGGGATGATGTGGGAGGGGGCGACGTTGTAGCGGGGCTTCCAATCGGCGGTTTTTTCCAGCTTGAAAAGGTTGGCGATGGCCTTCGGCGGGCTTTTCAGCACGAAGCGGGAGCACATGGGGCTATTTTAACAAAAGCCGGCAGGGGCGTCATGGGGGACCTGGTCCAAATCCAGCAATGCCCCAATAAAAAAACCGCCCTTCCCCCTGAGGGAGGGCGGTTCATGTGGTGGACATTACTGGATTTGAACCAGTGACCTTCGCGATGTGAACGCGACGCTCTAACCAGCTGAGCTAAATGTCCGATATCAAAAAACACTGGCCGGAGGCCAGCTTAAAACCGAATCGGTATTTAATCCTTAGAGCGAGGCTCTAATGGATAAATGTCCTTATCCTTGTGAGAAAACCAAGGGTTTTAAGGGGTCGTAGTTTATTCGGAAACAAAAAGGGTTGCAAGAAACAAAAACCCGCCCTAAATGGGCCGGGTTTGTGCTGAATCGGGGAGTTGTGCTTCCCTATTGCTTTAGAAGGCCACGTCGAACTGCAGGTAATGGTTATAGCTTTGGGTGAGGTTGTCGACCGCGAAGGCGTATTGGATTCCGAAGGGAAGACCGAGCCCGCCGCAGAGGTTGTCGTTGGTCACGCCGCCCCGCAGCTGCAGGATTCCCAATAGGTTGTAGTTGAAGCCGAAATCGACGTGGGAAAAAGCGTCCAGGCCCTGGTAATAAGAGGTATTACCGAATAGGTCGTCGATGTCCGCGTTCACGGTCAGCTCCGGCATGGGCTTGTAAGAAGCCCCAATCCGCAACACCGTGGGCGCCGAATCGGTGACCAACCCATAAAGGGGGTCGCTGGGGTTCGTGTTCAGTGTGGCCGTCGAATGGATCAGGTCGGTAGCCGAAGCTCCCACCGCCACCTTGGGGTCGTCGAAGTTGTAGAGGAAGCCCAGGTCCACCCCCCAGCGCCAGGTGGATTGCTCGATATCGTTCTTGAGATCATCCCCGATATCCGAGAACTTGCTGGTGTTTTGCGTGGCCAGGAAGGGCGAATTGACGGAAGCGATCCGCCGGTTGACCGCCTTGACGTTGATCCCGGTTGTGAGATTCCCATCACTCTCCAAGGGCCTCGTGCAATAAGTGGCCATCAGGACCGTATCGGAATAAACCAACGCCGTGATCGGGGCGATGTCGTCGAAAAGGGCTTGCTGGGAAGTCTGGGTATCGATACTGGACAGCACGCTATTGACGCTGTTGGTGAAATTCTGGACGTCTGTATTGGTGGGCGAGGATTTTCCCTGGAACGTTGTTACGGCGGCGTTCAATTGCTGTTGTTGGGAAGGGGTTAAGAAGGCGTTCACAACCGAAGAAGTATTGTTGTACATCGAAACCGCAGCCGCTTGGATCTGGGTGTTGCTGGAACCTTGCATTTTAGGAAGCGATAGAAGCGCCAGCAGGGACGGGATCAGATTCCCACGGCCCACATAAAAAGCCGCTTGGGACGTGTTGTAAGCCTGGAAACCCCAATTGTCGTCGATCTTGAAAGCCAGTTGAAGGCCCGCGCCGACCTGGAGGGTTTTGTTGGTCAATTTTGAAATGGCCGTCTGGATGTTGGTGACGGCGTTTTGAAGGCCGTCTACACCCTGGTTGTATTCATTGACGTCCACCGAACCGCCATGGTTGGAAAGGTTGAGGGCGTCATTGATTTGGTTGAAAGCTGGGCGAACATTGCTGACCGCATCTTGTAGGTTCTGGATGTTGTAATGGTTGGTCAAATAATCGATGATGCCGAGCGGATCGTTGCCCAAGTTGAGTTCCAGGTGCACTTCCCCGAAGTCGCTCATGCTTTCAAGCAGGGCGGGGTTATAGGCGGTGGCGTTGAACAAGCTGCCGTCCGCCACCACCGCATTGCCCATGCCCTTGGCCTCGATGACCAGGGGCGGGGAGCCAAAAGGAAGCCCCAGGGCCGAGGCCCAAGCCGGGCAGGCCAGGAGCACCAATACGGCCCCTTGGCGCAGGAGTTTAAAAAGGTCTTTTTTCATGTCCATCTCAGTGGTTGGAGGTACTGGAGAGGAAAGCGTAGCCTTCCTGGGCCTTGACCACGAAGGTCGGTACTCCCATGGATTCCTGGGCGTCACTGACTTGGTCCTGGGCGATCACCACCCATTGGTAGGCGGCACGATCGTTGAGGATGGCGAACACTTGGTCGGCGATGTCGTTGCCCTTGTTCACCTCGCCCAATTTGGTGCCTTCGTAGTCCACCCGGATCTGGCGGAAATCCACGGCCACCGAAATGGGGTCGCCGGATTTGCAGTTGCTTCCCGACTGGTCGAAGACCGTGCCCGTCAGGACCAGGGACGGCTTCTTGGGACCGGCAAAGGCCACGCCTTCCAGGTTGAACCGGATGTAGGAATTATCTTTTTGGTAGTCACTGCCGTTCGTCACCCTTCCCAGCCACAGGAAAACCGACCGGTCGTGTTTCGAGGAACCCGAACCGATGACGCGGGCCGCGGTGGAGACGGCCTTTTGTAAGTCCCCCGGAGCGCCCACGCGGTCGTAAAGCCGGGCATTACCGGAGAAAAGCGACGGAGCGGCGGAAGCCGCCGGAGCGGGAGTGGGGGTGGCAGTGGCCTTGGGCAAGGGGGTGGGGGTCGTTGAGGGAGCGGCCGGAGTCGTAGCAACGACGGTCACCTGGGGAGTGGGAGTCGCGGAGGATTTCTTCTTTTTAGACTTGGTGGATTTGGAGGAAGGTGTCGAGGAGGCCGAAGGCGTTGAATCATCCGCCAGGGTCTTGGCATTGGCCATTAAGAAAGCCGTTGCGGCCAAAACCGAAATCACAGTTGAAGACTTTTTCATAAATCCTCCTGGGGATACCCGATTAGTTGGACGAATTATATCCGTTTAACCAAGGGAAATGTTTATTATTTGTTAGGTTTTAATGGGTTACGCTTCAACCGTTCTGAAGGCCAAAAATAAAAAAGCCCAGGTCTCTGACCCGGGCTTTTAAAACAGTTCGACGGTTGATGGATTAAGGAATGGTGATGTTGAGGTTCGTAACGGCGGAGTTAGCCACCAATCCCAATTGGGTCACGGAATCGCCGGCTTGGGGGCTTCCCGTATTGCCGCTCTTGGCGTACCAGGCTTGGACATAGGCGCTGGCAGTGCTGCACCCGCCTCCGATGTCGAAAGTGTTCAGGTCATAGCGGGAGCCATTGGTGAAATTAAGCTGGTTGGTGTCTTGGGCGGTATAGCCGCTGTCCGTATAGAAGCCCACGCAGAGCGGATTGCAAGTGCTCACCGTTCCTCCCACGCTTCCATTGTAGGTCAAGGTTCCTCCGAAGCCCCAAAGGCCGCCGCCCGTGAAGCTCACGGTTCCAATGTTGGTAACGCCGCCGGCCACGCTGAGGGCCGTGGCGCCGGAGGGGTTGCAGCCGCTGGAAACGCCGAGGAACTGGGCCTGGTCCCCCACATGGGGCTTGACGCCGCCCCCGCCTTGGTAAAAATGCCCGTCGCCCGCGGCGTTATAGAACATCGCCAGGTAATAGGTTCCGGTGTTCATGCCGTAAATGGTGATTCCGCCGCTGTTGGTATCAATGAACCGCACCGCCTGGAAAGAGGCGCCGCTTCCAAAGGTATCCGTAAGATAGACGTAAATGGGGTTGCTGGCACTGACCGTTCCGACACCGCTATAAGTCACATGCATGGCGATCCCGTTGGAAGCCACGACCGTGTTCGTAGGAGTCGGGTTCCCCGTGCAATTCGTGCTGGTGGAAGTCGGCGTGTTGCTGGGGGTGCTGCTCGCTGTCGAAGTGGCCGTCGAAGTGACCAGCGGGGTGTCGGTGGGCGTGCTGGTGATGGTTGCGGTCGGGGTCACGGTGGGCGTGTCCGTAATGGTGGCCGTCGCAGTCAGTGTGGCAGTATTGGTAATGGTGGCCGTCGACGTCGAAGTCCCCGTATTGGTGGTTGTGGCCGTGGGAGTGCGGGTGTCGGTAACGGTTGCCGTGCTGGTCGGCGTACCGGTCGGGGTGGCGGTCCCCGTATTGGTCGGCGTGGCGGTGAAGGTCGAGGTGCAGGGGGTGTTGCTGGCGTTCACGCAGGGGGGCGTAAAGGTCGGCGTGGGGGCGGCGGGTGCGGAGGGATTGTTGTTATTGCTCGAACAGCTGATGACAAAAAGAATGGAAGTGACGAGGAGAAGGGCGATACCCGGGATTTTGAATTTCATGGCTAAACTCCTTGGACAAAATAGGCGGGCTGTTCCAACATCCTTAAAAGCACCCTACCGGTGGAATGGATTCTATAGAGAGGGATACCGGTTTCCCAAAGGAAAAAAGGGGCAAATTGGCCTTATTCCAAAAGGAAATCCGCAAATTTAACATTAAAGATATTTATGAGTTCCTATTTTGTCGCGAACAGGGAGACTCAGGACCATCCCCATCCCCGGGGAGGTCACCGTCCTATTCGGTTCAAGAGTGGAACAGTGGCGTTATTTTGCCGGTTCAAAAGGAATGAGCTTTTCACGGATCAGCTCTTCCGCCAGCAGGAAACCCATCAACAGATGCCCGTCCGCGTTGAAGTGGTCGTAGCCCCCCACTTGGGAAAGGGGGTAATAGCTGAACCGCAATATGCTCATGGCGGCAGTCAAATCCAACAGGGGCGCGTTGATCTCTTTCATATATTTCCCCCAATAAGCCTGGTCTCCTTCATAGGGACCTGGAAATCGGCCCAAGGGGAAGCGGACCATTTCCAGCCGGACGGGTGCCCCGGTGCTGGTTTTCATCCCGTTTAATTTCTCGTCCAATAACTTCAGGGGCCGCGCGGTCAACTGGATCAATTTCTCCGCGGCCTGGGGGTCCCCGGAGATCCTGTCAAAGGGGGCGAATTGGGCCTGGTGATTGATGACCTTGACAAGCTCGTGGGCCTTGCAATAGTCGAAGAGTTCGCGGGGCAGTCCCCCCTGGATGCGCTGTTCGACTGGTTTGAGCAAAAACTCGTTGTCCTGCTTTTCCACCGGAATGCCCTCGGCCGAATAGGGGTAATCATAGAAGGGGCCCAGGTCGAAATCGGGTGAATACATGATGACCACCAGGTCCACATCGAATTTCTTTGCGAGCCTCGGCACGACGTAATAGGGCCAGAGGTTCAGGTGATTTCCTGAAACTTCCCCGTAATGCAGGACTTCGTAATGCCAAGGGACATCCTGCAGGGCCGCCAAGGTGTTGAGGGTTTCCTCCGCCCTTTTGGGAAGGATGGCGAACCGGTTGAAGGCGTTCCAACCCCTCTTTTTGACGTCGTCGGGATATTGGTGGAAGGTGTGGGAATCCCCGACCAACAGGATACGGAAGGTTCCCGGAGGCTTGGCGGTGGGATAACGGAAATCCGTCAATCCCTCCGGGTTCTCCGATTCCGAATCCTTGAACTCCTCCAGGAAAAGATCGCGGTAGGAGGTGACCATGTTGGCGCCCGGATGGGAGAAATAGAGTTTGCGGGGCGACAGGGGGTCGGGCGCAAGGAAACAGGGGTTTCCCTCCCCCTCGCCCCCCAGCAGGGGGTTGGAACCGACGCTTTGGGACTGCTCGTCCCCCCATAGGGAAACGAAGGTGACAGGCTGGTATTGGGGCGTCAACCGCGCCAGGAAGGGGGCGCCGCCGCGCTGTACGGCGTAAAGGACGCCGTCGGAGAAGGCCATTTGGCCGATGGCCTGGCCCTTGGCAAAAGGCTGCCAATCGAAGGAAGTTTCATCTTCCCGGTCGAATTTTTCCTTGGGTGTCAGCTGGTACACCTGCCCCGATGTCCCATCCGCCAGGTAAAGCCGGCCCTGGTCCACTGTCATGGCCCCAAGTGCTGGCACTTCGGCCTTGCCGCGGAAAACCGTGGAAACCTGTCCTGTTTTAAAGTCGACCTTCCGAAGCGCCCCGAAGCTGGAAAAATAGACCCCCCCGCGGGAAGGAAGATAAGCCATGCCCGAGAGGTTCCCCAGGGAGGCCTTGGCACCCGGGCCGTCGCTCAATCCCGGCTCGCCGTCCCCCGCCAGGGTCGTCACGGTCTTTTGGGCGAGGTCGACCAACCGCAGCCGGGCATTGCCTTCGTCATAAACGACGAGCTGCTGGCCGGGCAGGAAAAGCAGGAGGGTGGGATGGCTGAAAAGGGCGGCGGCGAGGGGGCCGTCCGCATAGCCCGCTTTTCCGCCGCCGGTGAGGGTCGAAACCAGGTTGCCCTTGCCCCGGTCCACCACCCGGATGCAATGGTTCTCCCCGTCGGCGACGTAGAGCAGGGTTCCATCGGTATTAAAAGCCAGCCCTTGGGGCCCGTGAAAAAGGGCCGCATAAAAGGGCCCGTCTTGGTAACCCATGGCCGGGCTCCCCGCCGCCAGGTCCTCGTAGGTTTGCAGGGGAAGGAGTGCCCAAGTTCTGGGCGGCAACAGGCAGCAAAAAAGAAATAGTAGGAATCCTTTCATCAATAGAACACCGCCTGGTCGAAGGCCTTTTGGAGGGCCGCGGGAGGTGGGTCCTTTTTCCCCTTGAAGGCCTTCAAGGCCTTGGATTTGAGGAACTCGAAATGGGCGACCTGTTGGAGGCTGTCCCAATGGGGCGTGCCGTAGTATTCATCCTCCGGGGCGTAGACCACATCCACTTTCACCAGGTCGGCCTTGGCGTCCGGAGGGTAAAGCCGCAAAACCAGTTGGAGCACGGATTGGGAGAGCCGCGGTTTTTTGTCCTTCACTTCGAAGGCGGCCTTAAAGTCCCAGGCGTTCCACATGAAATGGACATAGTCGGTCTTGTCGGTGACGGTGATGTTGTAAGGGTTGGACTTGAACCAGTTGTCCCATGGGATGGCGGACATGCTCCACTTTTGGATCACGACGGGGGTCGGGGTGGTGTAATGGGAGGCCCCGGGGGTCGGGTCCGTCCCCTGGGCCCGAAGCGTTCCGGCGCAGAACAGCATCAACAGAAAGATATTTTTTTTCATAGGGGCTTCCCTTAGGGGGTCCTTTCACCCCGGTTTTGGGCCGGTTCGAAAGGGATCCATTTTTTTTCGGGTAAATAATAGCTCAACAGCGTGGCAATGAGATAGTTCCCATAGGCCGTGTAATGGTTGTGGCAGCAGGCCTCGCTGGCGGGATAAAAGCTGGTCTCCAGGGCCGTATAGGGGTCGGTTAAATCCAAAAGGTCGATTTTTTCCCGGGCGCAGAGGTCCACCCAGAACGATTCATAGTCCGCGAGGGGGGCCGAACCGTTGTCAAAGGCCGGCGTATAGCAAAGGAAAAACTTCACGGCCGCGCCCCCGGCGTTCTTCGTCCCTTCCATCTTCCGGGCCAAAAGCCCCAGGGGCCTGCCGGTTAATTCAATCAAGCCGTCCCGGGTCTCCCGGTCCGCGGCCCGCAGGAGGCCGTCGAAGAAGGGGAAACCGACCGCCCCCGAATCTTGGACCTGGATGAGGCCTTGTTGGCGGCAATGCTCGAAAAATCGCCGGGGAGCCCCGTCCGGAATGCGCTTCGAAAAGGGCTTCAGCAAAAATTCCGGGTCGATGGTGGGGGAGGGAATCCCCTCGGGGGTCAGGGGCCGCAGGAAATATTCGGCGTAGTCCTGCTCCTTCAAGGGGGAAACGAGGATGAAAACCAGGTCGGCGTCGTATTTGCGGGCGATGACCGGTACCTCGTAATAGGCGAAAAAATGGGTGGGCTGTCCCGGATGGGCCAGCGTCAGGACCTCAAAATGCCGGTCCACCCCCTCCAGCGAGGCCTTCTCGTTGAGGAGGAACTCGAGCTGCTTGGGGAAGGTGTTCGTCCTCAGGGAAAGCTCCCCCTGGGCGCCGGCGTCCACCCGGGACCCCTTCTCCCCCGCTCCGGGAACAAGGACGGGGGCGGTGATGGCCCGGGAATTCCCGACCACCAGGATCCGGAAGGTTTTGGGGGGCTTGGCCTCCGGATAGGTGAAATCGGACAACACCCCCATTTCGGTGACGGACCTGGCGCCCCAAGTCGTATCGAAATGGTAGTCCTTGACGCTGACGATCTGGTTCACCCCATGCCCCGCAATGAAAAGTTTCCCCGGCTCCAGGGGGGAGGACGCCAGGCCCGCCTGTTGGAAGGCGTTGAGCTGGAAAAAGGGGGGCGCCCCGGGGTTTTGGTTCTCCAGCAGGAGGCCCCAGGCGGTTGCCAGGCTGACGGGCCGGTAAGCGGGGGCCACCTGGGCCAAGGGCTCATCCCCGGCCTGGAGCGCATAGAGCAGGCCGTTGGATTCCGCCAGGGCCAGGACCTGACGGCCCTTCCCGACCTTGGCCAGCGGGGGCTGCTGGGCCGCGGTATCCAATCCGACCTCGTAGATGGCCGAACCATCCTGGTCCGCCGCGTAAAGCTTGTTGCCGACCGCACAGAGGGCCTTCGGGGCGGGAAGGCGTTCCTCATTGGCCAAAAGCGTCGAGAAGGTTTGGGTCTTTAAATCCAACTTTTGGATGGAATGGGCGGCCGGAAGGGAAAAATAAAGGCTGTCGTCCTGGGCCCGGTAAACCAGGCTCCAGAGGGCGCCCACCGTGACCGCTTGCCCCTTGTTGTCCACCCCCAGGGTCGTAACGGCCTTCTTGCCCAGGTCCACCATCCTCAACCGGCGGCTGCCGTCGTCATACACCGCCAGCCGGTCCGGCGGAATCCAGGCCAGGGCCGTGGGCATGCCGAAGGAAGCCTTTTCCAGGGGACCGTCCGTCTCCAACGGTTGGCCCGTACCGGCCAGGGTTTCCACCCGGTTTTGCTCGTTTAAATAGACAACCCGGATCCGGTGGTTGTTGGCATCCGCCACGAAGAGCCGCCCGCCGGCGGCGTCCAGGGCCAGGCCCGCGGGGTGGTCGAACTGGGCCCGGTAAAAAGGGCCGTCACGGAACCCAGGGTCGTCCGACCCCGCCACCAGGCTGTTGAACCATTCCATGGGCGTCAGGCTGAAGGCCGGGGCGGCGGAAAAGAAGAGGAACAGCCATCCCAGGTGGAGCCTCGAAAACAAGGCGGGCCCAAAAGCTTTTATCCCCCGGCTCACATTCCACCTCGGATCGAAAAAAGGAATTTCGTGAATTTCACCACTTGGTCCACCGGGTAAAAGAACAAAAGCCAGCCATAGGCCACGAAAACATTGGTCACCCCGATGTCGACCCAGCGGCTGAAAGGCCAGGAAGCCCATCTTTGGCCCACCCGGGATTTTCCCCAGGCGTTGTGCGCCGCCAGGGCCGCCCCATGGTACATGCCCCAAAGGCCGAAGTGCCAGCTGGCCCCGTGCCAAAGCCCGCAGACGAACATGGTCACCATGAGGTTGAGGAACTTCCGCAAGGGGCCGTGCCGGTTTCCCCCGAGGGGGATATAGATGTAGTCCCGGATCCAGCTGCTCAGGGACATGTGCCACCGGCGCCAGAAATCGGTGATGTTGCGGGCGACATAGGGGAAGTTGAAGTTCACGGGAAGGTCCAGGCCGATCATCTTGCCCAGGCCGATGGCGATGTCCGAATAGCCGCTGAAATCGAAGAGGATGCGGATGGAAAGCAGCGCCAACAGGAGGCAGACCGGCCCGGAGGTCAGGTCATTGCGCTTTTCCAGCAGGTGGATGGCCAGGGTGGCGTTGTCGGCGATGACCAGCTTCTTGAAGAACCCCAGCAAGACTTGGGCGAGCCCCAAGAGGGCTTGGGAGGCCGCCGGCCTTTCCAACCCCTGCTCCAACTGGGCCAGGAAGGGCTGGAACCGCTTGATGGGCCCGGACACGATGGAGGGGAAAAAAATGCAGAACAAGGCGAACTTGAAGGGGTTCTTCACCGGCTGTCCGTGGCCGTGGTAGACGTCGGTCAGGTAATGCACGAACTCGAAGGTGAAAAAGGAAATGGCCAGCGGCATGGCGGGTTGGACCGCATTGGCGGTCATCCACCCGCCCGCCGCCCCGCCCAGGAAGGGCCCCAGGGACCCCAGCAAAAGGGCGCGGTATTTGTAGAACACCAGCCCGAAGACGGGCACTAACAGGGAAACGCCGTAGACCCATTTTTTCCGGGGGCTCCCCTGCGGGCAGCGGGCCACCCAAAGGGCCATGAAAAAAGTGAGGATGGCCATCAGGATGATCGGCATCACCCCCGCGGGCCCGGCGAAGTGGTAATGGAAGATGGCGCTGCAAATGAGCGTGTAGAAAAAGCGGACCTTGGCGTTGGGCATGAGCCAGAGGAAGAAGTAAAAGAGGAGAAAAAAGAGGAGGAACCAACTTGTATTAAAAATCAAAAGGAAGCCTCTTAGGTTTCAGTTTCTGCCTTAACTGCGGACTGCCGACTGCGAACGGTGGACTGCCCTTAAAAATCCACATAGATGAATTTGGAGGCTGACAGATCCCCCGAAAAAAGCAGGATCGCCAGGAAAAGGGCAAAGAGGAGGACCCCCAACCCAAAGCCCTTCCAGAATGGGTCCGACCGGTGGAAAAACCGTTTCTCGCCCCCGTAACTCAAGGGTGGAAAAGGCGTTGGCGGGACCAGTTGTTCCCTGGATTTTTTGTTTTTCATTCAATCCCACCCAATACAGGCAATGGCTAAATCCTTTGCATAGAGCTGGTTCCCCTCGGGCGTCAAATGACAATGGTCCAGGAAGGCGGAGGAAGGATATCGGTCCGCCCAATCCTGGTAGGTGATTCCCTGCTTCCTATAGGGCTTCATGAAGGCCGCCAAGGCTTTCCGGTTCTTCTCAAAGCTGGGCTTGTCCAGGTAACTCCCCAGGTATTTCTGGTTCTGGGGCGTGAGTACCACCATGACTTGAAGATGCCGGCCCGCCCATTGGTTCAATATCCCCTTCAGGCAGGTCAGGGGCAGGGCCCTGGGGTCCCAAAGATAGGCTTGGTAGTAGGGAGCCACCTTTTGTTTCAGGCTGGCTTCGGTGATCTCGGCGAGGGTTTCATTGGGGGGCAGCACCTGCTCCAGTCGGCGCTGGAAGAAATCGGCCTGGCTGGGGTAATACCAAAGGGTCTTGGCCATCTGGGTTTCCCGGAAAAGAAACCAATGGTCGCACATCCCGGCATAGACCCGGTCGCTCAACTGGGTTTCGGCGGAAGGGGCCTTGTCCGGCGCCAGCCTTTTTTGGATGTCTTCGGGCAGGTCGGTTAAAAGAAAATGCCGGGAGAGGGCCTTGGGGCCGTCGGCGAAATCCTTGGAAAACATCCGGAAATTTAAAAGGAGGAGGATCTTAGTTGGAGATGAGGAAGGCAACTCCGCGTTTAAGCCTTGGATATCGGTTAGCAGCAGCCCATCCGAACCAAGGCTGAGGACGCTTAAAGTTTGGCGGGGACCCGCATAGGGGTCTTTTTTATCTTCTTCCCGGATGTCTCCTTGTAAAAAAAAAGATAGGGTTTTTTGTTTTGCGCCAGGGATTCGATGTTCGATGAGGGAACTGGCGCCCAGCACGCTGTCCCCCAAAAGCAGGATGTGGTGGTCCCCGGGGACGGCGTAATGGATCCGGTCCCTCAGTTCGGCCAGGCTGGTCATATCGCCGGAAAAGTCGAAATGGCGGTACCAAAAGCCCGTGGGAACGGTAAGCCGCAGGAGGATTTCGGCCAGCAGGAGGAGCCCGAAGAAGGAAAAGCAGGCGCCCCGTAAAAAGGATTTGGAAAGGGTCATGTTGAAGAAGAATACCAAATGAAATCAAGGAATCCGAAAATTAAAGAAAATACGCCCGGAGGGGTTTGTTAAGATAAGGCCTTATAAAGCCTTCGGCCGGAATGTATATAAGGAGGACCCCTATGCCGGAATTAGATCCCCAACCCCCTTCCCCCCCCAAAATCGACCTCACCTTCATGAATGTCCTCATCCTCTTCCTGGCCGTTTTTCTCCTGGGCTTTGGCGCCTATTATTTTTTCTTCGCGAAGGCCGGCCGTTTCTCAGGTTCCAGGCCTTCCTCCAAGCCGGCTTCCGTCAGCTGCCGGTTTGAAAGTTCCTGGGGCGGCGAGGGCGGGGACAATGGCCAGTTCCGCGAGCCCATCGGTGTCGCCGTGGACGCCAAGGGATTTCCCCTGGTCACCGACTGGCATAATTGCCGGGTCCAAAAATTCGATTCCTGGGGATCATTCCAGTTTTCCTTCGGGACCTGTGGCGACCAAAGCGGCCAGTTCAACACCCCCCTGGGCATTGCCGTGGGCGGGGACGGCGCCATTTACGTGGTGGATTCGGGCAATTCCAGGGTCCAGAAGTTCGATCCCTCTGGGGCTTTCCTTTCGCAATGGGGCACTCCGGGCCAGGGCGACGGCCAGTTTAACAAGCCCCACGACATCGCCATCCACGGGGACGGGGTCTACGTGACGGACCAGTGGAACCACCGGATTGAGAAGTTCGACACGGGCGGGAATTATCTCCTTCAATGGGGAAGCCTGGGCGGGCGCGACGGGCAGTTCAATTGGCCGGTGGGCATCGACGTCAACAAGGCCGGCGAGGTCTTCGTCTCCGACTTCAACAACAACCGGATCGAACGGTTCGATGGGGCCGGCCAGTTCCTCTCGGTGCTCGGGGAAAGGGGCTCCTCGCCCGGGCAGTTCGAACATCCCCAGGGCTTGAAGTTCGATGCCCAGGACAACCTCTTCGTGGCCGACGACGGCAACAACCGCATCCAGGTTTTCGGGCCGGACCTGGGGTTCGAGGGGCAGTGGGGCGATTCGGGAAACCAAAAGGGGCAGTTCAACCGGCCCACCGCCTTGGCCTTCGGCCCCGGCGGCTCCGTCTTCGTGGTGGACGCTGAAAACCACCGCGTCCAAAAATTCGACTTGGCCGCGCCCTGACGTCCGGCGTTTAATCCCCGCTGCAACAACCGCCGGACAGGGTGAACCCATCCTCGTAATGGGGGACTTCCTTCTCGCAGGCCGGCCCCGGCTCCACCGCCGGGGGCCCGGAAACCTCAGGGAGGCTGGGGGCTTTTTCCTTTTCCACTTTTTATCCTTTTATTTGCCGCAGCGGAACGAGCTTAACGGGATTTCCGGGTAAATTCCAATGTCATGGTGGATTTTTACCAAGTTACTTCGGGCTTCGGACCGCTTTCCTAAATTCCTCTAAAACCTTGACTCTAGAGTATGCTCTAGACCTTACCATTCTTCACCGGGAGGAACCATGGAGCCCAAGGGTCAGGCACTTCAAATAGGCCAGGTTTCAAAAAAAAGCGGGGCCTCCATCCATACCATCCGCTATTACGAACAAATAGGCCTGTTGAAAAAGCCGGCTCGGACGGCCGGGGGGTTCCGGCTCTACCCCGCCGAAACGGTGGAACGGCTCCGGTTCATCCAAAAGGCCCAGGCCATGGGATTGACCCTCAAGGAGATCCACACGATCACCTTTTGCGGGGAAAAAGGCCTGGGGCCCTGCTGCGACCTGACCAAGGACCTCTTCAGCCGGAAGGTCAGGGAATTGGAGTCCAAAATCGGGGAATTGGAAGGCATGAAAAGCCGTTTGAAGGAAACCCTGGGCGGCTGGGTGAAAAAGCCCGGAAGGAAAAAATGAAACAACGCGTCCTCATCCTCTGCACCAAGAACTCCTGCCGGTCCCAAATGGCCGAAGGCTTCCTCCGTCACTACGGTTCCGGCAAGTTCGAGGTTTTCAGCGCCGGCACCGTGGCTTCCCACGTCAATGCCAACGCCGTGCGGGTCATGGAGGAGGTCGGCATCGACATTTCCGGCCAGGCTTCCAAGGGCCTGGACCTGTTCCTGGGCCAGCCTTTCGACTACGTCATCACGGTTTGCGACAACGCCAACGAAACCTGCCCGGTCTTCCCCGGCGCCAAGCACCGCCTGCACTGGTCCTTCCCCGACCCGCCCCAGACCGAGGAACCCAATGAGGAATTCCTGAAGGAGTTCCGCAGGGTCCGGGACATGATCCAGGAGAAATTCAAGAGGGCCGCGCTGGAGGGAATCCAACCGTGACCCTCCTGAAAAAATCCATCGCCGAGGCGGTGGGCACCTTCACCCTGGTCTTCGCGGGCTGCGGGGCCGTCATGGTGGCGGACCGGTTCCCCGGTTCCGTCCCCCCTGCGGCCGTCCCGGTGGTTTTCGGGCTGGCGGTGGCCGTCATGATTTACGCGGTGGGCCATATTTCCGGCGCCCATTTCAACCCCGCCGTCACCCTGGCCTTCGCGGTGGGAAGGCATTTCCCCCTGCGGCAGATCCCCTTTTATTGGTTGGCCCAATTCTCCGGCGCCGTCGCGGCCAGCGGGCTTTTGGTTCTACTCCTTCCCTCCGGCCGGGCCTACGGGACCACCTTCTCCTCGGTGCATCCCCCGCAGGCCCTGGCCTGGGAAGGGGTCCTGACCTTCTTCCTCATGTTCGTCATCATGGCGGTGGCCACCGACACCCGGGCCGAGGGCACCATGGCGGGGGCCGCCATCGGCGGCACGGTCATGCTGGCGGCCTTCGTGGGCGGGCCCGTCACCGGGGCCTCCATGAACCCCGCCCGGTCCCTGGCCCCCGCCCTGTTCCAGGGACAATTGGGGGAAATGTGGATTTACACCCTGGGCCCGGTCTTGGGCGCCGTGGCCGCGGCGCTCCTTTACAATTTCCTAAGGCAAGGCCCACAGACCGCTAGTGAAGTGCTGGGCAGCGGTCGCTAAAAAGGCCGTCCCAGCCCTGGGTCCACGAGGCGAAGGGCTAAGCTTGGGTAGTGCCAATCGCAAGGCGATTGGCCTAATTCCAAGGGCAAATAAGCGTTTCTCTCCCTACCTTTCCCCTTTATCCTTGGGACCATGGATGTCTCCATCCCGTCCCACCTGGAAAAAGCCTATGAGGACTGCCAAAGGCAGGCCTTCGGCCACTACGAGAATTTTCCGGTGGCCTCCCTGCTCCTGCCCAAGGTCTCCCGCCCCCATGTGGCGGCCCTCTATGCCTATGCCCGCACCGCCGACGACTTCGCCGACGAGGAAAAATATGAGGGCCGGCGGCTTAAGGAGATCGCCCGATGGGAAAGGGGCCTGAAAGACGCCCTCAAAGGCAAAAAAGCCCCCGCGGCCCTCATGGCCTTCGCCCATACGGTCCGGACCTTCCAAATCCCCCTTTCCCTCCCGCTGGACCTCCTGCGCGCCTACCGTATGGATGTGGTGAACCACCGCTATTCCACCTGGAACGCCCTTCTTTACTATTGCCGCCATAGCGCCAACCCCGTGGGCCGGATGGTCCTGCTCATCTCGGGCATCCGGGACGAAAAGCTCCACCGGTATTCGGATTTCATCTGCAGCGGCCTGCAGCTCATCAACTTCTGGCAGGACAGTTCCATCGATTTGAAACGCGGCCGGATTTACTACCCCCTGGCCGAATTGAAAAAAGCGGGGGTGGGGGCGAAAGGCCTGTTGGCCTTGCAGGATTCCCCCCCGGTGCGCCGGATGGTTCGGAGCGCGGTGGATTTCACCGAAGGTTACTTTCGGAAAGGCCTGCCCCTTTTGGACGCGGTGACCGGGCGCCTCAAGTTGGAGCTGAAAGCCACCTGCCGGGGAGGTTCCCGGATCCTGGGGAAAATCCGCGGGATGGACTACCAGGTCCTGGAGCAACGCCCCCATTTGGGGGTTTGGGACAAGTTCCAGGTCTTCTTGGCCGCCTTGCTGCCCCCGGGGAAGGGCTCTTGACCACCCGTCCTTCCAGTACCCGCAAAAATTCGGCTGCTCCCCCCACTTGGCAGGTCATCGACCTGGTGCGCGGCGCCTGCGTGATCGCCGTCATGGGCGTCCATTATTACTCCAACGTCCCCTTCGACAGCCCCTGGAAAGCCTGGCTCTGGGGCCGGTTTTGCGTCAACGGCTTCTACGGGGTCTTCCTTTTTTTCATGGTCTCGGGCTTCCTCATCACCCACGTCCTTGCGCGCGACGCGGGCGGCCTTTTCAAGCCCGACCTTCCCCGCTTTTACCTGCGCCGCATCGGCCGTATCTGGCCCCTTTTCCTGCTTTGCCTCGCCTGGGGAATCGCCGTTTTTTTCCTCGCCCCGCCCGCCTCGGCGCTCTACCGGCAATTCTTCACCCCCGGCGGCAACCACGATGGCTGGTTCTGGTTTTGCGCATCCACCTTCCTCTTCAACTGGCTTCTGGTCTTCCGGCCTGATTGGAACTATTCGGTCCCTTGGATGATCCTCTGGAGCCTGGCTATCGAGGAACAGTTTTACCTGCTTTATCCCTGGGCCCTGGGAAAGATCCGGAACACCCGGAATTTCCGGGTGGTTTTGGCCCTGGTCGTTTTGGCCGGATTGGCCTGGAGGTCTTATTTTTATTTCCACAGGGGCTCCAACGACTTCGTGGAATCCTACGCTTCCCCAGCCAAATTCGACTTGATCGCCTGCGGTATCGCGCTTTATCTGGCTTTCCGGCGCTACGGCCCCTCTCTTTTGCGGAAGAAAAAAACCGCCGTTCTCCTTTGTCTTGCGGGGGCCCTGGTCCTCCTGTCGGCCTATTTCGGGACCCGCGAGAACGACCCCCTGCAGGAAATTTTCGTCCCCGAAGTCCTGGCCGGGGGGCTCTTCCTTTTCCTGATGGGCGGCCTCTCCCTTTCCTTCTGGGAATCACCCTGGCTGAAGGCCCTGGCTTACCCCGGCAGGTACTGCTACGGCTGTTACCTGCTCCACCCCCTTGTGCTTTTCATCAGCCGGCCCCTTTTAGGAAGCCTGGGCCTCCTCGGCGGCTTCGCCCTCTTGGTCCTTCTCACCACCCTGGTGGCTTCCCTTTCCTACCGTTTCTTCGAATGGCCCGCCAACCGACTGATCCGCGGGGCCTGGGATCGGTGGCGGTCCCGGGGCGCGGCCCGGGCGTGACTTTTCCTTGATCCGGCGGGACTTTTATCCCTTCCGGAATGGGCGGACTGTTAAAATCCAGCCATCCTAAAGGGACGGAATGGATGGCTCCCCCGAAACAATCGCTCGAGAACAAGACCAGCTTTTACTACCCGCTCCTTCTTTTGCCCCGCGGCCAGCGCCGGGCCATGGAAGTGCTTTACCGGTTTTGCTGGGTGGCTGATGAGATCGCCGACAGCCCCGGTTCCCCTGTTGCCAAGCGCCGGGGGCTTTCCCGGTTCAAGCAGGGGCTGGACGCCGCCTTCCAGGGCCGGGCGAAGGATGGCCTCTTCCAGAAACTCCAGGCCCTGATTCCCGCCTTCGGGCTTACCCGCGAACCCCTGAACCGCATCCTCCGGGGCGTGGAGCAGGACCTAAGGCCCATCCGTTTCAAGAAGTTCGCCGAGCTCCACCAATACGCCCTGCGGGTGGCGGGGGGCCCCGGCCTGTCCAGCATGGAGATCTTCGGCTTCAAGGACCAAGCCCACCGGGATTACGCGGAGAACCTGGGGGTCTTCCTCCAACTGGTCAATATCACCCGCGACTACCGGGAGGACGGCGCCTTGGGCCGCCGGTATCTGCCGGAGGAGGATTTCAACCGCTTCCACCTGAACCCCTCCCACTTGGACGAGGACAACTCACACTGGAAAAAATTCGTGGAGTTCCAGTTGGACCGTGCCTGGTCCTTCCTGGAAAAGGCGAGGACGGCCTTGAGCCGCCGCCAGCGCGCCCAACTGGCCACCGCCGAGGCCATCGCGGCGGTTTACGTGAAGCTTTACCAGAAGCTGAGGGCGAACCCCTACCGCATCCTCAAGGGGCGCACCACCCTCTCGAAGGCGGACAAGCTCTTGTCGGTCTTGGGCGCGGTGGGAAGGTGCTGGTTGTGGAAATGGTCCTCAAATTAGTTTTTTATGTCATTGCGAGGAGTGTTTCCACAACCAGCGATGCAGTAAAACGCCGCTCCCCCCTTTGAAAAAGGGGGGAAGGGGGGTATTAGTTGTTGCCTTATCGTAGGAATCAAACACAAACTGCCCGAAAACTCCGTCGCGGGATGACGGATGCCGAACGTCTTCTCTGGTCCCATCTTCGCCGCAAACAAATTGCTGGAGCTTGTTTTTATCGTCAGCGGATCATCGGCAACTACATTGTGGATTTCTATTGCCGTGAGGCCGCTCTGGTCATTGAAATAGATGGCGGACAACATTTTCATGGCGAAGTAAAAGAAAAAGATGTTCTTCGGGATTCGTTTTTCAAGAACCAGGGTTTAAGGGTACTTCGATTGGATAACCACCAAGTTTTGAAAAATAAAGAGGCGGTTCTAGAGGAAATACTAAGGGCGGTTGTGAAAAGCTAATACCCCCCTACCCCCCTTTTTCAAAGGGGGATTTTTTCTCCTTAAGGATTTTGAAATGCCCAAAGTCATCGTGGTCGGCGGCGGTTACGCGGGCCTGGCGGCGGCCACGGCCCTGGCCGAAGCGGGCCATTCAGTGGACCTGTTGGAATCCCGCGGCTTCCTGGGCGGCCGGGCCTATTCCATCGCCCCTTCGGAAACCTTTCCCGCGCCCATGGACAACGGGCCCCATCTTTTCATGGGCTGTTATGCCGAAACCCTCCGGCTGTTCCGCCGCATCGGCGTGGAAAAAAACCTCCAATGGATCGATCCCCTGGCCCTGGCCTGGCTCACCCCCGGCGGCAGGGAGGTTTCCCTGAAATGCACCCCCTGGCCCGCGCCCTTGCACCTGGCCTGGGGCTTGCTCTTTTCCAACGCCTTTCCTTGGGGGGAAAAAATCTCCCTGGCCCGCGCCCTCTCGGCTTTTTCCCGCAAACCCTTCAAGATCCCGCCAGGTGTTGAAACGGTCGCCCAATACCTGGAGGCCACGGCCCAGGGCCCGAAGGTCCGCGAGAGGTTCTGGGGCCCGCTTTGCAACGCCGTCATGAATGTGCCGCCCCCGGTCGCTCCCATCGAAGGCTTGGGCGAGGTCCTGCGCCGGGTTTTCTTCGGCAGCCGCCGGGACAGCGCCCTGGGGGTGGCCCGCCTTCCCTTGAGCGAAGTGGTTTCCACCCAGGCGAAAAAATTCATGGAAGGAAAAGGGGCCCGGGTTCTTTTTCACGAAGGAGTCCAATCCTTCGTTGTGGAGGGAAAAACGGTGGGGGTAAAAGCCCGTTCCGGCGCCTTTTATTCGGCGGACGCCCTCGTCCTCGCCGTGCCGCCCTCCTCCCTTTCGGCCCTGTGGCCCGTGGGAACTTGGGACGCTGCGGCCCATTTCCCCCAAATGGGCAAGTCCTCCATCGTTTCCGTGCACCTGATCCTCGCCAAGCCCGTCCTCGAGGGGCACTTGGTGGGCCTCTCCGGCGCAAAGTTTGAGTGGGTCTTCAACCGCAACGCCAATTGGGGTTTGAAAATGGACGGCCAGTACCTTTCTTTCACCGCCAGCGCGGCCGACGATTTGGCCCGCCTGAAGGACCCCGAACTGGTGGAGATGGCCTTGAAGGAACTGTCCGACCGTTGCCCCACTGCCCGGGGGGTCCGGGTCCTCCATTCCAAGGCCACGCGGGAAATGGCCGCCACCTTCGTTTGGAGCCGTGAAACGGACAAGCTGCGCCCGCCCTGCGAGACACCCTGTCCCAACGTCTTCCTGGCCGGGGATTGGACCGACACGGGCCTGCCGGCCACCCTGGAAGGCGCCTGCCTCTCGGGCCACCGGGCCGCCGGAAAAATCCTGGGACCCCAGACCCCGGCAGTGTCTCCATCTGGTGGATGATTTTCCTCCCCCTCTGAAAGAGGGGGATTGGGGGGGAGTTAGCCTCACCGCAAAAGCTAATACCCCCCTGTCCCCCCTTTTTCAAAGTGGGGAATGTTCAAACTGAATCATTACCCAGACCCCGTAAGGTTTCCCGCCGTCCGTCCTATGCGGTTGTTTTGTTATGATGACAGGTGTTTCCGGGAGGCTGTCCATCAAAGCAAGGCCAAAAACCAAACCTGCCGCGCCCGTTAAGCTGCAGATCGTCGATTTGTTGCGCAGCTTTTCCATTTTGTCGGTGATGGCGGCGCATTTTGTCTACGTGCCCCCTCCCGATCCCGCCTACGGTTGGTGGTGGTACCACTTCCAAAAAAACGGTGCCTATGGGGTCGGGGTTTTTTTCGTGGTCTCGGGTTTTCTCATCACCCGTTTGATCGACGGCCAGGGGAAGGGGCTTTTTTCGCCCTCGTTCAAAACCTTTTACGCGCGGCGCGTCGCCCGTATTTTCCCCCTGTTCTTCCTGACCATCCTCCTGGGCCTGGCGGCGGCCTACCTTTTGCCGCGGGCCATGCCGCGGTTCAATTACTGCTTCCTGGCCGACCCCGGCCAGTTTAATTTCCTCTTTTGGTCCTCCCTTTTCACCTTTTCCTTCAATTGGTACTGCGCCTTGAGCGCCGGCAAGCTCATCGCCGTCGCTTGGGGAGTGATGTGGTCCCTTTCGGTGGAGGAGCAGTTTTATATTTTCTATCCCCTACTCCTGAAACGCCTGGGCCGGGCGGGGCCCTACCTGGCCTTCCTATCGGCCATGGTGGTCCTGGGTCCCTTGTGGCGCTTCGCCATGGGCCGGCTTTCGCCCTCTTATTCCGAATGGGGGAAGTTCGGTTCTTTCGGGTCCTTCGACCAGATCGCTTTCGGGGCCCTGCTTTACTTCGTGGCCAAAAAATACGGGCCCTTCCTGGGCCTCCGCCCCCGCCTCTGCGCGCTGGCCTGCCTTTCGGGGGTGGCCTTGCTGGCCTTGGCCTACCTGGGGACCGACACCTATGACCACCGGTCCGAGGACGTTGTCGGGGCCAGTTGCGTGGCTTTGGGCTCCTTTTTACTGCTGCTGGGTGGGCTGCACTTGCGCTTTTTCCAATCCGCCTTTTGGGCCCCCCTGGCCTGGCCGGGAAAATACAGTTACGGAATCTACCTCCTACACATCTTCGTTTTTTATTTTTCCTACCCCCTCTTGATCGCCCATGGGGACCTTTTGACCGCCTATGTCCTCTTCGTATTGATCTCGACGGGGGTTGCCGCCCTTTGCTACCATTTTTTCGAGGCGCCGGCCAACCTGGCTGTTCGAAGGGCTTTCGGCTTAAAGGCGGCTTGATTGGAAAAAGGGCCCGGCGGGGAACGGAGGAAAATACCTTGGCGTCTTCGGACTTCCTGAACGTCGATCTCACCGCCGTTTGCGACGACCTGGCGGGGGAGATCAACAAGACCTACCAGAACCTGCCCTGGGCCTTGAAGCACGAGGCCGTCTCGCGCCTGAAACGCCAGGTGCACGAGCTTTCCCAGGCCGTGCACAAGGCCAAGGATTCCACCAACGCCGCCCGCACCGCCCGCTTCCTGGAGCAGGCCGTCGCCCTCACGAACGAATGCGTGCCCCTGATGAGCCTTTGCGTCCGCAAGAACCTGCTCTCGGCCGAGCTTCAGGAGCGCTGGGCCAAGCGCCTGAACAACGTCGACCAGCACCTGTCCCAGTGGCTTAAGGCTTGCTCCCCGAAGGAGGATTGACGGAAGTCCCGGCGATCCGTTTTTCCAGATTCCCACCCTTGAGCATCATGAAATGAAACGCTTCCCGTGGCGGGTCCTCAACAACAGGATCATAATTTTCCTTCACCCACCGGAGTACCGGATGGCGCTCCAACAGGTCGCTCGACAGGTAATAGGTCGTATTGAGCACGATCAACTCGGGCTTTTTCATTTCCAGGTCCATGACCACCCTTGCGGCCAAATCTCCGGCCAAGGGATTGTTCAGGAGGGGATAGCCGTAGAAGACCCCGCTGGGCGGGGAGCGCCGGGAGGCGAAGTAAAGTTCGGATTCGTTTCCCCACTCGTAGAAAGTCTCACCCGGCCACAACCATGTGTTCAATGCCCTGCCCACTTGGTAGGACTGGAGGAACAATTTCCCATCGGCGGCGTATTTTTTTTCCGCCCATTGTTCGGGCGCGAGCCGGTAGAAAGGGGCCTCGTGGAGGACAAGAAGGACCAGCAGGACAAGGCCCGGCAGGCCTTTCCATCCTTTCCCAACCCCTCGATCCAGTAAGTTCATGCTCCAGGCCGCGCCAAGGATCAGCGGCGGCAGCAGGAGCTGGTCGTAATGGGGGAAGAACCGCCCGGGAAGCAGGATTTCCAATAAGGCGACCGCAAGAAAGACGGCCCAAAACAACCAAGGACCCCTTTCTTCCTTTTTCTTTTTCCCGGTAAAAGCCCCCCAACATCCCAAAACCAAGAGAAGAAAAAGCCAGGCAAGGGTGCCCGGGTCCTGGCCGCCCAGGGCTCGCAATAATTCTCCCGGGGAAAAGCTGCGGTATCCGCTGTAATAAAAATTGTAGGTGAAGACCGCGTCCCAAAAGTCGCCCCAATGGCCTTGCACGGCGAACCAGCCGACGAAACCTGCCCAGGCGACGAAGGCACAAGTGAAAACAGTGGAGATTTTTTGAAGGACGGTTTGCCTCAAGGACTCCGGGTTCCAATGGAGCGCCAGGAAGGCCGCGGACAATGCCGGGACTTCCAGCGCCGCGAAGGGCTTGTAAAGGGAGGCGGCGGCGCATAAGACGCCGATGATCACCCACCGCCGGGGTTCGGGTTTTTTCGCCTTCGCCCCAAGCCAAAGCGCGAAAACCGAAGTTTGGAGGGCGTTCAGGAAGACTTCCTCGTTGGGCTGGTTGGCTTGCAGGTAGAGGTCGCCGCAAACGACGGTCCAGATCGCCGCCGCCCAAAGGCCTCCGGCCCGGCCTCCCAGGTTTTTTCCCGCCTGGTAAAGCCCGGCCAGCGTCGCCAGGGCCGCGAAGACATTCAAGAGGAAGACCGCCAGGGGCCCCTCACCCGCCGCGGCTTCGGCCAGCGCGAAGGTGACGTGGATGGCGGGGGGTTTGTGGTCCCAAAGGTCGGAATAAAGGGAGCGGCCTTTGAGGATCTCCGCCCCGATGACCGCGTAGGTGGTGATGTCCCTTTCCAGGGGCTCGGAGTAGGTGTGGCAACGCTCCAGGACGATGGCCAGGCCCGCCAGGGCCAGGACGGCGAGGGCCCACCAGCGGCCTTTATCCGTTTTTGGGGTCACTCAGGCTTCTCTTTGGATTCCTGCCCCGGCACTTCCAACTGAAGCGTGGCGTGGTGGATGCCGCAGTCCTTGGCCAGGTTCTGCACGGCCTTCTCCAGGACATCCTGGGCCCGGCTTAAGGGCTGGTCTTCCACGACGACGTGGGCCGTCAGGTGGATCTCCCCCGAGCCCACTTCCCAAAGGTGCACGTGGTGCACTTCCTTGACCTGGGGCAGTTGGGAGGTCAGGCAGGAACTGATCTTTTCCGGCGTCAGCCCCCGGGGGGCCGACTCCAGCAGGATGTGAAGGGCTTTCCAGAAAAGCTTGAAGGCGCTCAGCGCGATCAAAACGGCGATGCCAATGCTGAGCAGGGGGTCCACCCAGGTCCATCCGGTCCTGGCGATGACCGCCACTCCCACCAGGACCCCCACCGATGAGGCCAGGTCGCCCATCACGTGCACCCAGGCGCTTTTCATGTTCAGGTCGTCCTCATGCGCCCCGTGCAGGAACCAGGCGGAAAGCACGTTGGCCAAAAGCCCGATGGCCGCGATCAGGCCCATGGTCTTCCAGTCGGGCAGGGCGGGCGTGGCCAGCCGCTGGAAGGCCTCCCATCCCACCGCCCCCACCATGACGAAGAAGGTCAGGGCGTTGCCGAAGGCCGCCAGCACTTCCAGGCGGGCGAAACCGTAGGTGTGGCGGTCGCTGACGGGCCTTTCAGCCATGATCATGGCGGTCAGTGAAACCGAGAGCGCCGCCAGGTCGGTGAGCATGTGGCCGGCGTCGGACAAGAGGGCCAGGGAATGGGAAAGGAATCCGCCGATCACTTCCAGGACGAGGATGGAGCCGGTGATGCCGATGGCCCAAAGCATCTGGCTGCGGCGGGAGAATCCGTGGGAATGGTCGTGGCCGGCGTCGCCGTGGGAATGGCCGTGGGGAAAACCGGCGCGGCTATGGGAATGTTCGTGTTCGTGGCTGTGGTCGTGGGGCATGGCCTATTTTATTACCATCGGGCAGGAATTTAATTGGAAAAAGCCCGGTTCTTTTCAATAATGCCTGGGGTTGGAAAACAAATGAAAAAAATTTTCCAGTCGGACCTTTACCTTCCCTACCACCCCTGGCCCTATTTCCTTCTTTTTACCCTTTCCAACATCCTTGTGGCGGAGACCTCCTGGTCCCTGGCCGCCAAATTTTCCGTCCTCTTATTCGGGCTCGCCCTTCCCCTGGTCGTCTTCGCCGCAACCCTGCCGCCCGGCGAAAGAACGCCGTCACCCCTGGCCGGGACCGACGTGGAAATGCCCCTGCTCCCTTTCCTGCTGGGTTTCCTGCCCCTCCTCGGCGTCGCTTATTTTTGGGGCTTGGGGTCCCCCGCCCGGTGGCAGGGCGGCGACGAGATCCAACCCGGTCTATACGCCCTGGACCTTCTTCGGCACTGGAACCTGCGCTTGTTTGTCACCTTCGGGCAGACGCCCAGCACGGGCTGTTACCTTTGCTGGTTTTTCCTGAAGCTCACCCATTCCCCCTTCTGGGCCTACCAATTGCCCGCCACCTTGTTGGCCCTGGGGGCGGTGCTGGCGGGTTACCAGGCGGTCCGATTGCGCTTTCCCGCCTCCTTCGCCCTGCTTTTCCTGGCCTTGTTCGCCCTCAACTTTTGGTCCTTACAGGCCTCCCGGAACCTCCTCTGCCTGCTTTTTTGGGAAAGCCTGGTCCTTTATTTATTGGCGTGGTTCCTCAAGGCCCCGCCCTCTTCCTCCCTGCAGGTTGAAAGCGGGCTCCTGGGTTTTGCCTTGGGACTGGGTCCCTTCACCTTTCCCTGCTGGCCCGCCCTGGTGCCGGTGGTCCTGGGGCTGGCGGCCTGGAAACTAAGGTCCAAGCCCCGGAGGGGCCCGGGTCCATGGATCGGGTTCGGCCTTTCCTTCGCTTTGGCCCTGGTCCCCTTCCTGGTGGCGGCGGGACAGGAAGGCTATGGGGGCCATTTGATGAAAGTCGGGTTTTGGAGGAATTTTTCAGTCCTCTCCCAGGCCAGGATCATTTTGCAATACCTTTACACCCTCTTCTGGAACCTGGGGCCCAAGGGCCCGCTTCATGGCGGCGGGTTCCTGAACCTTTTTTCCGCATCCTTCTTTTTCTTGGGAATGATGGAGTTGGTCCGTTCCCGGGACCGCTTTCCCTTGTTTCTTTCGGGGGCGGGCCTGTTGATTTTGATGACGCCGGGCTTCCTTTCCAACGGCATGGAGCCCAACCGTGTGCTCCTGGTCCTGCCCCTGCTCATCCTGGTTTCAACATTGGGGGTCCGAGCACTGGCCTTCGTTTTTCCCCCGCGCGGGAGGGCCTGGGCGGCAGCCCTGCTGCTCCTGATTTCCTGCGGCCTGGACTTGGGGCGTTCTTTCTTTCCCGGAAATCCGGGGACGGAAACGGTCCGGGAGAAAAAGGAAAGCTACGCCGTCCTGGAAACCCTTTCCTCCAGGTTCGGGCCCGGATTGGTTTTCCCCGAAATGATCCCCGCCGTCGACGATTATTCCCTCTCGTTCTATTGCTTCCCTTTTAACGCGGCCATGAATCCGGGCCTTTCACCGGAAAAAGCGTCCTGGTGCGGCCTTTTTACCGAGGCCCATTACGAACCCTTCCTCAAGAGCCGTTTCCCCGGTGCGCGCTGGATTGAATTTCCGGGGACCAAATCCGGCGCCCAAAACCCCTATGTCCTGGGTGTCTTTCCCATTTCCGCCCCGGACCGCCCGCTTTTCCTGGCTTGGAATTCTTTTTACGCGGATTACCACAGGTTCAACTTCCAGGCGATGGACCTCCCGAACGGCAAAGGAAGGGTGCCCCTCTTGGCGGACATGGCCCGTGTCTATCCTTCCGTTCCGGCGGACCCTTTCCTGCAATCGTGCTTTTTCGAAAAGCTTTTGTACAACTACGCCTGGGAAACGACCTTCTACCCCGGCGAGGCAGGGTCCGATTGGCCCCGGTTTTCACCCCTCTTCCGGGCCTCCTTCGACCGGAGCTACCAGGACCTGGAATTGTGCGAGAAGTTCGGGAGGCTCTTGGCGCTCGAGGGGCAAAAGCAGGAGGCCAAGGCCGTTTTCCAAAAGGCCCTGAAGCTTTCACCAGGGAACGCCTGGCTCCAAAAGGAAATGGGGCAATGGGGACTGGATAATTAATAGAGTGGGTGAATTTGAAATATCCCCTGTTCTCCCCCTCTGAAAGAGGGGGACTAAGAGGGAGTTAGACTTATCATTTCGCCCAGACAAAGGCTAATACCCCCCTCCCCCCTTTTTCAAAGGGGGCGTCGATTCAAATTGAACGACCGCCGAAAGTTAAAGAGAAACGGGGTCCACGCGGTCGTGCCGGAGGAAATAAAGGTGGGCTTCTTTGACTTTCTTCCCGGTGAACCGGGTCAGGAGGTCGCCGTAGTAGACCAGTTGTTGGCGGTACTTGTCCTTGAGTTTTTCCGTGTCCCGGTCGGTCTTGTAATCCACCACCACCCATTCGTCCCCTTCCAAAAAGGCCAGGTCGATGACGGCGTTCAAGAAGGAACCATCGGGGTTTTGGCCGGTAACCGGCAGTTCACGGAAAGCCTTCCCGGATCTTTTGGCCCTTTGGAGGAGGTCGCTCTGGAGGGCTTTTTTCACCCAGTCCAAGGCTTGGGCCGCCTGTTCGGGCGTCATTCCCATTTTCTCAATGTAAAAGGCGGCGCCTTTTTCAAAGGTCGCCCCGTCCCAGTCCCATCCCTTTTCCAAAAGCAGGTGGGTGAGGGACCCCAGGTCTTTCCCGCCCCAGGGCGAGGCGGCTTCGGGCTCCTCGAAAACCCGTTCTTCCCGATCTTTCTTGTCCTCGTCCACATGGAGGACCGAACTGACGGACTTGAATTGGCGTTCCCCCCTCATCTCCTCGATTTTCTTCTTGCGGGCTTCCTGCCCGGTTTTCAGTTTCGTTTTTTCATCCTCCAAAGCTTTGCCTGGTTTTTCGTCCAGGGGCACCACCCAGGCGGGCGGATCGCTCAAAGGTTCTTCACCTTCTTTTGATTCGGCCCAATGGGTGGGAGCGTTTTTTTCTTCCAATGCCTTTAGAAGCGGCCCCGCAAAGAGGCTCTCATTCTGGGTCTTGCCCCCTGGGGTAAATTGAAAATGCGGCAGGAGTAGGCAATCCCTCGCCCGGGTGGCGGCCACGTAAAGCAGGCGGCTGTCCTCGGCCTTGCGCTGGGTTTCCTCCTCTTTCTGTACGGCCTCGTAATTCGTCGTGCGCAAACCCAGCTCTGCCTTGCCCACCTTGAAGGCGCCCGCCGAATGCTTGCGATCCACCAGGCTCCCCGAATCCTTGGGGTCGGCGGCGATTCCCGACACGAAGACGATGGGAAACTCCAAACCCTTGGCCTTGTGGATGGTCATGAGCGTGATACGGTCCTCGGAGGAATCGGGACCCGGCGCTTCGCCTTCCATCGTCCCTTCCTCTTGTTGGGTGGTGAGCCACTGGGTAAAGGCCCGGTAGGTGAAATGTTGGGAAGTCTCCAGGTCCCGGGCCTGGTCCAAGACCTTCATCAAATTGGCCACGCGTTGTTCCCCATGGGGCTGGCCCGCCGTGACCGCGAGCAGGTTGGTGCTTTCATAGAGCTTGGCCAGGGTGTCCGACACCCCCAGGGTCCGGGTGGCTTGGTGCCATTTCCTCAAGTAAACAAAAGCCAATTTAATATTTCCCCTCTCCCCTTGCGGGAGAGGGCCAGGGTGAGGGGTGCCTGTTTTTGAGATTGAAGGATTTAGGAATTGAAAATTTCCACCCCCGGCGCGGTGGAGGAACAATTGCTCGTCGCTGAAGCCAAACAAAGGCCCGCGAAGCACCGCGACGTTGGCCGCCTCGTCGGCGGGCGAGGAGAGGCAGGTCAAAAGGGTGGAAAGGGCCACGATCTCAGGCCGGTTGTAGAAACGCTTGCCGCCGACGATCTGGTAGGACAGGTCGCGCTTGCGCAGGGCTTCCTCCCAGAATTCCTCGTTGTCGTTGGAGAGGTCCCGGAAAAGGATGGCGATATCGCCCTTGCGCACCGGACGCCTCTCGAAAGGGGGTTTGGGGTCCGACACCGTGAACCCGCCGCCGAGCACTTGGTCTTTGAGGAAGGCCGCCACGGTTTCGGCTTCGAGCTGCCGGAGGAGGGCCTTGCTGGGCTTTTCTTCCCCCGCCGCCGGTATCTTCAAGCCCCAGAGGATGGGCAGGCTTCCTTCGGTCTTTCCCTTCGCCCGGCTGGCATTGAGGGCGTGATAGTGGATGCCTGTCCCCTCGAATTGGGTGGGAAACAAGCCGTTGACCCATTCCACCAACCCGCCTACGGTCCGGAAGTTTTCGGTGAGCACCTCGACCTTGCCCCCGTTGGCCAGAATTCGCTCCTTGGTGGCTTCGTAGATGGCCACATCCGCCCGCCGGAAACGGTAGATGCTTTGCTTGGGGTCACCGACGAGAAAAAGCTTCCCTTGTTCCAGCTTCACCTTTTTCCAATCCTTTTCGGGCCGTCCCTTTTTTTCACAGAGGAAGAAGACGATCTCAACTTGGAGCGGGTCCGTATCCTGGAACTCATCGACGAAAAGATAGTCGAGCCGGCCCTTTATTTCTTCCCGGGCCTCGGGGTAATTCCGCAGGAGGTCGCGGGTCTTCAGGAGCAGGTCGTCGAAGTCAAGGAAGCCACCTTGGGCCTTCTGGCTTTCCCATTCCTCCAAGTATCTCCCAACCCAGTGGACCAGGTTCAGGATGACCGCCTCTTTGAAGGGAGCGAAGGCCGTTTGGTGGTCCTCCGCCAGCTTCACGAACCCCTCGCGTAGTGCCGCCAACCGTTCTTTCCCCCAATTGCCTTGGGCGCCCTTGTTGCCGACCTTGGGGACCTTCAGGTTTGCCAAGGCGAAGTCCAGGTCACCCGCATCCGATCCCTCAATCGTCGCACATTGGGCCCAAAAGGATTCGAGGGCTTCATAAAGGGTGTCTTCATGCTTGGCGCATTGGGCGGCTTCCCGCTTCGTTAAGGCCACGAAGGTGCTGAACTGGGCATGGAAAGATTTCACGGAAGGCAGGGGTTTGGGGGAGGCCAAAGTCAAAAGGGTGCGGTTGCGCTTTAGAAACTGTTTGAGTTCATCCACATGCTCGAAGGTGCCGCCCAAGCGGAAGAACTGGAACATGGGTTCGACCGGTTTCGCCAGGTTCTTCTTGAGCCAATGGTCCCAGGCCTGGTCCTCGAAGGCCCCGGATTGAACCTCGTCCAAAAGGGTGAATTGGGGATCCACCCCCGCCTCCACCGGGTATTCCCGCAAGAGCCCCGCGCAGAAGGAGTGGATGGTGGAAATGGGAGCTCGCTCCATATCCTCCAATGCTTGAGGAATAGGGGTTTTGGATTCGGGATGTTTCCCCAAAGCCTCTTCGAGTTTGGAGCGCAACCGCTCAGCCAGTTCGGCGGCAGCCTTTTCAGTGAACGTGATGGCCGCGATGCGGCTTAAGGGCGCCTGCTTTTCCAGGAGCAGCGAGATGAGCCGGGACACCAGGAGCGTCGTTTTGCCAGTTCCCGCCCCCGCGTCCACCGCGAAGAGGCTTTCGTGGTCATGGATGACCTGGTCCCGAACGGATTGGTCTGAAATCACAATTTTTTCCAATAACTCATTTTGTATATATATTTCTAACAAGTTTCGGAATATTTACTCTTGAAAGATATGCTTCACACCATTCGGCTCCGCGTTTGTTTTCATTTAAAACATCTCTTGTAAACAAAATTAAAGATTCTTCTTTCAAACTTTGAACTAATTCAGCAAATACTTCTCCAACATGCCAACGATTATGCGAGAGTCCAAGAATTGGCAAGCGTTTCAAGACTATAAACTGAACGTCTTTGTCATTTGTCCAAAAGAAAATTTTTTTATATAGATCGGCAACAACATCACAATATTCAAAACTAACTTCATCAATATATGACTCATAGGATTTTAGAATTTCTCTAAACATCGTTGGTTGTTCTTCTACCATTCTTTTCAAAAGTAGCTCTGGTATTTTGGGTAGAGTCCTAATCATTGCGATTTTATTTTCAGTTATATCAAAGAGTGTTTTGACGAATTTTTCTACCTCCTCGCTCGAAACACGACTAGTTTCTTTTAATTCGTCGGCTCTTTTTAAAATACTTTCCGAAGACTCTTCAAATTCCATATCTTTTTTAGTTAATAATTCAATATCCCCCAAAAATTCTTTCACACTTTGGTATCTCTGTTTTGGATCATTGTTGGTAGCTTTATTAATTGAATAAAAAAACTTCTTGGGAAAAGATTCAAAGTCTAAAGATGGGTAAGGATTTTTTCCGGAAAGAATCTGATATAAAATTTTTCCTAAAGAATAAATGTCTGCTGATTCTCTTGCATTTTTAGCATCTACAATTTGTTCAGGTGCAACAAATCCAATCGTTCCAATAGGGGTGTTTGAATAAGTTACCGCGGGAGAATCACCTTCAATTATTTTGCCCAAACCAAAATCAGATATTGCAGGAAAAAGGCTTTCTCCATCTTGACTTGGAAACATCAATACATTTAAAGGTTTCAAATCCCTATGAATAATTCCTTGCGAATGAGCGAAAGAAACACCTTCAGCTATTTGAAAAAATAATGGTATTTCCCTTTCTCCATAATTCTTCTTCAGATAATCTTCTAAATTGAAATAAGCTTTCGGCATTAGAAACCAAGGAGAATCCGCCTCAAGATCCATGTCAATTACTGAAACAATGTTGTTATGTTTTAAAGTAGATTGAATTCTTACTTCTCGTTTGAATCTTTTTATATCTTCTTCATCATGACCTTCCCTTAAAAACTTCATGGCATAAATCTTACCGTCTTTTCCCACAGCCTCAAAAACCTCGGCAAAACCACCATCTCCAATTAAACCTTTCAATGAATAAAGTTCTTTTCGAGAATTAGATGTCTTTTGATTTGTTACTTCTTGGGTTGAGTAATTTTTTTGAACTATGAATTCGATCTTAACAACTTCCGGTTCATTGTCTTGTAAAGGATATATTCCACAAACTAACTCCAAAATTAACTTGATGTCTTCTTCTTTTAATTTTTTTGCTTTTACGTAAGCTTTCGGTGGCAAATAAATTAAAAAACTAGAAATTAAAGAAAATAAGTAACTCCCATATTGATCTGAAACCCTAAGCTCACTTACTGCGTTTTGAAAAATTTCTGAAATATCAGGTCGCCCTTCAGCATTAAGTAATTCAATTAAAATTTTGATGTCATCGTTCATTAATTCAAATCCCTTTTTCGTTCACATTTATGGCAATTCGGTCAACTTCAAATATTTTTCTAATTTTTGATCTCTTAACTTTCTTTCCCCCCGCTTCTCCACCCCTGGCCCGCAAAGGGTCCGGTAATCGCACCGGTCGCACGCCTTGGCGACCGCCGGGAACAACCCCTGCTCCACCGCTTCGGACGCCGTGGTGAGGAGGGCCTTCAGGGGTTCCTCGACCTTTTTCCAATCACTCGCGTCGAAACCGATGGAACCATAATCGCCCTTGGCGGTAAGGAACTCATAGACCGCCTCTTGCGGCACGACCCCGGGGTAAAGGGTGCGGCAGGCCCAGAGGTAGAGCGGCATCTGGATCTTGGTGCCTTCCTTCACGCTGTCGTTCTTGAACCCGTCCTTGCTCCCGGATTTGTAATCCACCACCCTCAAGTGTTTCCCCTCCGCCGACAGGTCCACCCGGTCCATGAACCCTTCCAATCGGAAAGTCCCCGCCGGGGTTTCAAAGGTCACCTCGGGCTGGCCTTCGCGGCCGAAGGCTTTTTCGAAGTCCACCGGGGTCCATTCCTCATCCGCCAGGACCTTCTTGAGGGCTTTTCGTAAGTCGAGGCCCAGGCTGAACTGGCTCCATTGCCAGAGCGCTGGGGAGCCTGTCACCCCGTCTTTTTCAAACTGCTGGAAGGTCTTTTGGGTCTCTTCGGCCAGGGCCTGGGCTGCTTTTTCCCCGTTCCGGTCCTTCAGCCAGCCGTCCTGCTTTCCCCGGTCCAGTGTCTCTTCCAGGATCGAGTGCATGAGATTGCCCTTTTCCGCCGGGTCCAATTGGAAAACCCTTTCCGGTTCGGGGTGCACCTGCAGCCCCAGCACATAGCGGTAGAAATAGCGCAGCGGGCAGGCGGCGTAGGTTTCCAGCCGCGAGGCCGAGAGGGTCTTGGCCTTGAGGGAATAGTCGTGGCGGAGTTTTTCCACGGCGGCGGGGTCCTGGAAGACCCCGTCATAGGGCGTGAACTTGCGGCTTCCCTGGCGTTCCTTGAGGAGCTTCCGGGCCTCGTCGAAAAAAGGCTTCTGGGCGGCATAGGCCTGGGCGGGCAGGGGATTTCCCTCCCGGGCTTCCTGGAAGCGGCTCAAGACCTCTTCCAGGTCGTCCACACGGGTCTCGCCCGCGTCACGCACCCAATCGGACACCGCGACCTTGCGGACATAGGGGGAATCCCCCCACTTCGTTTGGCGCTCGCCCGTGACCGCCCGCAGGGTCTCATGCAGGTAGCTGGAAGGGACCCGGGGCGCCCCCGTGCCGGGGTGCAGGTGGGAGGCGGTGAGGATGACGCATTGCCGGGCGCCGCGTACCGCCAGCAGGAAGAGCAGTTTCTCCTCCAGCCGCCCCTCGGCTTTTTCGGGCACCTTGGCCTTGCCGGAAAAGCGCTCGTTGAGGATGCGCCGCTCCTCGTCCAGGAGCAGGGGGTCGGGCCGGGGTACCCGGGGAAAACCCTGTTCCACCAGGCCGGGCAGGAGGAGTACGTCGAAGGGCACGCCCCGGGCCTGCATGAGGTCCGACACTTCGACCCCGCCCGCCTCGGGCGCCTTCCAGGGAATTTTCACCTCTTCCATAAGCCCCGAGAGGAGGGCCCCCAGTTCGTCCTTCTCCACCGTGAAGGATTCCCGGGAAAGGATCTCCATGCCCCGCCGCAGGGTCTTCAACTCTTCCTTGGCGTCGGACTTCACGAAAATTTTTTCCGCCAGGTCGAAAAGGATCCCCGCCTTCCCGACCCAGTTCTTTTCCTTGTCAAACCGGTGCCTTGCGTCGAAAAGCGTTTGGAGCACCTTCACCCGGAAAGCCGAGAGGGAGGCGGAGTCCCCCGTTGAGAATCCCTCCTCGTCAAACGAGGCTTTGCCGGACCTCGGCCTTTCGTATTCTTTCAGCCGGTCGATCCAGGCCCCCTCCCCTTCCACCACGCCCGCTTCCTTGGAAGCCTGGTCCCAAAGATGGGGGTTCCAATCCTCTTCCCTCACCCCGAACCCCTCGGAGTCCAGGTTGGGAGAGGCCAGGAAGTCCATCAGCCTTTCCCGGGCGAATTCCAACTGGAAACAGTCCAACAAGAGGAGGAAGGCCTTGGCTTCGGGGGTTTCCATCAGGTAGATGGAGGGTTTTTTCGCCAAAGGGACTTGCTGGTCCTCGAAGGCGGGGGTGATCATGCGCCGGTAAGTTTCCAGTTGTCGAAGCAACAGCCCGCATTGGGAGAAGTGGGTTTTTCGCCTTTCGGCTTCCTCGGTGACGGCCCGCACCACTTCCCGCATTTCCCGGGGTTCGCCGGGACAAAGGAGGACCTTGACCGTCGAATTTTCAAAATTGCCGTCATCACGAGCCCCAGCGCCAATCGGCGCGCTTTGGGGCGTGGTGATCTCAGTTAAGTCGTCCGATTTAAATAGGTCAGATTGCAGCCTTCCTAAGGCCGTTCCCTTTTCACCTTTCCACTTTTCAACCTTTGCCACCTTTCCCTTCGTCTTCGCCCAATCCACGAACGGTTTCGCGTACTCGAAAGCCGGGTGGTCCTCTTCATAAGGGATGAACCAATGACTGTCATTGCGAGGAGCCGCCCCAATCGGGGCGTTTGGCGACGTGGCAATCCTAGGTTTTTGGGTTAAGTGGAGTAGAACTTTTTGTTGCAGAACAGAGGCGTCATAAAACCCGTAAGTCCAGACGGCGGCGGCGGGAACAGGTAAGTCCAGCGCGTCCTCATAGAGGTCTTCCCGATCCTTCCAACGGTTTTTGGCTTTCCACCGCCCGTTCTCGTCCAAAAGGGCGGCGAATTCGGCCAATTTCTCCCCCAGGCGCTTGCGGTCCCGGGCTTTGCCGATAGCCTTGGCGGATTCGGCCAATTCCTTGGCGGTGACCCCCCCTTGGCGCAGTTCCGAAAGGGTGGCCCGCAGGGTCTTGGGGAAACCGGGGGTCTTGTCCACCGCCGCAAAGGGCCCGCCGCCCTTGGGCCGGACCTTCTTGGCGTTCTCGCGCAGCACCCAGGGAACGATGGATTCGGGCAGGAGCCGGGTTTCCTCCCGGATCCATTTTTCCTCGGTGAATTCGAGTAGGAATTGGTGCAGGGTTAGGACACGCAGATTGACAGTCGACCCGTTCCTCCGGGCCAGTTCCTCCCGCAGGTGCCGGACCAGGGCCCGGTTGGGGACCAAGACAACCAAGGGTGACAAGGGATCGGATTGACGGAGGGTTTGGACGGTCGCGGCAAGTTCGTTTTCGAGGAAGGGCTGGTAGGGGCCTAAATAGAGGGAAATCGCCAAGGACCGATCCTTTGGGGAGGACGAGGGGTTTTAATTCAATGCCTACTATATATAATGACCTTCCGAGTTTGAAAGAAGAGGTTTTGAATGCCCCGTGAAATCCAAATCGCCAACGCCGCCGGGTTCTGCTTCGGCGTGAAGAAGGCCATCCAGAAGGCCGAGACCATGGACCGCGCCTTCATCTTCGGCTCCCTCATCCACAACCCCCAGGAAGTGGCGCGCCTGGCCTCCCTCAACAAGAAGATCGTCCACAAGCTGGAGGAGGTCGAGGACAACAAGGTGGTCATCACCGCCCACGGCCTGGACATCAACGTGATCAGCCAGATGAAGGAACGCAACCTGGAGATCGTGGACACCACCTGCCCCCTGGTCACCAAGATCTATAACGAGGGTCACAAACTGGAAGCCCAGGGCCTGCAGATGGTCATCATCGGCGACCCCAAGCATGTGGAAGTGAAGGGCATCGCCAGCCGCATGAAGAACCCGGTCATCGTGTACCACGAAGAGGATATCCCCAACGTCCCCGAGGGATCGAGGATCGGCGTGGTCTGCCAGAGCACCCTTTTGATGGAGAAGTTCGACAAGTTCGTGACCCTTTTGAAGGCCCGTTGCGCCGAGGTGGTGCCGGTCAACACCATCTGCAAACCCACCAAGGACCGCCAGAGCGCCGCCGCCGCCCTTTCCAGGACGGTGGACATCATGGTCGTCATCGGGGGGCGCAATTCCAGCAACACCCACAAGCTGGCGGACACCTGCAAGATGAACCTGCCCGAGGCCACCTACCATATCGAGACGGCCCAGGAGTTGGACCCCAAGTGGTTCGAGGGGAAGAACAAGGTGGGCATCACCGCCGGGGCCTCGACGCCCGATTACCTGATCGAAGAAGTCATCGCCAAGATCCGTTCCTACGATTCGCTGGTTCCGGCCTGAGCCTTCGCCTCCCTTCAAATGAAAACCGATAAGTATGAAGCGTTCTTCAAGAGGCGAAACAATCTCGGTTATTCCGTTATTGGAATGTTCTTTACGTTTCCTCTATTGGGAATAGGTTTGGAGTTTCTCTCGAAAATTTGGGCTTGGTTGTTCGTGCCCAGCCTCGCCCTTGGTTTTTTCTATTTTTTGGCCTGGATTCTCTTAAGAATTTCCTATCAAAGGCTTAATTGTCCAAGATGCCATCAGCGGTTCTTATATAGTTTGGTTACCGGGGGCAATCTTTTCGATTGGAAAGTAGCCTTGGGCCGGAAATGCGCTCATTGTGGATTGGAAATGAAAACCTCAAAAACACCGGCAAGCCAACCCGCCAAACCCCCGTCCCAAAGCCCGGCCTACGGCCTTCAGATCGGTTTGCGGGCCGCCATCGCCAGCCTGCTGGCCGCCTGGACGGCCCTGCGGCTGGGCATGGACTATCCCATTTACGCGGTCATCGCCGCCATCGTCGTCACCGACGCCTCCCCCGAAGTCACCCGGCGCACCGGCCTGCTTCGCCTGGTCGGGAACGTCATCGGGGCTATCCTGGGCGGGGGTATCGGCACCTTCCTGGGCCACAGCCCGCTGGTCATGGCGGGAGGCGTCCTGGTTTCGATCGTTCTCTGCGAATTGACCGGCCTGCGGGAGGCCGCCAAGATCACGGGCTATATCACCGGCATCGTGATCCTGTTCCACGGCGATTCCCCCTGGGTTTACGCCACGGACCGCTTTATCGAGACGTCACTGGGATTGGGTTTCGCCATCCTGGTGGGGCTTTTGATGGAGGCGGTGATGAAGATCCAAATCGCCCGTCCTAAAAGCGGCAAGGCCCGCAGGACTTAGGACCAGCTTTGGGGATGGTTGAAGAATTCCCGTACTTCCGCCAGGGCTTCCCCCGCGTCGTCCCCTTCCGAGACCACTTCCAGTTCCGTCCCATGCGCCGCCCCCAGGTTCATGATGCCCAGGATGCTTTGGGCGTCCGCCAAAGTCCTGCCGTTCTTGAGGGTGATGCGGCTTTTGTATTTGCGGCTTAAGAGGATCAGCTTGACCGCGGCCCGCAGGTGAAGGCCGTGGGGTTGTTTGACGAGGACGGTATCGGTGATGGTCATGGTGCCTCCTAGGGAACCCGTTTTTTTAAAGCTTACAGGGTTAAGACGGGGAGGGCCCGGATTTAGGGCCGTACCGGGCGGGAGGAAGCGGAGGCTGGCGGACGAAAAACGGCGGTTCAGGATTAAAAGAAAAGATTAATGAATTAATGTCCCCCTCACCCCAACCCTCTCCCTACCAGGGAGAGGGTTGGGGTGAGGGGGACTAAATAAATGATGAAGGATGTCCGAAAAGACTCGTTGGCTAGAACGAAATATCCAACCCGCCGTTGAAAGTGTTGAGGTTTTCGGTGGCGCTGAAATGGCCCTGGTAATTGGCAAAGAGGTTGAGCTGTTTGCCGAAGATGAGCCTGGCCCCCGCCTCCACGCCGATGGTCGTGGCCGAGGGCGTGATTCCGGTGACCGTAAAGGGGTTGCCTGTGGCACCGGACAGGGAAGTTTGGAAGCTGGTAGCCGATGCCATCAGCTCCTGGCTGACCGAAAGATTGAGCCGGGGCAGTAATCCCAGGTCCTGGTCCACGACAAGATATTTGCTTCCCTCCACGCCCAGGTAAGGCCTCAGGGAATCGGTGCTTTGGGCCGGTATCGCCAGGGCCAGGCTGTCCGAGCCGGTTTCCGTAAAGGCATTCTCGCTCAAATGGGCATAGGCCATTCCCGCCAGGGGCTTCAGGGTAAAGCCTGGAACCCCCAGGTCGTAAGACCCCTGCAACGCCGCCTGGATCTGGCTGCCGTCCGCGGTGCCCGCCAGGGCCGTCACGTCGCTGCCGATGGAAACCGTGCGGTTGGCCGTCAGGTGGTCCAAGCCATAGCCCGCCACCAGGCCCAGTTCCACCGCGCCGAACTTTTTGCTGCCATAGACGCCGAATTGGGCGCTGTCCACACCCGCCTTGGCGCCCGTATAGGTTCCCGTGGCGTCCGTGTGCACCCAGCCGCCCATGATCCCGCCGGTGAGCCCCTTGGAAAGCTCGGTATCATAGCCCGCTAGGAACCCGTAGTTGGATTGGTTGAAACCTTCCACGTTGCCGTCGCTGTTGACCGACCCTGCGCTGTCGGTGTTCTCGATCCACAGGCCGCCCGCACCGGGATTCGCCAAGCCGGCGGCCTGGCCGCCTGGGCCTGAAACTTCCGCCGAAAGGATGTTGCGAACAAGGCCCGCCTGGGCCGAACCCATGCCCGTACCTGTGCCGCCGTCGAGCCGGTCGAAGAGCAGGCTGTCCTCGAACTGCGCGTTGTCCAAGAGGATTCCCGGAAGGGCGGTGTAGAGGTCGCCCGTTAACTGGCCCAGGGCCAGCCCCTGGCCCGAGGGTAGTTGGTTGATCTCGTTTAGCTTGTTGACCAGGCTGTCGCTGCCGGTTGGAACCGCCGCGTTCAAGGCCTGTGCCACCGCCGTCTGGTTGGCCCCCACGGCCCAGGGGGTGAAATCCACGTTGTGGAAAAGGATAAAGGTCACCGCGTTGGAGCCGTAGGTTACGAGAGGGTTCCAACTGGGCAGGACAGTAAAATCCGTCGTAGTGAAGGTCCCAGCCAGCGATCCGGCCGAGAGCAGGACGTAACGGTAGCGCAAACCCGTATAGGTGCCCGCGGTCTGGTCCACCGTGACCGCCCCGGCCAGGCTGGCCGCACCCGCCACGGCGAGGCTATTGGCGCCGGTCGGGGAGACAAGGGCGTCCAGGGTTCCGCCCGCGCCTTGGGTGTAAGCGCCCATCGCCAGGGTGCCGGTAGCGGAACCCGACCCCGCTTGCACCGTACCGTTGTTGGTGACCGCGCCCGAGATACTGCCCGTTCCGGTCAGCGTGGAGGCGGCGCCCGCAACCACCACCGCTCCCCCCACTTGGGACCCGCCGTCCAGGACCAGGCTTCCATCGGCAAGCGTGGTCTGGCCCGTGTAGCTGTCCACCGCGTTGAGGATGACCGAACCACCCCCCGTCAACAGCAGGCCGCCCGGGCCGGAGATGACACCGCTGAAAAGGGCGATGTCGGTGGGGGTTGTGACGATGGTTCCGCCGTTGGAGCTCAGGCTGATGGACTTAGTGGTGTTGAAGTTGCCCAGGACCAGGGTACCCGTGTCCAGGGTCAGGTTGCCCGTTCCCAGGTTGTTCTCGTTGTTGACCACGGCCGTTCCGATGGAAAGGGTGGTGCCGCCACTATAGGTGTTGTTGCCCGTGAGGGTCACTGTGCCGAAACCGGTGAGGTTCAGGCCTTCACTGCCGGCGATGACGCCCGAAAAATTTCCGTTGGTCAATTGTAGGGTATCCTGGCCGGGCCCGCCCATGCTGACCGTACCCGACCCTTCCAGGTCGTGGATATTGACGAAGGCGCTGCCGCCGGCGCCGTTGGTGGAGGTTCCAGTTCCTCCCGCCCCGCCCGAAACTTCCCAAAGCGAACCGGAAGTGAGGGTCAAGGCCTGGACGCCCACCTGTACCGAGCCGCCATTGCCGCCCGCCGACGCGCCCGAGCCCCCGGCGTTGCCCTGGGCGATGAAGGTCGCACCCGAGGCCAGGGTTTGGGAAGCGGCGAAGAAGTTGACGGAACCGCCGCTGGAATTGCCGCCCCCGATGCCGCTGACGATGCTGAGGGTCGAACCCGTTCCCTGGTTGGCCGCGCCCACGGTCACGAAGGCATTACCGCCGATCCAGCCCTTGGCACCTGTGCCGCCATCCCCGGCCACGATGCTCAAGGCACCGCTGTTGGTGAAATCCAAGCTTCCTAAAAGAACCGTCACGGACCCGCCCGTTCCACCCCGGCCCGAGCTGGTGGCTGAAACGCTTCCAGCCTGGCCGCCGGTGACGGTGAAGAGGGCCTGGGAATCCATCGTAACCGAGGAAGCCGCGAAGGAAACCGAACCGCCGTCGCCGCCATTGACCGGCCCCGGCCCGGTGTTGACCGCCTGGGGGCTTCCGCCGTCGCCGCCGAAGAGGGCCAACTGGGTGCCCGATCCGGTCAAGGAAACCGAGTTGGCCGTAAGGACCGCGTTGCCGCCGTTGCCCAGGGCCCCGTTGCCCAGGCCCACACTGCCACCAACCACTTGGAGCTGGGCCGCCGTATCCAGGGTGAGGGAACCGGTGGAGAGAGTCGCTGAGCCGCCATTTCCGTCTTGATAGGAATCCGCCCCGCCTAAACCGCCTTCGATGGTCCCCTGGGCGCCGGAAAGGGCCAAGGAGGTCGTCGTCACCGAGGCCGAGCCGGCGTTGCCGCCACCTAAACCCGTTCCCGTCGCGCCCGCGCCGCCGGTGAAGGAAAAGGAAGAATTATTGGAAAGGTTCCCGGAAGTGGCCGTCATGGCCGTATCCAACCCCGTATTGTTCGTGAGGGTGAGTGCGGCGGCGGAATCGAGGGTAAACCCCTGGAAAGAGAAAGGAGAGCCGATGACGTTGGAACTGCCGCCCTGGAGGGTGACATCCTGGGTAAAGGCGGGTAAAGGCTGGGTAAGCGTGATGGTGCCTACGTTACCGATGCTGATGGCCCCCGCCCCCGCGTTGTTGAGGGTGGTGACGGCCCAGCCGAGGGAGCCGTTGCTTTCATCCCCCGCGTTGGTGGTGACAACCGTCTGGGCCGAAAGCCGGCCCGCCAAAACGAGGATAACCGCCGAGGAGATTAAAACGATTTTTCGGAAGGTCGTCATATCAGTTCCTTGGGGATGAATGCCGGCCAAAGCCCCTTAAGAATACCAATTTTTGTCTGGTTATTCCTGGATCATTCCAAACTTCTGGTTTTGGGCCGTCCGGCGCAAAAAACTGTTGAGTCGACGGCTGAATTCCTGGGGGCGCTTGCGGGCGCCTTCAATAAAGGCAATGCGGATGCGTTTGTAGGTCTCCGGGAATTTCTGGAAGTGTTTCCAGGTGTCCTTATCCTTTTTAATGGCCGCCAGGATATCCTTGGGGATGACCCAGCCCTTCGGGTGTTGGATCCCCCGCTTCGTGATTTTCGCCCCATGGCCCAACACTCCCTGCAGGGCCTCCAGGCCCGCCGGGGTCATCCTTCCCTCTTTGATCATGCGGTGGGCGCGGGCCTTGTTCATTTCCGAGCAGGGCGAGCCCTTGCGGCGGGGGGAATAGCGCTGGCAAAAGCTGTCTTTGTCGATGGCCTTGACCGTGGAATCGATCCAGCCGAAGCACATGGCCTCGTCCACCGCGTCGTTGTAGGAGATGCGAGGCTTCCCGCTGTCCTTTTTGTAATAGATAAGCCAGATTTCCTTGGAGGTCTTTTGGTGTTTCTTCAGCCAGGTGCGCCATGCGGAAACGGTATGGACGTAAAGGGTCTGCGTGACTTCCATCAACACCTCACATCAAGACAACTTGAACCACAGAGTACACAGAGGTCACAGAGCAAACCAAAACCTTATTCTTTATGGACAAACATCGGTTTTTCTTGAAGTCTTCTTAATTAAAATTTATCTGTATTCATTGGTCGAAAATCTTACCCGCCGTACTCTGTGTACCCTGTGCCCTCTGTGGTTAAAGGAGTTTTAAGTTCCGTATTTGCGCAGCGGGTCCGTTTCCAGGGCGTCGAGTTTCTTCACCCAGCCGGGCAGGCGGTAGCCTTGGATCTCCCGCTTGGTATAGGGCTTGAGGTCCAACACCGGCGTTCCCTCCCAAACATCCAAACCTTTGACAAAGAGAACGTTGCCTTTGCGCTTGATCAGCTTCAAGACTGTCAGGCCGATGGGATTGGGACGGTGCGCCGTGCGGGTGGCCAGGAACCCGATATCTGGAAATTTTATCCGGCTCTTCGGGTGGATCAACATGTCGGGCTTGTGGGCGCGGTCCATCCAGAAAAGCCCAACCACGTGGGAAAAGCCTTCGATGCCCGTGAGCCCCTTGGCCCATTTGGAGTCGATGACGATCTTTCCTTCGTGGACTTTACCGATAGGTTTCAAGTTAAGCGGGCTCATTTAACAACCCTCCCCGTTCCGTACGATTTGCGAACCATCAAATTTGAGATAATGCGGTTTCAAAACACATTATATGACCCGGACTCTTATTAAAACGGGGGGCTAATTTTAAAAAGTTTTTCAAATAAATACCAAATAGCCCTCGTGATAAAAAAACTCGAAATTCCAATCATCACTATTCGCGGATGACGAATGAAATGGCCAAAAGCATTGAAATAAAAATAACAAACAACTGAAAAAACGATGATAAAAAAACCTGTAAACACGACAAACCCGTAGAGTTTTTTTCTTTCCTCCAGCAAAATTCTATCTAGGCGTTGATTCGCATTTAACCTATTTTTCCTTCTATTCATGCCTACCCGTTTCGGCTTATCAGAAATGGGCGTCCCGCAAGCTCTGCAAAAAAGACTTTTGAATTTATTTTCAAGACCACATTTGGGACAGTTTTCGACATCGATATTTACCTTTTTATGCTCCCCGGGTTGAACTCGAGCCTGGTGCGTTTCCTTATGGAACTTCCCTACAGGGTCTCACGATCGTTGTGCCGCCGAGGGCCATATGGGGCGCCTGCTTGGAAAGCTCCACCGCTTCGTCGAGGGAAGAAGCCTTGATGAGCAAATAGCCGTAGATGTCGACCTGCTCGCCCTTGAAATCGGAGACGCTGTCCTGGCCCACAACCACCTTGCCGCCGGGTTCCAGCGGAGACCCAGCCTCCAAGTGGCCGCCTTGGACCAGTTTGCCCATATAGTCCACCCACTTGTTGGAATAGGACTCGGTCACTTGCTGGGGGTTCAAAGCCAGACCTTTGAAAAGAAAAAGGAATTTTTGCATGGGGGCCTCCTCAACTAAGCTTACTTCACCCGGAATACCAGATCCTTCACCAGCATCCGTCCCGCGCCCTGGTTGCCGGGCAGGTAGAGCTGCACGTCCGAGATGGCCTGCGTATCCAGGATCTTGTTCCCCTTCTGGTTGCCCCAGCTGTTGCGAAGCTCCAGTTCGGACAGGTCCACCCGGTAGTCCTCCCACTTTCCCGTGCCGGTGAAGGGCGGGAAGGAATAGGATTCGCCGTCGGCCCCGTTTTGGCCGGCGTATTGGGCCATACCCGGCGCGGCCGAACCCGACTCGCTCATGTAAACATCGAAGGTGACGCCCACCGGAACGAAGGCCTTGAAGTCGAGGAAGTTGTAGCCCCTCAGGTCTGCGATGCCCCAGGCCACGAGGGGTTGGATGTTGCAAGGCATGGAAGCACCGCAGCCCCAGCCCGTGCCTGTCTCGTAATCCAGCGCGATCACGCCCGTGGTGGTATTGGCTACCGCCTTGCCCCCCTTGCCGTTATCGCCCCAGGTATCCACATGGGCTGTCTTGTCGATCTTGAGGAAATCGCGGGAGGCCGCCACCGTCGTCCCCGCGTCGGCCCGGCGGTAATCCACCCCCTTGGGTTCCTGGAAGGTTTGGGGTAGAGCCGCGTCGGACTTCTTGTGCAGGGAGGCGGCGATCAGGTTGATCTTGGCCTGGGCCTGGGTGATCAGGGTGTATTCATGGTCGTGGATGTCCACCAGGCCGTAGTCCGCATCCTCTCCGTCGAAGCGCCCCTCGGGCGACTCGTCGGCCCATTCGTACCAGTGCAGCCCCACGATATAAGGAAGGCTGAGGGCCTCGTGGGCGTAGCGGTTGAAATGTTCCACCCGGTCCTTTTGGGTGGGCACGGACACGTCGGCGCCGTGGGTGTTGGGGTCGCCGCTCTGGTTTTCCATGGCGCTGAAGGAATATTCGGTGATGAGGATGGGCTTCTGGGACTTGGCGTAGAAGTTGTCGAGCAGGTTCTGGTCGATGTCGCCACTCTTGGCGTAATGGTTCACCGACACCACGTCGCAGTATCGGCCGCAGGCTTCCACCACGGCCCAGGGGGCCTCGCCGGCGAAACGCACGCCCAGGATCAGGTGGTGGGGGTCCGCTTCCCGCAGGGCCTTCGTGGCCACGGAAAAATACCGCTCGGCCACCAGACCCGCCCATTCCTCGGCGGCTTCTTTTTGGTTCCGGGTCTTGACCGCCAGGGTTACCGGCCCTTCCAATTCATCGAAACTTTTCAGGTTTTGTTTCCAGGCGTCGTCGAAAGCCTCAATGTCCTTGTCGTACTTGTCCTCGAAAAATTTCTTGAGGGCGGCCTTGTTGGCGTCGTCGATCCCGCCCAGGGCGTATTTTTCCAGCAGGGTCTTCTGGCCTTCCGAGCGCCAGCCGTAATCGCCCCACCAGGGCATTTCGTTGTCCAGGAAATAGCCGATCAGGTTGGGATCGTCCTTGAGTTTCGCGGCCTTTTGGGCGTTCTCCCGGACCCGCGCCTCGAATTCGTCGGTGAAGACCGACAACAGGACGTCGTCCCATTTGCCGCCCCGGCCGATGTAAAGCATGGGGGTATAGGGAAACTTCTGGGTGGTGAGATCGTCGTTCGACCAGCAGCCGATGGTGTTGAAATGCCACCGTTTCAACCGGGTGAAAACGCCCTTCATCCAGGCTTTCTTATCCCCGTCGTACTGGTTTTTCACCGGGTTGTAGTAGTCATCGTTGGTGGCCCGGTAGGACTGGTCGTCGATGGCGTTGACGCCCATGGAAAGGAAAGGCTTATGGGAGGGGGAAACAAACCAGGCCTTGCCCTCTTTCCATACGATTTTGAAGAAACCGGGGGCCGCGGCCCGGGAGAGGGGCGGACAAGCCATATAAAGGAACAAAAGAAAACAAACGGTTAAATATTTCTGCATGTGCCGATTCTCCTTAGAGATAAGTAAATAATGAAATCGGTGCGATACCGGCATCTTTGATTCTCTTTATTTTATTGAAGGTCGGCATGAAATACCTCCAGGGTAACCGCTTCAACCGGCTAAAAACATTACAACTTCCCAACCGAAGGAACAAGTCTGACGGAAGGATTTTAGCGAAGTTGACGCTCGGAAAGGGGGAGTAGATAATGTGCCGGTTCTCGATGGAGAAGTTGACGAAATCGGCGCTTCAACCGGCTTGGATGCCGTTCAAAACCGGTGGGGCCTTTTTTTCAACCCGAATTTTTCAAGGAGATGAGCCTATGAAGAAATTCTTCGCAGTGCTTGGACTGTTGCTCTTCGCTTCGCCTTTGCTCGCACAAGACCAGAACGCGGCCGCAGCTGCCGCCCCCGCAGCCGCCGCGGATACCGCCTCAGCCACTCCGGCTAAAAAGGCCAAGATGGCCAAGCCCGCCGGCGGGGACGAGGAAGGCATCAAGAAAGCTTTCGCCGAACTCTCCGATTCCTGGGGAGCCGGGGACGCCAAAGGCGTTGCTTCCCACTTCACCGATGACGCTACCCTCATCAATCCCATGGGAATGGAAGGCCATGGATCGAACGGAGTCTTGAAGGTGGTCGAATCCGATCTTTCCGGCATGCTCAAGGGAACCCAGCAGACCTTCGACGACTTCAGCTTCGTCTGGGTGATGCCCAACCTCGCCCTCGTCGACTGCACGGGTAACGTAACGGGAATGAAGAAGCCCGATGGAACCGACGCGGGCCCCATGAAGGTCCATGTTTACAGCGTGATCGTGAACCGCGGCGGCAAGGGCTGGAAGGCCCGCGCCGTCCGTCCCTACGCCTTCCTGATGCCGCCCTCTGCCGCGGATGCTTCGGCCGCCCCGGCCGCTGCCGGCGATTCGGCCGAGCCCATGAAGGACAAGGCCGCTCCCGCCAAGGCCGACGATTCCAAGCCTGACGCAACAAAGTAACCAACAAGCTTCAAGTCGCCTGAAGCCTTCCTCCCAGGCGGGGAGGAAGGCTTTTTTATTATGTCGTCATTCCGAGGAGCAAAGCCGATAGGCTTGGGTTGCGACGCGGGAATCTCAGGTTTTGTCCCAAAAGCACAACCTGGGATTGCCACGCCCCAAAACGCCCCGATTGGGGCTGGGGCTCGCAATGACAACTTAAAATAAAGAGGAAGGCTATAATGCCCTTCTCCAAAAATTCCTTGAGGTAAGCCTTTGGGTTCTCGGGTCATCATCATCGGCGGCGGGGTCATGGGCCTTTCCATCGCCGAAAACTGCCTTCGCCGGGGCATGGAAGCGGTGGTCCTGGACAAGGGGCCCTTCGCCAGGGAGGCTTCCTGGGCCGGGGCCGGCTACCTGGACCTGCGCAGCGCCTCGGGCGTGGGCGGTGCCTTCTTCGCCCTTTGCAAGAAATCCTACGACCTTTACCCCGAATGGACCGCTCGGCTCAAGAAGGACAGCGGCGTGGACCCCGAACTGCTGGACTCGGGCAGCCTGGACCTGGCCTTCAACGACGAGGAAGAAACCGCCATCCACCGCATGGAAGCCAACCTGAAGACCTTCGGCTTTTCCGGGCAATGGTTGTCCCCCGCCCAGGCGGCCCAAATCGAACCCAGCCTTTCCCCGAAGGTGAAATCCGCCTTTTACCTGAAGGAAACCCGCCAGGTCCGCTCGCCCCGCCTGACCCGTGCCCTGCTCCAGGTGCTGCAAAAGGGAAAAGTGCAGTTGAGGGAGCTGGAACCGGTGGACGATTTCCTCATCAAGGGCCGCCAGGTGATCGGCGTGCGCACGCCCAAGGGGGTATTGGAGGGCGACGCGGTGGTGGTGGCTTCGGGGGCCTGGTCGGGCAGCCTGGCTGAGAAGCTGGATCTTCACCTGCAGGCCAAGCCCTTCCGGGGCCAGGTGGTCATGTTCCGCACCAAGCCGGGCACCCTGCGGCACATCCTATTCTCCGGTTTGCAAAAAGCCTTCACCTACCTGGTGCCCCGCCTGGACGGCCACATCTTCGTCGGCAGTACCCTGGAGGACGCTGGTTTTGAAAAGATCACCACGCCCGAAGGCATGGAAAAACTGAAGTCCGGCGCGGCCAAGGTGCTGCCGGGCCTTTCCCAACAGTTGATCGAGGATACCTGGGCGGGCCTTCGGCCCGGCTCCCTGGACGGCTGGCCCTATTTGGGGCGGGTGCCGGGCAAGGACGGCCTTTATTGGGCCACCGGCCATTTCACCCATGGCATCCTGCTTTCGGCGGTGACAGGCCAATTGCTGGCCCAGGCCCTCGCGGGCGAAAGGCCTTCGTTGGACCTGATGCCCTTCGCCTTGGACCGCTCCCCTCACGCGGCTGCCGGGATTTAAAAACCAATCCCGGAATTAATAATTTTGAATGTTTAATTTAAAATGTTGGTCGTTTTTCGGCCAATATCGGTCGAAAAAACCTATAAATTCAAAATTTAAAACTAAGAATTAAAAATTGATGTTTTATAATGCCTCCTCAAATTCCCCGGTTTTATAGGACATTCAATGACCGTTTTGTTGACCGGCGCCTATGGCTTCATCGGCGCCCGCTTGGCCCACACCCTTCGGACGAAGGGACAAAAGGACCTCCTGCTCTGCGACAAGCCCGATTACCGTAACGCCCGTTCCTGCGTGAAGGGCCTGGAATCCCTGCCCTTCATCGACCGTGAAAAGCTGTTGGACGAACTTCCCCGCCTCAAGGACATCCAAGCCGTCGTCCACCTGGGCGCCTGCACCGACACGGGCAACCACGACCAGGCCTATATGTGGAAGATGAACACCGACTACACCAAGGCGCTCTGGCAGTGGTGCTCGGAAAAGAAGATCCCCCTGCTTTACGCCTCCAGCGGCGCCACCTACGGCAAGGGCGACGAAGGCTATTCGGACGACCACAAGGAAATTCCCCGGTACAAGCCGTTGAACGTCTACGGCCGGAGCAAGCACGAGTTCGACCTTTGGGCTTTGGAACAGAAGGCCGTCCCGCCCCTCTGGTGGGGGCTGAAGTTCTTCAACGTTTACGGTTTTGACGAAAACCACAAAGGCCGCATGGCTTCCCCGGTTTTCCACGGCTTCCACGAGATTAACAAGACCGGAAAGCAGACCCTCTTCCGTTCCCACAAGGATGGCATCAAGGACGGCGAGCAAAAGCGGGACTTCATTTTCGTGGACGACATCGTGAAGCTCTGCCAGTTCTGCGTGGAAAAACGCCCGGCACCCGGCGTCTACAACTGCGGCACGGGACAGGCCCGGACCTTCCTGGACGTCTCCAAGGCGCTCTTCAAGGCCATGGGCCTGGGGCAAAGGATCGAATGGGTGGACACACCCGAGAAGTTCCGCGCCGGTTACCAGTACTTCACCCAGGCCGATATGGGCAAGATGCGGGCCGTAGGTTACTCAGATCCTTTTGTGCCGATTGAAGAAGGAGTTAAGAAATACGTGGATTGGTTGAAAAGTCGAAAGGGTTAAAAGTTAAAAGGTAAGAAATGGCCGCGTCCTTTGAAGAATTGAACGTTTATCAAAAAGCGCGACAACTCACCAATGAAGTTTATTCTTTAACCCGCAAAATCCCCTTTGCTAAGGACTACGGCCTGGTGGATCAAGTTCGCCGATCTTCGATTTCAGTGATGTCAAATATTGCTGAAGGTTTTGAGCGGGGAACTCGACCCGAATTCGTAAGGTTTTTATATATTGCCAAAGGTTCTTGTGGTGAGCTTCGTTCCCAACTTGAAATAGCTCACGACCAAGGATATCTTTCGGATGCGGATTACAAACGTTTTCGAGAAGTGGCGAAAACTGTCAGCGGAATGATTTTTAATTTGATCTCCAGCTTAAAGAAGAATAAGCCGGTTGGAAAAAAGTCTTAAGGGTTTCCTTTCACCCTTTTAACTTTTTTACCTTTTAACCTTAGGAGCGTATATGTCATCGAAAGTGGTTCTTCAAACGAACATCCCCGGAGTGCCCGCGCCAAAACGCGGCAAGGTGCGGGATATCTACGACCTCGGGGACAAACTGCTCATCGTGGTGACCGACCGCATCTCGGCCTTCGACGTGATCATGCCCAACGGCATCCCCGACAAGGGGGTGGTCCTCAACCAGATTTCCAACTATTGGTTCAAGATGGTGGAGGGTGTCATCCCCAACCACGTGATTTCCACCGACATTTCCACCCTGCCCGAGCCTTTCCAAAAGGCCAAGGATCAGCTCGTCAACCGCTCCATGATCGTCAAAAAGGCGAAGCCCCTTCCGGCCGAATGCATCGTGCGGGGCTACCTGACCGGGTCGGGCCTGAAGGAATACCAGAAGAGCGGCAAGGTTTGCGGCATCGAGCTGCCCCAGGGGCTGGTGGAATCCTCCCGCATCCCCGAGCCCATCTTCACCCCCTCCACCAAGGCCGAGCAGGGACACGACGTCAACATCTCCTTCGAGGAAATGAAAAAGATCCTGAACGACGACGGCCTGGCCGCGAAGGTAAGGGAAGTGAGCCTGGACGTCTACAAGCGGGGCCGGGACCTGGCGGACACCAAGGGCATCATCATCGCCGACACCAAGTTCGAGTTCGGCCTCTTGAACGGCCACCTCATCCTGATCGACGAGGTCATGACCCCCGATTCCTCCCGCTTCTGGCCCAAGGCGGACTATAAGGAAGGCGTCTCCCAGAAGAGTTTCGACAAGCAGTTCGTGCGGGACTACCTGGAGACCCTGAAGGGTTGGGACAAGACGCCTCCCGGCCCGGCGCTGCCGGAGGAAATCGTGTTGAAAACCCGTGAAAAATACGTGGAAGCCTACGAGCGCGTCACGGGCCATAAATTCGGAGATTTCAATTTTTGAAGTAAAGCCGCTACAATAAGCGGAATTATTTTAAGGAGGATCCGGTGAACCCATCGCAGCCTTCCAGTTTCATGCTTTTCCTCACCCATTTGTTCCAGTTCCTTTTCACCCAAACCTGGGCCTGGTGGGCCGCCGGTTTGGGCTTGGGGCTGACGGCGGTGGGTCTGGCCTGGTTCACGGGAAAACGCCTGGGCGTCACCGGCGGTTTCGAGGATGCCTGCTCCGTCATGACCAAGGATTCGGCCTTCAACCCCTCCCCCACCAACTGGAAGCTTTGGTTCATCCTGGGGCTTCCCTTGGGCGGCCTCCTGGCCAACCTGGGCCACTGGAGCTGGACCCTGCTTTACGGCCAATTGGACGCCATCACTTTCGGCAACAACTTCTACAAGATCCTCTGGCTCCTCCTCAGCGGCTTTTTGATCGGTTTCGGCGCCCGCTGGGCCGGCGGCTGCACCAGCGGCAACACCATCATGGGGGTTTCCATCGGCAGCAAGATGTCCCTGCTGGCCACCCTGGCCTTCCTGGTGGCCGGCGTGATCGTGACCAACATCCTCTTTAAGGTGGTGTTCTAATGGCCCCGCGCAAAACCCGCTTGAAGGCGATCAAAACCGCCGCCCCCCGGAAAGCTTCCAAGCTGGCGCCCGCTGAAAATCCCATTCCCTACCTGGGATTCGGGATCCTCTTCGGCTATTTCCTCTCCAAATCCCGCGCCACCGACTACGACAGCATCGAAGCCATGTTCCTTTGCCGGGAATTCCAACTCTACGGCGTCATTATCGTTTCCGTGGCGGTGGTGAGCCTGGGCCTTTTCCTCCTGCGGCGCTCGGGCAACAAGGCCTATTCGGGCCAAGCCGTGGAGATGGAGCCTTTGACATGGGACCCCAGCCGCCTGGCGGGGGCCTTCCTTTTTGGGGCCGGCTGGGCCCTGGCGGGCACCTGCCCGGGGACTTCCCTGGCCCAAATCGGTGAAGGCAAGCTGATCGCGGTGGCCACGGTGGTGGGCATCGTGGCGGGCGTTTGGGCTTACAAGAAGTTCAAACCCGGGATCGCCCCTAAAAACGACGCCGTTTGCTGAGCGGCAGGACCCTTCTTCCCGCCTTCCTCCTTGTCTTCTTGGCCCTGGCCCCCGTTCGGGGCGGGGATTGGCAATCGCCGGACCCGGATGTTTCCCTCGGCCATTTCCCCACCAAGCTGGTGGACGACCTTCCCCATCTTTTCATCCCGGAGAACATCGCGCCTCTCGCCATAGGCGGCCTGGCCACTTCCGTGGATTGGGCCACTTTAGACGGCCAAAACAGCCTGGCTTCGGACCTTCAGAATTGGAAAACCCAACCGCTTTGGAACTTCGGCAATTTTTACGGGGAAGGCTGGGTGGAAGGCAGCGCGGCCCTGGGCAGTTGGGGTATCGGAGCCCTGACGGATAACTTAAAAGTCCAGGAATTCGGGCGGGACGCCGCCGAGTCGCTGGTGGACGCAACAGTGACGGTTACAGTGCTCAAATATGCCGTGGGTCGGGAGCGGCCTGATGGTTCCAACAACTTTTCATTTCCCTCGGGACATACCATCACGGCCTTTTGCATCGTACCGGCGGTTTTTAAATATTGGGGGGTGCAGGCGGGGGTGGAAACCTGCGCTCTTGGCACTTTAACAGCCCTCGCGCGGGTGGAAGGCTACCACCACTACCTGTCAGATACGATCGCTGGAGCGACACTAGGAATCTTGATCGGCAACGCGGTGGTTTATGCACCCAAGGACGTGAAGGTCACCCTCGGGCCCGGTGAAATTGGGCTTCAGCTGGCCTTCAACTGAGCTTTTCCAGGTTCTCCAATTCCCTTTCCACTTCCTGCATCAAAGGCTCGATCATCTTCAGGCTGAAGTCGAACCGGATACCGGCGGATTTGAAAATTTCAGGTAAAGTCTGGGTCCCGCCGACGGAGAGCCCCTGCTTGTAAAGCCGGACCCCCTCTTTTTTGTCCTTCCGGAAGTTCTTCCACACTTGCAGCGCTCCCAACTGGGCGATGCCGTATTCGATGTAATAAAAGGGATACTCGAAGATGTGCAGTTGCCGGTGCCAGAGGTGGGCCTGCACCTCCTCCAACCCGCCCCAATCCTCCGTGCCGCCCAGGCGGCGGCGCAGCGAAATCCAAAATTTTCCCCTTTCCTCACGGCTATGTCCGGGGTTCATGTAAATCCAATGCTGGAAGGCGTCCACGGTGGCGATCCAGGGCAGGAGGGCGATCACGTCTTCCAAATGCCGCCGAACGGACCGGGCGGCCTGCTTCGGGTCGGCGTAGAACTCGCTGAGGAAAGGGTCGGCCATCAGTTCCATGCTCATGGAGGCCACCTCGCAGAACTCCATGGGCGCGTGGCGGTAGGCCGAAAAGGGGATGTTGCGGGAAAGGAAACTGTGCATGGCGTGGCCGCCCTCGTGCAGCAGGGTGCGCAGGTCGTGGTCCAGGCCCACCGCATTGGCGAAGATGAAGGGGATTCGGATTTCGGAAAGGTCGCTTTGGTAGCCGCCGGGCGCCTTGCCCTTGCGGGATTCCAGGTCCAGCAAGCCCAGATCCCTCATGGTGCTGAAGTTTTTCCCGAACTCCGGGTCGACCTGGGCGAGGATTTTCCCGCAGCCTCCAATGAGGTCCTCGGTCTTTTCGAAGGGCTTCAAGGGCGGGAGCCCCGAGGGGTCCACCGAAAGGTCCCAGGGCCTCAGGGTGGATAATCCCATGGTCTTGCGGCGCTTTTCCTGGATCTTCGCCACCAGCGGCTTGATGGCCTTTTCCGCGCTCTCATGGAAGGCCTCGCAGTCGGCGGGGCCGTAGTCGAAGCGCTCCTTGCGCTTGAAAGCGTAGTCCCGGTAATTCTCGAAGCCCGCGTTTTTGGCGGCCTGCACGCGCAGTTTCAGCATCTGGTCGAAGAGGCCGTCGAAGCTGTCCTTTTCCTTCAACCGACGCTCGGCGGAAAGGCGCCAGGCTTCCTCCCGCTTTTTCCGGTCGGTCAGTTCCAGGTACCGGCCCATTTGCTGGAGGGTTTGTTCCCGGCCTTCGTAGGTCACCATGAGCGAGCCGCTGAGCTTCTGGAACTGCTGGGAGAGTTTTTCCAGTTCGGTTTCCAGCGGGATGTTTTCCTCGCGGTAGAGGGCCAGTTCGTTTTCGACGGACCGGTTGTAAAGGAAGAAGTCCTTTTCCGGCAGGGCGGGGCGGAAGGGGCAGTCCCAGTATTTCTTGGAAAGGGCGAAAAAACGGGGCTTGCTGGGCTCGGAGACCTTTTCCAGGTACTCCACGTAGGCGCGCTCGATTTCAGGGTCGTCGGTCTTGCAGGTCATCCGGATGTACCGCAGGGAGCCTTCCTCGTTGAGGCAGTCGTAGAATTCACCCATGTCGTCGAGCCATTGGCGCAAATCGTCCGCCGAACGGAGGGGCCGCTTTTCCAATTCCTGGAAGATCGGTTCCACCGATTCCCATTTTCCCAGGTCGGCTGAAGGGGACAGGTAACGGCGGGAAAAATCGTGGGGCAGGGCTTTGGGGTCGAGGAGTTTCATGTTTTCCTTTTCGGAGCGGAGGATGGGCCACTTTAACAAAGGCCCTGTTTTTAAAAAAGCGGTATGATGGTTTTCCCCTGGAGGAATCGATCATGCGTCGATTATCTATTTTAATAATCGAAATAATGAAATCGGTGCCATACCGGCCTCTTGGCCTCCTCGCTTCACAAAAGAAGGTCGGCATGCGTCGAGTGTCGGCCCTTCTCTTCCTTCTTTTTCTCACCGGCTGCAACCTGGCCGACCGCGGCCTGGCCAAGCTGCAGGTGGTGGAGGACCTGGCCTTGGGCGCCTCCCTGGAGGACATCAAACAGCAGTGGTTTCTCTATTCGGACAAGCCCCTTTCCGTCGACGAGGCCATGAGCGGCGGCACCAACCTCGTCTACCGAGGCGTCAGCCGGGACCCGGCCGTAACCGGCTTTTACCTCTTCTTCGATGCCCGGACGAAAACCCTGCGCCAGGTGGAATGGCGCTACCAGTCCAGCATGACCGACGCCAAGGAAAAGGAACTCCTGGAAACCTGGACGAAGAAACTTTGGGAACCTTCCTATCACCGACGTTGGGACGGCCAGGTCTATGTCTGGTCCGACCGTAAGGCCGAGTTGCAGCTTTACCTCGCGGACGGAATCTGCCACCTGATACAGAAACTTAATTAAGGATGAAAAATGAATAATGGAGAATGGAACCCATTGAAAACGGAGAATATTATCCGGAGGAAGACATTTGAATTTGCGTTAGAAATTGTCGGGCTTGGACGAAATCTTCAACAACAACACGAATTTATTCTTTCAAAACAACTGCTTCGAAGCGGAACAAGCATTGGGGCAAACGTTGAAGAAGCGGATGTGGCTCAAAGTAAGCGCGATTTTATCGCCAAAATGTCCATTGCCTTAAAAGAGGCGCGGGAAACCCAGTATTGGTTGAGGCTTTTGGAAAATTCTAAAATTGGAACTGCTGACTACAAATCCTATATTCAACACGTCCAAGAGATCGAAAGGATATTAACTGCCATTTTGAAAACAAGCCGCAGCAAACAAAACCAATAATTATTCATTCTTCATTTTTCATTATTCATTATAATTGAGTTATGCCGATTTATTCTTACTCCCGCATCAATACTTTCTTCACTTGCCCCGCCCAATTCCAGTTCCGCTACATCGAACGCCGCCCCTCGCCCGAGGCCGAGGGTATCGAGCTATTCCTCGGCTCCCGTTTCCACGAGACCATGGAGTACCTCTACCAACAGGTCCCCTTAAAGGTCCCCACGGTCAACGAGCTGGTGGATTATTTCAAGAAGCATTGGGAATCCCAATTCCAGGATGCCCTCCGGAAGCAGAAGGAAAAGGGCTTCAAGGCGCCCTTGAGGATCGTGCAGGAAGGGCCGACGGTGGAGGATTACTTCCAGAAGGGCCTGCTCTTCACCGAGAACTATTACCACCAATACCATCCCTTCGACCAGGACCAGACCGAGGGCATCGAAATGAAGGTGGCTTTCAACCTGGACCCCAAGGGCCAGTTCAAGATGCAGGGTTTTGTCGACCGGCTGGGGCGGGACAGCGAAGGCACCCTTTGGATCCACGACTACAAGACCAGCTCGCGCAAGCTGTCGGAAGAAGACGCCCGCAACGAGGACCAGCTGGCCCTTTACCAGATCGGCCTCTCCCAGAACCCCCATTACGGGGCCAAGGAAACCTTCAAGCTGCTCTGGCACTTCGTGGCCTTCGAGAAGGACCAGGTGGTTTCGGAACGGAGCCCCAAGGAGATCGACCAGCTCAAGAAAAGGTACATCTCCAAGATCGAGACCATCGAGAAGGCCAAGAGCTACCCCACGAAGACGGGAGTGCTTTGCCAGTGGTGCGAATTCCTGACGGTTTGCACCGACGGGCAAAAATGGGTGGAAAACAAGAAAAAGAACGCGGAGGCCAAAGAAGCGAATGGAAAGACCGCCCCCGCCGTGCAAGCCGCGCCCGTGGCGGCTGCCGCCCCGGCAACCCCGGCCGTTGCGGTGGAAAAACCCGCCCCCACCCCTTCCCTAAACCCTTCTCCAGCCGAAGACGGACCGAAACCCGGCCGCAAAAAGCGGGCGATGGCCGCCGTTTCTCCCGACCAACTAAAACTCTTTTAAGATCTCTTTTTGGATGAATGCCTTTTCTGTCATTCCGAGGAGCAAAGCCGATAGGCTTGATTTGCGACGTGGGAATCCCAGGTTGTTGGGGTCACCCAAAAACCCGGGATTGCCACGGCCCAAATCGCCCCGATTGGGGCTGGGCCTCGCAATGACTCATCAATCAAAAATTTGTTTAAACCAAATTCCTGGAAATAAAAACGCCGGGGGAAGCATTGGGCGTCGCTTCCTCCGGCGTGACCCGTTTCAGGGACGAAGAGCCGGGAGGGTCATCCCACCTCCCAACTCCAGCGGGGACAAACTGATGAAAAAGTCTAAAGAGAAGACTTTTTCGCACCTATGTCGCGAATCATCTGCTTAAAAAGTAACCGATTCGCTCCTAACCCGTGGCTGTCGACAGGGTGAAAGGCATTTTTAAACGCCCTGTTAGAGTTTCTGCATCTTCTCGTGGATGATTTTGTCCAGGGTCTCCTGCAGGGTCTGGTTCTTCTCCTCCATGAGGGATCCCAGGAAGGTCCAGACCTGGGGCTGGTTGACCTTGGACAAGGCCTGCACCGCCTCCAGCCGCACCGCCATGGAATAATTCCGTCCCCGCATCAACAAGGGTTTCTTGCGGGCCAGTTCCTCCAGGAAGGCCACCCCCTCCGGGGAACCCAGGTCGCCCAGGGACCGGCAAACGGCCACCAGGAAGTTGTCGTTCTGCGGATAGCGGCTCTCCCGGATCTTGGCCGCCTTCAGCAACACGGGCAGCCCGGGATGGAACTGGATCTTGCCGATGATGCGGGCGGCCAGGGCCGCGATTTCCTCCGCGTCGTCGAAAAGGGCCAGCCGCAGGGCCGGTCCGCCGCCCGGGTCCCCCACTTCCTCGATGACCTGCAGGAGGTCCAGTTTCAACTCGCGGCTTCCCCTCGAAAGCCAGGCGGAAAGCTGCAGCGAAAGGCCCGGGTCCAGCCCGCAAACCCGCAGAATGGGCACCAAGCCCCGCACATCCTCTTCCCCCCCGGCGGCCGCCAGGCGCTCGGCCAGGACCGACCTCAAGGGTTCCTTCATCTCCACAAAAACAATCGGGTACCGGCTTTGGTCGGTGGCCGGCGCGGTCATGAAGTCTTGGACCAGGATAGGCGCCGCCATTTCCCCCAACAGAGGGTATTGCTTGAGGCGTCCCGCCTTGACGGCGGAATAAACCAGCCGCCGGACCAGGTTGGGATTGGACCTTTCAAACAGCCAGTGCCGGGCGATCCGCGAGCGGTCCGGGAAAGACGCGAAGTCCTCGTCGGCGTGGAAGTGCAGGGTGGACAGGAGGTTCAAGGCCGGTTCTTCCACGCCTCCCTGCAGGGCCGGTTCCAGCAGGTCCCAGGCCAGCAGCAGCGCCGTCTGGTAGAGTCCCGGGACGATCTCCGAAGCCAGGAGGCGGTTGAGGCCGTCCAGCACTTTTTTGAGCAGGCCCGCGTTGCGCACCCAGGGGCGGGCGTCCATCAGGTGGGTCAGGGCCAATTGTTCTTCCAGCGTGTCGCCGGTCAGCTTTTCCGCCAGGCAAGTGACCGTCATCTCCACCAAATCCTCCTTGCCGTTGGCGCCCCAGGAGGCCAGGCATTCGCCCACCAGGCCCTGGGTGGCCGGGTCGAACAAGACCGCCATCCAGCCGTTGCGCACCGCCGTCTCCACCAGGGGGATCATGGAAGTGGCCACATGGCCCTCCAAGAGCTGTCCCTCGGGAGTACTGAACCATTGGTGGATATTGGAAAACTCGGGGGAGGTTTTCTCCATCCGGTCCAAAAGGCGGTCGAAAAGCTTGTCGAAGGATTCGGTCAGGGTGGCCATCTCGGGTCCGGCGCCGATGTTCTTCTTTTGAAGCTGGGAATGCTGCCAGGCCTCGGCCACGAAGCTCAAAAGGGCTTCCTGGGTCTGGGCTCCGGGGACCGCCTCGGGCATCGGGGTGGAAAGGCCTTCCACTGGAATGGGGCCGGTTGAAACAGGCTCCGTGGCCTCGGCGGGGGATAATTCCGGGGAACCCTCGGTGGGAGCGGCGACCCAATTGCCCACCCGGACAGGTCCGGACGGAGTGGGGATTTCTTCCTTCCAGAAAACGATCTCGACGTCCCGGGACAGCGGACGGATGTGGGAAGATTCCTGGGCCTCAGTGGAAGGATCATGGACAGGGAGGGTGACGGCCTTGATCCACGAGGTCAGTTCGACCGGGGTGAGGCCCGGCAGGAAAACCGCTCCCCGGATTTTCTTTTCCTGGAAGATCTTCGGCAGGTCGCCGACTTCCGAAATATCCGCGTCGTTGAGAAAAATCCTTCCATCGTCCAACCGCAGGACGACGGAGTTGCAGGCCTCGATGAACTTCTGCAAATCCCGGTGGGATTTGGACACCGCCTGGACGACGAAGGGGCTGTCGCTGGAATAAAACGAAACGTAACTGAGCGCCGCCTTGAGATCCCGGATCAACTGGGGAAGGGAAGATTGGAGCTCTGCGGGCACAGCTTTCACTTGAATCGGATTCATGCTTTCCTCCAAAAAGGATTTGGGTTGAAACCGTATTTCAAGCGGTGAGGTAGGTGTCTAGGTTGTTCTTCAGTTCAAAATTAGCACTCCCGCCAATCGCATAAACAGGGAAAAAAGGGGGAAGATGGGAAGGTCGTTTTACTATTTAACGCTTTGTTTATCATGCCAGGAAAGCCGGCCCTCTTCCGCAGGACCAAGGCGGCTGGAACCTTTTTCCGGGGCGGGGGTCAAACTGGGAAAGACCCGGTCAAGGGTGGAATCCGGCATTCCGGGAATCACCATTCGGAGTGAAGAACCCCCAGGGAAACGGCCATTTTTCTAGGCATTCCCCAGGGGTTGGGGTTAGAATAAGCCCTCTTTAACGCAGAAGCCCCTTGATTCACCTTGGCCGGGGCATGAAAATAAAGTTAGGACATCGACACCTGACTGAAGGAGACGGAAATGAACCAATTTAAAACCATAGCGGCCTTGGCGGTGCTCGCGGCCTTTGGATTTGGCTGTGGCACCAAACAAGTGGAAACGACCGAAGTGCCAAAGGCGGTACCGACCGCCGCGCCGGTCAAGCAGAACCCCTCAAGCCACTACACCGTCGTCAACCACGATACGCTTTGGGGCATCGCCGGAAAATCGGACATCTACAGCGACAACTTCCAATGGCCCTTGATCTTCAAGGCCAACCGGGACAGCATCCAGGATCCGGATTTGATCTTCCCCAAGCAGGACTTCCTGATCCAAAAGGGCCTGGCCGACGAGGATGTATCCCATGCGCGGCAATTGGCTTCGAAGACCCCCAAATTCGTGCCCCACTCCAAGCCGCGGGAAACCCTTCCCTTGGATTACTTCTGATCGAAGGCTGATTCGAAGCCCCTTTCTATAAAGGAAGGGGCTTTTTTTTTGACTCCATCCCTCCCCACAATCTTCCATCCCACGGCCGTTACCTAGGAGAAGAGCGATGAAAGCCATCCACGTTAAGGAATTCGGCGGGCCGGAAGTGATGAAATTGGAGGAAGTGCCCGATCTGATCCCGGCCCGCCACCAGGTGCTGGTCCGCCTGGAAGCCGCGGGTATCAATCCCGTGGACATTTATATCCTCGCCGGGACCTACCCCCGCAAACCGGCCCTTCCCTACACCCCCGGCATGGACGGCGCAGGCATCGTGGCGGCGGTGGGAATGGGCGTCAAAAACGTGAAAAAGGACAGCCGGGTCTATGTGGAAGGCGCGGCCACCGGCACCTATGCCCGGTTCTGCCTGGCGGATGCCGCCAACGTCCATCCCCTCCCCCCCGACGTCTCCTTCGCCCAAGGGGCGGCCTTGGGCGTGCCCTACGCCACGGCTCACCGGGCCCTCTTCGGAAAAGCCCGGGCCCAAAAAGGCGAGACGGTCCTGGTGCATGGGGCTTCGGGCGGCGTCGGCATCGCCGCGGTCCAAATCGCGAAAACCGCCAAACTCCGGGTGATCGGAACCGCGGGCAGCGAGCAGGGCCTGCAATTGGTCAAGGAACATGGCGCCGACGAGGTGTTGAACCACAAGGACCCGGACTATTTGGAGGATTTGAAGAACCTAACCGGCGGCAAGGGCGTGGATGTCATCCTGGAAATGGCCGCGCAGGTGAACCTGGGCAAGGACCTGGGACAATTGGCCCCGAGGGGACGGGTGGTGGTCATCGGCTCCCGCGGGCCCGTGGAGATCAACCCCCGCGACATCATGGGCCGGGACGCTACCGTCCTGGGCATGACCCTCTTTAATCTCACCCCGGAAGAGAAAGAGGAAATCCATAAGGACCTGGTAAAGGGGCTGAAGAACAAAACCTTGAAACCCGTCATCGGCAAGGAGTTTCCCTTGGACCAAGCCGGCGAAGCCCACAAGCTGGTCATGCAGCCCGGGTCCTTCGGTAAAGTAGTGCTGATTCCTTAAATATTCACGGGGTGGAAAGCGGCTTCTTGCTGAACCCCTGGAAATACTTCAGGCATTTGTCGCGCCAGTCGCCCGCGTCTTTCACTTGCTGGTCCAGCTTGGTTTCAACCGCTTGCCATTGATCGCCGTCCACCTTCCCCTTCAGTAATTACCACTGGTCTTTCTGTTGGCCCGCTTCCCGGACCCCTTGGCTATAACGCCCGCAGAGTTCGACCCAAAAGCTGTTTCCTGATTTCATTTTTTGGTCCCACGGCACGTGGTGGAACCAAAGGAGGAATTTCTCGGGACATTTGGACAGGCTGTTGAATTCATCCGGCAGGGGTTTATGGTATTGGTCCACCGCGTCGCTGCCTTTGCGGGTGCGGTCGAAACCCAGGCCTTCGGTATCGGCCCGCGAGTAATAGGCCGCGGACCAATCTTCCCGGCGGGGGTCCACCATGCCCGGGTCCGGCGCGTAATGCAGGTCTTTCTCGAAAACGCCGTTGAGCCCCAAGGGGCAGGTATAGTCCACGTAGGCCTCCCGGGAGGCCATCATCATGGAAACGATGCTTGTAACCGCCTCCGCGTCGTTACTCCAGGTAAGTCTCGTCCATTCCCCGGCGATATCCTCGGAAGCCAGGGACGGGTCCCAGGCCAGCCGCCCGAAAGCGTACCAATTGGCGGCGGCGAAGGGATGGCCGCACCAGTTGCGGTCGTCGCCCGTATTGGCCACGCCCGCGATCAGGCTGTCCTTTTGGCCGTCCAATTCGCCGGTCACGACCTTTTCCACCTGGGAGCCCTTCCCTTTGGCGTAGGTGTCCGAGTCCAGGAATTCCTTCCACAGGGTTCCCAGGTAGACCAAATGGGTGGAATGGCCCAGGTATTCCTGCGTCACCTGCAGCTCGGCGGCCAGGGGGGTCCTGGGCATGGCGCCGAAGAGGGGGCTGAAGCGCTCGCGGGGCTGGAAATCCAACGGGCCGTTCTTGACCTGGATGAAGACGTTGGGGTCGAACTTGCCGTCCAGGGGCGTGAATTCCTTATAGGCCCGCTTGATGCGGTCCTTGTCCACCGAATCCTGGTAGACGAAGGCGCGCCACATCACGATTCCGCCGTGGGGGGCCAAGGCCCGGGCCAGCATATTGGCGCCCTGGTCGTGGGAGCGCCCATAGTCGTTGGGGCCGGGCTGGCCCTCGCTGTTGGCCTTGACCAGGAAGCCGCCGAAGTCCGGGATGAGTTTGTAGATTTCATCCGCCTTCGCCTTCCACCAGGCCGCCACCGCGGGGTCCAGGGGGTCGGCGGTGGGAAGGTCCTTCAGGGCCTTGGGCGTGCCGAAGTTCGCCGATAGGTAGACCTTCATGCCGTAAGGGCGCAAGGCGCCGGCCAGGGCGGCCGCCTTGGCCAGGTAAGCCGAAGTCAGGATTTGGGGATTCGCATTCACGTTGTTGAGCACCGCGCCGTTGATTCCGATCGAAGCGCAGGCCCGGCCGTAATCCCGGATGCGGTCGTCCACCTGGCCCGGCAGTTCCTGCCATTTCCAGAGGGACTTGCCCGCGTAGCCCCGCTCGATGGTCCCGTCCAAGTTGTCCCAGTGGTCCAGGACCCGCCTTTTGACCTTGGGACTTTCCGATAGGTCCAGGTTGTCCACCGGCTGTTGCGTCCCCAGGAGCCTCAAGAGGTGGAAAGCCCCGTAAAGGCACCCCACCGGGCTTTCGGATGCGATGGCCGTCACGTGGTGGCCGTTCACCTCGATGGATCGGATCACATAGCTCCCTTCGGCCATGCCTTGGAGTTCCCTGTCCCATTGGGGCGGAAAAAAGTGGGGCGAGGACTGGGGTGTCTCCACGAGGAGGGAACCTTCTTGGGGTTGGTCGGAGTTGGGCAGGGACTTCCCCAGCAGGCCCCGGAAACCCTGTTGGAGTTCCTTTAATAGAACCTGGTCCGTTTCGGTCTTTCCTTGCACCACGATGGAGGAAAAAGCCGCCTGGTAGGCCTTCAACAAAACCGGGTCTTCCACCCGGGCGTAGCGCAGCCAGAGCTTATAACCGTCTTCCGCGCCGGCGGGCAAAGGGCTCAACAGGCTCAAACCCAGCACCGGCAAGCTCCACCACCACTTGGACATGGTCCCTCCCTGAAACCTCTTCGATCTTTTTCCAAATCCATTTCAGCAGCCGCAGTTCCATGTTATTCCAGGAACTTCCTAAAATAAATCTCCAAGAGTCCGATAAAAGAGGTGGAATTCAAATCGGCCGCCTTAAAAACCGGGTAAAATCGGTTCACTTCAAAACCAAGGAGCCTCCATGCGCCTGCCCGTGCTCTTACTGACCGCTTTCGTTTTCTTCCTTTCCACCCTTCCGGCAGGGGCCGCCCAGTTCAGCCCCGTGACCGACAACGGCCCCGTGGGCAAATATGAAAAATTGGAAGCCAGCTTCACCCTGGGCCAGGCCTATGCCAACCCCTTCGACCCGGCGCAAATCGACGTGACGGCCGTCTTCACCTCCCCCACGGGCGTGGTCCACACCGTGAAGGGGTTTTACTTCCAGGACTACCGGCGCACCCAGTCCGGCAATTCGGAAACCCTCACGCCCGCCGGTTCCCCCGTCTGGAAGGTGCGTTTCGCGCCTGATGAGACCGGCGCCTGGTCCTACGCACTGACGGCCGTGGATGCCAAGGGCAAGGCCGTCGCGCCCGCCGGCGGCTTCAACGTGACCGCTTCCTCCAACCGCGGTTTCGTGCGGGTTTCCGCCAAGGACCCCGAATACTTCGCCTTCGACAATGGGGAACCCTATTTCCCCCTGGGCGAAAACATGGCCTGGGGCGGCGGAGACCGCACCTATGATTTCGACCATTGGCTTCCCCCACTGGCCAAGGCCGGCGGCAATTACATCCGCCTCTGGCAGGCGCCCTGGAGCACCGAGATCGAATGGGCCTATTCCTACGGTTCCGACACCAAGCTTCCCGGGAACTACATGGACCGCATGAAGGAAGCCTGGGAGTTGGACTACCTGCTCGACCTTTGCGCGCAAAACAAGGTTTACGCCCTGCTTTGCCTGATCAACCACGGCAAGTTTTCCACCACCAACGACTCCAACTGGGACAGCAACCCCTACAACAAGAAGGCCAATCCCAAGGGCGGCTTCCTCAACCAGCCGGACGAGTTTTGGACCAACCCCCAGGCCCTGGACCTGATCAAACGCAATTGGCGCTACCTCATCGCGCGCTACGCCTATTCGACCTCGCTGGAGTCCTGGGAAATCTTTAATGAAATGGAATGGACCAACAATTATTCGACCCACCTGGCCGAATCGGTCACCTTCCACCAGCAGATGGGCGATTACCTGAAGGCCAACGACCCCTACCACCACCTGGTCACCACCAGCTACGCCAACGCCCTCAAATGGCCCATCGACGTCTGGAAGGCCGGGCTCCAGTTCACCCAGGAGCACAATTACGGCGGGCTGGACATGGCCCAGGTGGTGGATTCCATCGCCAACCGGATGAAGGCCCGGAACCCGGGCAAACCCTTTGTCGTGGGCGAAATGGGCATCGGCGGGGCGGGCGGCGCCGAGGGTAAGAAGGACCCCACGGGCATTTTCATCCACAACACCAACTGGGGCTCCTTCACGGCCAAGGCCGCCGGCGGCGGGTTCCCCTGGTGGTGGGACAACTACGTGGGTCCGTTGAAGCTTTATTGGCGCTGGACCGGGCTGGCCAATTTCGTGGAAGGCGAGGACCTGGATAACCGTGCCTACCAGCCGGTGGCCTTCCAGGTGACCACGCCCTCCTCGGGCGACCTCACCTTTTCCCCCGGCAACAACGGCTGGGGCGTGAAGGCCACGGAAAACCAGTTCACCCTCACTTCCGACGGCGGGGTGAGCCCTTCCGAGGGCAATCTGACGGGCTTCGTCTATAGCACTGCCAAGGCCGAGTTCCGCAATCCCCCGACCTTCCACGTCACCCTCGCCAAGGATTCCGAATTCCGTGTGGCCTTAAACGGCGTCTCCTCCTGGGGCAGCCAAAAGCTCACCATCACCATGGATGGCAAGCCCACCTCGGTTGACAACCTGCCGGTCACCGCGGGCGGCGTTTACGGGGCCAAGATCCCCGCGGGCACCCATGAACTCTTCGTGGATTCCACCGGCACCGACTGGGTGCAGGTGGGTTCTTATACGCTGACCCAGTTCGTGGGATCCCTGCGGTGCAAGGCCTTGAACGGACGCAACCGGGTGCTGGGCCGGGTGCAATCCCGCTCCTTCACTTATGGCAGCACTGCTACGCCCAAGGTCGAGGGCGGCAAATTGATGCTCTCGGGATTGAGCCGTGACGGGGATTGGTCCCTGGAATGGTGGGATACGGACCAGGGCGTCAAGATAGGGCGGCTTAGGCTGAAGGTCGTCCAAGGCGCGGTGCAGGTGCCCCTGCCCCCTATCACGACCGACCTGGCTTTCAAAGCGTCTTGCGCGGACGTGAAATAATAATTTTTACCGGGATCGGACCGTCGTCAATAAATCCGATTCGAACATTCGTTCCGGCGAAATGACAGTTTCGTTCCAGGGAATTTGGTTCCCGTATTTTTCCCTCAATTGCTCCTTAACAACGGGATTAGAGAAATCAAACTCTTTCAGTTTTTGAGGTTTCCCCACCTCCAAACCCGTGGCCCTCTGGTAGATCTTCCAAACTAATTCGGAGCAGTACATCTTGTCGTCGGACCATTCAAAGGTCCAATCGTAGGCCTTTCCTTTGAAACCCAGGGCCACTTCTTCCATTTTTTCCCGGGTGGAAGGCGGCAGGATCTTCCCTGCATTTTTCAACCGTTTCGCCACAAAATGGCCGCCTTCCCCCTGGGCAATCCAGTCGTCAATTGAAGTAAATTTAACCGGGCCGACTGCCTCATAAACGCAGGGTTTGCCGCCTTTAAGAAGCACCACTCCCACGTGGCTGTATTGGGAGTGAGTTGCCAGCTTGATCGCCTCGCTTTGCTCACAAGGGAGGCCTTGGAAAACAATGTCGCCTTCCTGGAGGGGGCCTTCATATTTTGAGCATCCTCCAAACCATAGACATAGGATGAGAAATCCCAATATCTTTCCAATTCGATTCATATTTTCCCCCTCCCTGCAAATAGCTCATCCAAAGCTTGGTGGAACTTTCCCCCCAACGGCCCTTTGAAGTAATCCCCATGGGGGTAGTTGGGCATGGGGAGGAATTCATGCGGCCCGGCGTAACCGACGGCCATTTTTTCGGTCATTTCATGGGGAATATTGCCGTCCCAGGTGCCCTGGACGAAGAGGGCGGGCGGCAGGGGGTCTATCAATTCCGCGTCGCGGGCGTCCAGACCATTGGGGATTAAAAGCCAGCCCAGGAAGGGCGCCGCCCAAGGGGGGCATCCCCAATTTTTCAGGGTGTAAATTCCGATCTCACGGAAGGAACTGAAACAAGTGAGGAAGGCGGCCCTGAAAACACGGGGCTCGTGGGCCGCCAATTGCAGGGCGTAGGGCCCGCCCATGGAAAAGCCCACCACGGCGTAGGGCCGGCCGGGTTGGAGCAGGGTCATTTCCTGGAAGGCGGCCTGGGTGTCTTTCCAAAGCCCTTCCCGGCTGGGATGCCCCTCCGAGAGGCCGAAACCCCGGTAATCGAAAGTAAAAACGTCGTAGCCCCAATCCATCAGGAAGTTGAACTGGAAAAACTGGGCCGCCATGTTTCCCGCGTTCCCGTGCACATAGAGGAGGACGGGCCTCTTGGCGGCATCGGGGGACTTGCCGTGGAAATACCAGCCGTTCAAAACGGTCCCGTCCAGGCTCTTGAAGAAAACCTTCTGGACCCCTTCGGGGTAGGTGTAGTCGGAATAGATGGGCCAGGGCACGAAATAAAGTTTGGAAACGATCAAGTCGCTTTCCCGGGCGCCCACCAAAAGCATAAGAGAAAGGATGGCGGCCCGGCCTAAAAGGGGAAGGCGGTCTGGATCAGGCGGTCGTTTCCGGCTTTTCCTTTCCTTTTCTTTAGGAACCTCCGGCCTTTGGAATAATTGCCAAATACAAAATGAAAAGGCCAGGGTGAAAATAAATATTCCCCATTTGTTCTCACCCGTTCGAAAGCCGTTCAAGAGAGGGGAGGCCAGGGCGGCGGCGGTCAAACTGTAAAGACTGGTGTTCGTCCTCCGAATGAGCGACCAAGCCAGCAGAAGGGCGAAGAAACCAATGAAGAGGGGGAGCAAAGCAATATAAGAGACGAATAGATTCAATTCCCGGGTAAGAAATACCCAGAGGAAGTAGAAACAAACTCCAATACCCGCGTCAAACCATTTTTTCATTCATACTCTTCCGTTGATATTCGCTGCCACCCAATCCTTGAATTTCCTTTGGTTTTCCACGAACAAGAATTCCGCGTGGTTGCCTTCGGGAATTTCAGTCCAGCTCTTGGAATTGGACGCCTCGTCATAAACCTTCCGGCTCAGGGACTTCACCACCAGCCGGTCTTTGCCCCCGACCAGGAAGGAAAGGGGCACCGAAACGCCGGGGGCCAGCCATTCGGCCTTCGGCTTGGGGGAAAAGGGGTTGCCCCAGCGGAAGAAAAGGTTCCCCCGGACCTTGATCCTTTTCTGGAGGGCCTTCCAATCGGTGGCGATGGCCCAGCCCTGCCGGATGGGCCCCAGGGTCTTGAGCACGTCCTCCAACTGGGAGGGACAGGAGACCAGGAGGGCCTTGTCGACCAGCCGGGGCCAGGCATGGGCCGCGCGCAGCGAATGGTAGGAGCCCATGGAGAGGCCAAGCAGGATGGTTTTGCGGTAGTGCTGTCGGCCCCATTTCAAATAGGGTTCCAGGTCCCGGTATTCCTCGGCGCCGAAGGTGTAGCGGCCCCCGCTGTGGCCCACCCCCCTAAAGTCGATGGAGACGACATCCCCATAGCGGGTGAGGTGCCGGCAAAGGTCCGTGATGGGATACCCGTTCTTCTCCTTGGCGAACCCCGGCGAAACGATCACCAACCGCGACGCGGTTCCCCTCTTTCGCTTAAAGAAATCCGCCGCGATCCGGATTCCGTCCTCGGTGGTGCGGAACTGTTCCTGCCCGGCCTTGATGCTGGTAAAAAACCATCCCATCTTTTTTCCTTTCGACTTGACGGCTAAAAAAGTGTTGATATAATTGAGTGAGTAAACGCTCATTTAAATAAAGATTACAAGGGAATAAGCCTTATGTCAAGACCGATTGCCAAACGACAGCACGTCCTGGATGCGGCCCTGAAGCTCTTCGTCGAAAAGGGCATCGAAGGCACCACCACCCGGGAAATCGCCCAACTGGCCAACGCCGGGGAGGGCACCATGTTCCGCCACTTCGAAAGCAAGGAAGATATGGCCTGGCACCTCTTCCACGAGAACCTGGTGGTCTTCATGAACCACCTAAAGGAAGGCCTTTCGAAGGAAACCACCGCCAAGGGCCGCATCCGCTCCATGGTGGAGGCGGGCTTCAACCTTTACGAGACCAATCCCACCCTCTGTTCCTTTCTATTACTCACCGAGCACAGCGCGGCGCGACGCATGACCCCCGACTACGAGACGCCCCTGGACCTCATGGCCCAGGTCATTGGGCAGGGCCAGAAGTCCGGCGAGGTGCGGCCCATGGAAACCCACCTGGCCGTGGCCCTGGTCTTCGGGGCCATCATCCGCGTTCCCTTTCTTCGCCGTTCGGGCTGGATCACCCGGGACTTGAGGGAGATGGTGGACGAAGTGACGAACACCGTTTGGAAGATGGTCGAGAACACGCCGGCGCTCTTGGGAAACCCGGCCGCCCAGCCGTCGCTATCATAAGGAGGCAACATGGAAAGGCTTTCGATGGACCTGGTTTGGTTTCTCCACCAAGTGATGTTCAGCCTTCTCAACCACCCTTATTCCTATTAAGGAGGGACCCGTGGCCCACGGCAAATATTCCGACTTGATGAAGTCCTGGGGTTTCCAGAGCTTCCTCTGGAGTCAGTTCCTCGAGGCCTTCAACGACAACGTCTATAAGTTCATCTTCATCATGACCGCCCTCGACCGCTCGGCTGGCCAGGGCCCCTTCTATGTGGCGCTGGGACAGGGTGCCTTCATCCTGCCCTTCCTCTTTTTCTCCGGCTATTCGGGCTGGCTCTCGGACGTCTTCTCGAAAAGGTCCGTCATGATCGGCGTGAAACTCTTCGAGGTCTTCTCCATGGTCCTGGGCTACTTCGCCATGGTCTCGGGGAACCTTGCCTTCATGCTGGCGGTCGTGTTCCTCTTGGGCCTGCACTCCACCTTCTTCTCGCCCGCCAAATACGGCTTCCTGCCCGAGGCTGTGCCCGAGGAGGACCTGTCGCGCGCCAACGGCCTTTTGGAAATGACCACCTTCCTGGCCATCATCCTGGGCACCTTCCTGGGCGGCATCCTCTTCGCCCATTGGAAGAACGACCCGGGGACGCTGAACCTGGTTTTGATCGGCGTGGCCGTTGCCGGCGCGGCTTTCAGTTTCGGCATCACGCCGGTGAAGCCTTCCGGCTCCCACAAGCCCTTCAAGCTCAACCCATTCCACGAAGTCATGGAAGGAATCCGGGACATCAAGAAAGACCGGGCCATGTGGTTGACGGTGGTGGGCATCTCCTACTTCTGGCTTTTGGGCGCTTTTATGCAAGGCGCCATCCCCCTCCTGGGCAGGGAGGTGCTGCACATGGGCGATTCCTCGACCGCCCTCCTGGGCACCTTCCTAGCGGTGGGGATCGGTTTCGGCAGCGTCTGGGCGGGGCGCCTTTCGGGCGACCGAGTGGAACTGGGGCTCATTCCCTTGGGCTCCATCGGCATGGGTCTTTTCTCCATGGCGCTCTTCGCCTTCGGCCATTCGGTGAAAGGTTCCTTCGCCTGTCTGGCCCTCTTGGGCCTCTCGGGCGGCCTTTACGCCGTGCCCTTGAACGCCCTCCTCCAGCAAAGGGCGGAAAAGCAGGAAAAAGGCCGGGTCCTCGCTACCAATAATTTCTTCAACACCCTGGGCGTCCTTATCGCGGCGGGCCTCACCTGGCTCTTGGGCGGGCCGCTGCGCCTCACCCCCGACCAGGGTGTATTGGTCATGGGGATCCTCAGCCTCCTGGGGACCGCCTATATCCTCAACCTGCTCCCCGATTTCTTCCTGCGCTTCGTGCTTTGGGCCGTCACCAACACCCTCTACCGGGTCAAGCCCGTGGGGCTGGAGAACCTTCCCCAGGAGGGTCCCGCCCTTTTGGTTTGCAACCACATCTCCTGGGTGGACGGCCTCTTGGTGGGCACCACCTCCAACCGCTTCGTGCGGTTCATGGTGTACAAGCCCATTTACGAAAACCGCTGGCTCCATTGGCTTTTCAAGCGCATGAAGGCCATCCCCACCTCCAACCGCACCAAGGAGGACGTGATCCAGTGCATCGAGACCGCCCGGGAGCGCCTCAAGGAAGGCGAGTTGGTCTGCATCTTCGCCGAGGGGGGCATCACCCCCACCGGCAACCTGATGCCCTTCAAGCGGGGCCTGGAGCGGATCATGGACGGCATCGACGCCCCCATCCTTCCCGTGCACCTGGACCGGCTTTGGGGCAGCATCTTCAGCTACAAGGACGGCCGCTTTTTCTTCAAATGGCCCAAGAAGGTCCCTTACCCCGTGACCGTTTCCTTCGGCAAGGCCTTACCGGGCGCCAGCCGCGCCGAGGAGGTCAGGCGCGCCGTGCTGGAGCTGGGCGCGGAAGCCGTAGCCCACCGCAAGACCCCGGAGGACATCCTTCCCTACCGCTTCATCAAAACCGCCAAGCGGAACTGGTTTTCCCTGGGGATGGCCGATTCCACGGGCCGGGAAATGAGTTTTGGGAAAACCCTCAGCGCGGGGCTCCTGATGGCCGGCTGGATGAAGACGAATTGTCCCGGGGAAAAGGTGGGCGTCTTGATCCCCCCTTCCATCGGGGGTGCCTTGGCGAACCTGGGCGTTTCCCTGGCCGGCAAGGCCGCGGTCAACCTCAACTTCACCGCCGGGAAGGAAGCCATGGACGTCGCGGTGGGGGAATGCGGTCTCAAGGCCATCCTCACCTCCAAGGTCTTCCTCGCCAAGGCCGGGTTGGAGGAAAGGGAGGGGATGGTTTTCTTGGAAGACCTGATGCGCGGTTTCTCCGGGTGGGACAAGGCCCTGGCGGCGTTGAAGGCCTTCCTGATCCCTTCTTTCCTCCTGCGGCGCTTGCTGGGCCTTCACCGCCTGGGGCCGGACGACCTGGCCACGGTCATCTTTTCCTCCGGCTCCACCGGCGTCCCCAAGGGCGTCATGCTTTCCCATTACAACCTTATTTCCAACCTGGAGGCGGTCGAGCAGGTCTTCTGGGTGACGGACAAGGACCGAATTCTCGGCGTCCTTCCCTTCTTCCACTCCTTCGGCACCATGGGCACCCTCTGGATGCCCCTGATCGGCGGTTTCGCCGTGGCCTACCATCCCAACCCCCTGGACGCCAAGGCCGTCGGGGATTTGGTTTCGAAATACAAGGTGACCCTGATGATCGCCACTCCCACCTTTTATTCCACCTACCTGCGCAAGGTGCCCCCGGAACAGTTCGCCTCCCTCCGTTTCGCCGTCGTGGGGGCCGAGAAGCTGCGGGACCAGGTCGCGAAGGACTTTAAGGAAAAATACGGCCTGGACCTGATGGAAGGTTATGGCGCCACCGAGATGTCCCCCGTAGTCTCCGTCAACATGCCGGATTTCGACAGCGGCCCCAACCGCAAGACCGCGCGGCTGAAGCCCGGCACCGTGGGCCACCCCCTGCCCGGCGTGGCGGTAAAGGTGGTGGAACCCTCCACCGGCGAACCCCTTTCCACCAACCAGGAAGGCCTGCTCTTGGTCAAGGGCTCCAACCGCATGCTGGGCTACCTGAACCAGCCCCAGAAGACCGCCGAGGTCTTCCGCGACGGTTGGTACTTAACCGGCGACGTCGCCCTGGTGGATGAGGACGGCTTTATCAAGGTCACCGACCGGCTGTCGCGCTTTTCCAAGATCGGCGGTGAAATGGTGCCCCACCTCAAGGTGGAGGAAGCCCTGATGGACTTGATGGGGGAATACGCCTGCGCGGTCACTTCCCTGCCCGACGAGCAAAAGGGCGAGAAGCTGGTGGTGCTTTATACCAAGCCGGATTTGAAGCCCGCCGAACTCTGGGAAAAACTGTCCCAAACCGGCCTGCCCAAGCTTTGGGTGCCGAAGAAGGATTGTTTCTTCCAAGTGGAGGCCATACCGCAATTGGGCAGCGGCAAGCTGGATTTAAAAGGTTTGAGGCAACAGGCGCTTCAACTCATGACAGCCCCCGTCAAAACCATTCAGGAATTGTAATCCGTGAAAAAATCAAAAATAAATTTCAAACCCGATCTTTTGGTTTCAGCGATTCTGTCCGCCTTTTTTGTTCTTTCCGGATTTTTAGGTTTGGTTGATCAGAGAATTTCTTTTATCTATGGCCCCCTATTACCGGTGTTGATAACTTCCACAAACCTTTCGCTGACTATCTTGGCTTCATCTTTTCTTCTTTTATGGGCTTACTACTTTGCGTTCTTATTTGTTGAATTCCGATTGTTTCGTCAGAAAAAATTCTTTGGCGTACTTATCGTGTTTCTTTTTCTCTTGGCCATAAACACGCTCGGCTACCGCTATTTTTGGGATCGAATTTTTGCTGGACCCTAAAACTGTTTCTTAGTTCGAGGGTTTCATGATGCGCAAGACCGGCCCGGGGCCTTCCTTGCGCAGGGGGAAATAAACGAAGTGGGTCTTGGAGTCCACCGCCACCGAATGGGCGTTGGAGCCCACCGGGAAGTCGCCGATCTTTTCGAGCTTGCGGTCCCGCACCCGGAAGATGGAGACGATGCCCGCTTCCGAGGCCACGTAGAGGTAACCCAATTGGCTGTCGAAGGCCAGCACGTCCGGCTCCTTGCCCACGTCCGACACGCCGATCTCGGTGAACTTGTCCAAATCCACCACCACCAGCTTCTGGTCCCCGTCGCAGCCGATGAAGGCCATGCGGGAGCCCGGGTCCAGGCAGAGGCCGTGGGGGTGTTTGCCGCCCTGCACGGCGTAGCGCAGGACCACCTTATGGGTCTCGGGGTTGAGCACCACCAGCTCGTTGCGGCTCTGCACGTTGGCGAAAATGCGCTTGCTCCCGGGGTCGTAGCAGGTGTTCCCCACTTCGCCTTCCATTTTGATATAGGCCAGCCGCTTGTTCTTGACCGCGTCGATCACAACCTCCTCGCCGCCCTGCTCGTCCGAGACGAAGATCTGGCGCAGGTCCGGGTCGTAGGCGATGCCGTCGGGGAAATTGCCAGCGGGGACGCGGGCCAGGGTCTTGAGGGTCTGGGTGTCGATGATGTCCACTTCGTGCTGGCCGGTCACGCTGGCGAAAAGCCGGTGCAGTTCGGGCACCACCAGCAGGCCCGTCACCCCCGGAAAACCGGTGAGGACGGCCTGCACCGCGCCCTGCTGGGTGTTGAAGAGGATGATCTGCCCGGTGCCCATGTGGGCGATATAGAGGATGCCGGCCTGATCGTCGTAGCTTTGGTAGTCGAACCGGGAGGTGTCCCCCTTGAGGGGCACATCCTGCTGGAGTTGAAGGAAGGACGGGGGGTCCGCCAGGGCGGCCGAAGCGCCCAGACAGCCTGCGAGAAGCACCCATAACCATCGGGAGGGTCGATGCATAGGGGGCTATTTTACTTCTGGCCGTCGATCAGGCGGTTGATAATCTTCCATTCTTCTTCGGTGACGGGCTGGACGGAGAGGCGGGAATACTTGAAAAGGGCCATATTCTTGAGGCCCGGCACGGTCTTCAGGAAGTCCAGCGGGATCACCTGCTTGCAGGCCTTCACGTATTTCACGTCCACCATGTACCAGCTGGGATTCGACCGGTCGCTCTTGGGGTCGTAATGTACGTCCTTGGGGTCGAAGGCCGTGTGGTCCGGATAGCCTTCCTTGGCGATTTCCCCCACCCCCGCGATGCCGCTGGGCTTGCCGCCCGAATAGTAGAAGAACATCCCCTGGCCCTTCTTCATCCGGTCGCGCATGAAGTTTCGGGCCGTGTAATTGCGCACCCCGTCCCAGAAGGTGACCTTGTCCTTCTTCCACTGCTCGACCGGGTAGACGTCCGGCTCGGCCTTCATCAGCCAGTATTTGTAAGGCTTATCCCAGACACCCATGGTCTTACCTCGGATTAACTTTCAAAATCCTGCGTCCGGCGCCATTCCTCGAAGCCGCCCATCACGCTGTAGACTTCCTTGAAGCCCTGGTCCACCAGGTAGGCCGCCGCGCCCTGGCTGGTGTGGCCGTGGTAACAGTAACAGACCACCGGCTTGGCCTTGTCCGTCCTGGCCACGAAATCCTGGATCGTGGCGTCGCTCAGGTGCAGGGCCCCCTTCACATGGGCGGCCTGGTAGGACCCGCCGTCCCGCACGTCCACGAAGACGGCCTTGCCCGACTGCAGGAGGACATAGGCCTCTTCCACCGGGATTTCCTTGAAACCTTCCATACTTTTACCGCCCCCAGCCTGTTTGACCAAAAGCCCCGCCTGCCGCTTGAAAAAGGCCAGGACCAGGAACCCGTAAGCGTTGATTACGATACCGAAAAGCAGGATGAAATGAAACGACCTTACGTAATGGAAAGCCAGGCCCCAGGGGTAAAACACGCCGGCCAGGAAAACCAGGGCCAGGGCCCATCCGGCCCTCCGGTAAAAACCCGGGAGCAAAAAACTGGCGACGACCGCCGCCATGGCCGCACCCGTCACGCCCAGGGCCAGGTTGTGGATCAATTTCCAATTGAAAACGAGGGAATCGAAATTGATCTCGTCCTCCCAGCCGGTCAGGGCGCGGAAGCGCACCAGCTTGAGGAAAAGCCCGTCCACCAGGCCGTCGACGGCCAGGATCGCCAGGAAAAGGCTGACTTGGAGGTTCCGAAAGGTGAGAAACGTCCGCAAAACCATTTAACGAACCTGTTCCAATTTCCGGTATTTCACGGCTTCATGATAGGAGGAAAGGGCGCAGACTTGCAGCCCCCGCCAGCCGTCGAGGAAGCCCCGTTTGAGGACATACATCTTGAGGAAAAGCCACCCGGGCATGAAGGCCAGGTAAGCCCACCAGAACTTCCGCTTCTTCGGCGGCGCGTTTTGGCAGAAAAGGTCCGAATAACGTTCCATCTTTTCCAGGTATTGGGCGACGGAGTGGTAGGTGTAGTGGTTCATGGCCTCCTGGAGCGTGAGGGTCCGCCCCTTCACTTCCAGCCCCTCGTGCACCGGCCGGTTGGAAAATTTTCCCCTGCCCCGGCGGATGAGCCGCAGTTGGGCGTCGGGCCACCAGCCGCAGTGCTTGATCCACTTTCCCAGGAAAAAAGCCCGGCGCTTGATGAAATAACCGTCCACATCCCCCGGGGCTTCCCCCATGGCCTTCTCAATCTCCCGGGCCAATTCCGGCGTCAGTTCCTCGTCCGCGTCCAGGGACAGGATCCAGTCGCCTTTCACCTTCCCGAAGGCCCAGTTCTTCTGGTCCGCGTAGCCCTTCCAGGGGCGGGTCAGGACCCTGGCCCCCAGCCTGCGGGACGCCGCAACCGTGCGGTCCCCGCTCCCAGCGTCCACGACCAGGACCCCGGGCTTTTTGGAAAAGCGAAGGCTCTTCAAGGCCCGGACGATGTTCTTTTCCTCGTTGAGGGTGATGATCACCACGGATAAATTTGATTTTTTCATTCAAAACCTTTTTGCCACAGATGCATGGGATGAAGGGGATAAGAGAAAAAGGCTGAAAGATTTTTAGAGGAAGTGTTTTTAAAAAAAGGTTTTCGTTGGGCCTTTATCCATCCAATGAATCCCATGCATCTGTGGCTCAATTTGCTTTTTTTGGTACCGGGGTGTTTAGGCCGCATCGAATTTCCCCGTCCATTTCCGGTAGCGGTGGTAGAAGCCGCTGGTCTTTTTCCAGAAGTCAAAAAGCGAGGTTCCCGGGAACATGTGCACCCGGCGGATTTCCATGAGGTCCTTCCCAAAGCGGGTGAAGGGCCCTTTCACCGCGACGCCGAAAGGGTAACCCGCCTGCGCGGTGATTTCCTTTATTTCATTGTTGAGCAAACCGTAAGGATAGGCGAAGGAAAGGACGGGCTTCCCCAGGAATTTCTCCAGGGCCTTCTTGGACCCCTCCACTTCCCTGCGGATTTGGGCGGGCTTGAGTTCGGTCAACTTCACGTGGTTCATCGAATGGGCGCCGAATTCCACCAGCCCGCTTTCGGACATCTCCCGGATCTGCTTTTCCTTCAACAGCGCCGCCGCAGGCTCGCCCTGGGGGATGTCCCAGAAATTGTTCCGGTGCTTGCGGTCGCCCAAAAGGTAGACCACCGCCCTCATGCGGTATTTCTTCAACAAGGGCAAAAGATGGAGGTAGTTGTCCTCATACCCGTCGTCGAAAGTCAGCAGGACCGGCTTGGCCGGGGCCCGCCGCGCCAAAAGGTCGCCGAAGGTGACGGCCTCGAATCCCCGGCTTTTGAGGAATTGGAACTGTTCTTCCAGTTTTTCCCTCACGACATAGACGTTGTACTTGGAATCCGCCGGGGCCTTTTCCACAACCCGGTGGTACATCAACACGGGGATCTCGTGGAACCGGGAGAGGTTCTTTTCCAAAAGCACCTTTTGGTAGAGGCCTTCGGTTTGGGCGGCGACCTTTTCGAGGTTGTAATCGCTTTGCGCCAGGTTGAACCCCGCCTTGGCGGCTTGGGCCCGTTTTTTCGGGCTTTTCAACAATTCCACCAGGTCCCCCGCCATCCGGTCCCAGTCGAAATCCTCCTTCTCCGAGCAATCCCCAAAATTGGTGGCCTTGGCGGCCCCCACTTTGTCCGGGGACAGGGGCCCGACGTAAAGCCTCTCGCCGATGGCCACCACCGGTTTCTTCAAAGCCATGGCTTCCAGCGCCACCCGGCCCGCGCCCACCACCACCGTGGCCCTGAGGTAAAAAGGCCGGAGGTTCTTTTGGTGCCCTTCGAATTGGACCCAGGTGAATTGTTTTTCCAGTTTCCGGTGTTCTTCGGTGACCGGTCCCCCGAGCACCTGGAACCTTGCTCCCGGGACTTTTTGGGCCACGACCGGCGCCACCGAACGCAAAAGTTCCAGGAGGACCTGGTTCTTGGGGCCCGACAACCGGCCGACGATGAGGACAAGAGCGTCAGCCATGGCTAAGGCCACCATAAACTAAAAAACCAAGACTCCTTTTTGCCACAGATGAACACGGATAAACACAGATTCGACTTTTAATTTTTAAATTCAAAAAATGATTCATCTTTTTCCATCCGTGTGAATCCGTGTGCATCTGTGGCTCAATAATTCTTTCGCTGTTGCCTTCATTTATGACTTTTCAACGATATTCCATTTCGGATGACCGTCAATTGTTCAGGCTGGAAGAGGGCCGTTTCCTGGAGCATCTGCTCGCGGATGTCCTCGCAGACGGCGATGCAACGCGGGCCGTAAATGTTGAAACCCCGGCTGGAAAAATGCAGGTGCTGGCGGCCGTGGAGGGTGGAAAGGAAGGCCGTGCCCGTCAGCCGGCAGGCCCAATGGGCCACCCAGCTGGCCGCCCGGGAATGGGCATGGACGACGTCGATGCTTTCCCTTTCGATGATCCGCCGCAGCGCCAGAACGTTCAAAATACGGTGGAAAAAGCCACGGTTGTAGATGGGGACCTGGAGGACCTGGGCCCGGGTGGGCTGGCTGAAGCTGCCCGAGGCGATGAAGACCTGGTGGCCCTTCCGGGCCTGTTCGGTGACGAGGGCGGCGGTCGAGGTTTCCGAACCCGAGACGAAGTCGCCGCTTAAGACATGGAGGATATTCAATGCTTGTCTTTCCTTGGCCGCCGGGGGCTGCCGCTACAAAAATGTCCCCCGAGTTTTCCGATTCTACAATAAAGCCCCCTGGAAGCGGCTTTTAACCCCTCAAAAGCGCCCTTTCACATGGCATTTCCCTTGCTTAACAACCTCCTTGAAAGGAGGTCCTATGTTCCTCGAATTGGCTTTGTTTTACGGGCGGCTCTTGTTCCCTTATCTTTTTGGGAAAACCCAACCCGCCTGGAAAAGAACCCTTTATTCCCGGCCGAGGGATTGAAGGTTTAAGCCCAGGGAGGGTTTGGACTTTCGGGTCTCTATCCGGATATGGACGAAAGCCCAAAACATCAAGAGCAAATGGAAAGGGATGAGCGCCCCCAATTGCCAGGCGTTGTAGGCGGTGCCGGTTCCGCCGCTTGCGACCATCAGGAAGTTGACCGGCAAGGAAACGCTCCAAAGCAGCAGGATGCCATAGCAGGCCCCCCGGCGGGTCTTTGGAAAGACCAGAAGCACCGCCAGCAGGATCTGGATCCCGCCCGACAGGAGCACCAGCCACCGGGCCTGGGGGATGAAGAGGGGAATGAAGGCAAGGTAGTAGTCGGCCCGGACGATATGGGCCAGCCCCGCGAAGAGATAAGTAAATACCATGATGCTCAGGCTGATCTTTTGCAGCATGGGCCTATTTTATCCCCGCTAAGCCAGACCCGCCAAGGTCGACCGCAAATCGGGGTGGCGGAACCGGTAGCTGGCCTTTTCCAGGCGGGTGGACAGGACCCACCGGCTTTTCAACAGCAGCTCCGTCTCCGTGCGGATCAAAAAAGCGCCGATTTCCAAAAGCCAGGCCGGGGTGGGAAGCCCGAAGGGCCGGTGTAGGGCCTTTCGGAAGGCGGCCATCAACTCGCGGTTGGGCAGGGGATGGGGCGCCGCGGCATTGACGGCACCGCTCATATCCTCACGGACCTGGAGGAAACGGATAATCCCGAAAAGGTCTTCCTCATGGATCCAGCTGAACATCTGCCGGCCGTTTCCCTGGGGGCCGCCCAAACCCAGCCGCACCAGGGTTTTTAAAGGGGACCAGACTCCGCCGCCTTCCCCCAAGACGATGGCCGCCCGAAGGGCCGCCTTGCGGGTCCGGGGGGTGATGCTGTCGAAAAAGGCTTTTTCCCAGGCGGTGGCCACGTTGACGGAAAACCCGCTTCCGATTTCCCCCGTCTCGTCGTCCATGGGCCGGTCCTCGGCATGGCGGTAGATGGTGGCGGTGCTCAAATTGACCCAAAGCTTCGGCGGATTTTTGGACCGGCCGACCGCCTCTCCCAGCACTCGGGTGGGTTCCACCCGGGAATCCAGGATGGCCTTTTTATTTTTTTCGTTATAACGGCAGTCCACGCTTTTGCCCGCCAGGTTGACCAGGAGGTCCGCCCCTTCGAGGGATTGGGCCCAGTCCCCCGGGGTTTTTCCATCCCAGTGGATAAATTCCACCTGTGGGCCGGGGCCGGTACTACCCCGCCCCAAAACGGCCACCCGGTCCCCTTGGGCCAGGAACCGTTTGGCCAGGGCCCGGCCGATGAACCCACTGCCTCCCGCAAGGATGACCTTTTGCATGACGGACCTCCTCAGTAGAACTTGTACTTGTAGAACATCTTCACGATCTGCTCGGAAAAACCCTTCAGGAGCGGCAGGTTGGAAAGCCGGATGAGCCGGGCGATCAGGATGGAGCTCTGGTCGATCAACTGGAAGGTTTTCCTCTGGCGGGGCGAGCGGTCGTAGATCCAGTAGAGGATCATGCCCATCTTGTACATCCAGAGGATCTCGGGGAGCTTTTCCCTGAGTTTGGCCGGCACCGGGCTGGTGGTGGTCTCCATCACCCGACGGTAGATTTCAATATTTCGGTCCCTCAAGGCCTTGGACTGTGCGCTGAAGGGCGAAAGGACGTTGTCCGGGTTGCCCGCGGTGGCGAAGAGCGCCTTGGAGATGGCGTGGTATTTTTCCGCGATCGTCATATGGGCCCGGGTCACGCCCGCGATGAGCTTCTTCAGGTCCATTTCCTTGGCCAGCACCCGCTCCACCTCGGGCAGGTGTTCCTCAAAGGACATCTCGTAAAAAGCCTGGATGATGTGCTCTTTGGCCTCGAAGTGGTAATAGGCCGCCCCTGGGGCCAGGCCGACCGCCTTGGCGATTTCCCGCATGGTGGTCTTTTCGTAGCCGTGCTTGAGGAAAAGGTCCAGGGAGATCTCCAAAAGCCTCCGCCGGGTCTTGTCCGCCTTTTGTATCTTTTCCGTTTTTGTTTTTTCCGTGGTCATGGTTTTTCCCCTTTCCCGAAGCCTTCCAACCGTTCTTTCATATAATCCATGGCTTCCCTTCCCGCCCTTTTCTGCACCCACCGCGCCCAGGGGTAGAAAAGCCGCACCAACCAATGGCCCGGTAGGGACCAGGCTTCCATGGAGAAGTGGACCTTACCCGCCGCCTTGTTCCAAACCACCCGGAAGGTTTCGATCCCCTTTTCCGCGTGGCCTTCAAGGGTTCCATAGGTGAATCCCATCCATCTTTCCTTCCGGCTGCCGCCCTCGAAGACTTCCAAAACCCTGTCGGCCATCCGGAGCCGGAAAGGCCCCACGAAGACCCCCTGCAGGATGGTGGCGCCACGGGCGACCCTTCCCCCGGGCGCATCCACCCGGGCCTTCATGCGGCTGGGCGGGAAAACCTGGTAACAGGCCACCCTGTCGGCCGCCCAGTTAAAAAGTTTTTCCGTGGGCCACCCGGGGACCGGGGGAAGCTCCATTTGGTACCGGTCGTGTTTCCCCCGGCCCTTGAACCCCAGGTCGGCGGAGGATTCCCGCCGGCCCCAATCGGCCCGGACCTTTTCGTCCTCCAGGTTGAATCGTCCAAGAATGATCCGCATATCCTGCCTTTCAAACCATCTTCAGTTGTTTCTTCACCGGCGCGGCTTGCGCCTCGGCCGTCTTTTTGCGGCGGAGACGGTTGATGCCGTAAAGATTGAAGAAATGCATGGCGCCCAAGACCAGCAATACCAGCCCCATCTGCTGGGCCAGCACCTCGATGGCCTGCTGGGGATTGTCTACGGGCGTCCCCACCTTCAAGTTGAAGGCCACGTAGCCCAGGTTGATCAGGTAAAAACCCACCACCAGCAGGTGGTTCCAGGAATCAGCCAGTTCCTTGTCCCCACCCATGGCGTCGACCAGAAACCTCGCCCCGTGTTTGAAGAGTACCCGCGCCACCCAGACCGTAAGGGCCAGGCTTAGGGTTACATAAACCAGGTAGGTAATGACAATCGTGTTCATGGCATCCTCCCTTTCATCAATATTTGAACATGTTCAAATATTAGCTTGACAGGGCCCCGGCGTCAAGTGATAATTTGAACATGTTCAAATATTCGAAGGTGCCCTATGTGCCGATCTTCGTACTTTGAACAAAAATAATGGGATCGGTACTATACAGATCCCTTTATGGGTTTATTAAAAGGAGGATCCGTATGAAAAAGGACAGGGAGTTCCACCGCAGGAAGTTGGTTGAGATCCTCCAATACGCCCATGCCGGGGAACTGGGCGCGGCCCGGGCCTACCACGGCCACTGGCAGGCCGTCACTACGCCGGACGAAGTGGAGGGCATCCGCCGCATTGAGAAGGAGGAATGGGTGCACCGGGCGGCGGTGAAACGCATGTTGACCGCCCTGGGCGGCAAGCCCTTCTTCCCCCTGGAAATGGCCATTGGGACCGTCGGCGCGGTCTTAGGGGCCCTTTGCCCGGTCAGCGGCTGGTTCTTCCCCATGTATTTCGCCGGGCGCCTCGAATTCGGCAACGTGGACCAATATGAGGACGCGGCCTATCACGCCCGGAAGCTGGGTTTGAAGGAAATGGCCCGGGAGCTCCATGCCATGACCGCAACCGAGCGGGAGCATGAGCTTTTCTTTATGAACAAGGTAGAGGGACACCCCCTGCTGCCCCTGGTCCAATGGGTCCTCCGCTGGGGGCCGCCGATGCGAAAAATCCGGCAGGAGGTGCGGCCATGAAGATGCTCCTGATCCTAGCCGGCTTAGGCCAAATCGGCCTAGCCTTCGCCAGCCTGGCGGTTCCCAGGGTGCTCCATTGGGCCCGCGACACGAAGCGGATGCGTCCCATTGTTCGCCAGCTTTTCCATACCTATGCCGCTTATATCTGGGCCACTAACCTGTTGATGGGCCTTCTTTCCTGTCTTCATCCCGAATGGCTCCTGGACGGCGCACCCCTGGCCCGCGCGGTGGCCGGCTATATCACCCTTTATTGGGGGGCGAGGCTGCTCATCCAATTTTTTTATTATGACCGCTCCATCCGGCCCAAAGGGGGCCAATGGATCTTTGCGGAAAGATCGTTGGTGGGTCTCTTTACCTATTTGACGGCGGTTTACGGGTTTCTTACCGCGACCGGAGGCTGACCATGGACGCTTACTTTCCGGCAAACCCCTTGGCCCTGGCGCAGATGGGCGCCTTGCTGCTGATGGTATTAGTGGCGGGCTACGGGCTCCAGTTGCTGGACAACCCGGCCCGGGCCCGCCTTCGCGCCTGGGGCCTGATGCTGGCGGGAACAACTGCGGCGAACTTCTTCACCCTCACTTCCCCCGCTGGGTTCCGGATGCTCTCCCTCATCGGGGCGGTCCTTCTGGGCATGAAGGCGGTCTTGGCCGTAAACCCGGCTCCCGAGGAATCCTCCCTGCCCTTTCCCGGCTATCTGGCCTTTGCCCTGGCCTGGCCCGGAATGCAGCCTGCGGTTTTCCGAAAGCGGGCCGCCCAAGCTTTGCCCGGTTGGGGCAAACATGCTCTTCAGGGCCTTATGGCTTTGGCGGCCGGCACCGGTTTCTTCTTTTTATCCCATTTCTTCTGGGGCAGGACCTCTTCGCTTTTTTGGGCCACCCCGCCCTTCTTCATCGGCGCCAGCCTGACCGTACATTTCGGACTCTTCAACCTGGCCACGGCTTTTTGGAGGCGGCAAGGATTCGACTGTGGCGCCCTTTTCCAGAATCCCTTTGAGGCCCAAAACCTGGGGGATTTCTGGGCCCATCGCTGGAACATCGGTTTCGGGGAAATGACCGCGGTGGCGGCCTATGGCCCGATGAAAAAAGCCTTTCCTGCCTGGGTTGGGCTGCTGGGGGCTTTCGGATTTTCGGGAATCCTGCACGAGGTTTCCATCAGCCTGCCGGTCAACGCAGGTTATGGGGGCCCCCTGGCTTATTTCCTTCTCCACGGCGGGTTGGTAATCTTAGAGCGCTGGATGGGAGCGAAGGGAATAAGGCTGCGGGGTCGGGCGGGCCTGGCTTGGATTCTCTTTTGGCTCGTCGCACCCTTGCCCCTCCTCTTCCACCGGTCCTTTTTGGCCGGGGTGGTCTGGCCCTTGATGGGAGTACAACCATGACAGGACTCTTAGCGCTGATCCTTTGGACGGTATTGGGAATTGGATTCGTCGCGGCCGCCATCGCCCTTTATGGCCGTTACCGGACTCTGCCGGCCTTCCTGACCGGCCCCAACGTCTGCAAGCTGGAAGCGGGCGGTTGCCAGGTGCTTTTCCGCACCAAGAACGCCGCCTTGCTCGGCCCGCCCAATTCCCTGTTCGGGGTTTTTTACTATCCCCTGCTGGGTCTGGGGCTTTACCTTCACTGGCCCCATCCCCTGCTTTTGGGCGCCGCAACCTTCGCTTTTGGCCTCACCCTCTGGCTGGCCTGGATTCTCCTGCGCGACAAGCTGGAATGCCGCGTCTGTTGGACAGGACATGCCTGCAACGCGGCTCTTTGGACCCTGTTGCTGGTAAATTAGTTGGCCTTCTGAAAAAAACCAACTCCGTCATTGGGGGGTCAGCTTGACAATCCGGTTGTTTCCATAGTCACTGACGAAAACCTGGCCGGTGGAGTTGTAAACCGCAACGTCGATGGGTTGGTGGAACTGGCTGGAGCTTCCGAAGGCGGAGATGAAGGATCCCGACTGGGAGAACTTCTGGATCCGGTTGTTGTTCGTGTCCGCTACAAAGACATTCCCCGAGCTGTCCACGTCCAAACCGCTGGGGCCGTTGAATTCCCCGTTTCCGCTTCCGGAAGTCCCGTCCCCGACGTTCTTGCCCCATTTCCGGATGAAGTTTCCCGAGCTGTTGGTGGCGTAGTTGCTGAAGACCTCCACCCGGTTGTAAAACCCGTCCACGACCACCAGGTTTCCGTTGGTGGGGTCGATGGCCACGTCATAGGGGTTTGAAAGTTGGCTTCCGGCCTGGCCGCCCGAACCCGTCCATTGGGTGTAATAGTTTCCCATGTAGTCATAAATGAGGATGCGGCTGTTTTGGGTATCGGCCACATACAAATAGGTGCTTCCATCAAAAACGATTCCGCTGGCAAGGTTGAAACCCTGGGAGGCGCCGAATTGCCCGCTATAGGCCCAGGTTGCCGTTCCGCCGCTGCTGCTGCAAAAATTGCAGAAGTCCTCGATTCGGTTGTTGGAACTGTCCACCACAAAAAGGCTGTTGAAGCTGCTCTTTTTAATAACGGCCGCAGTTGGCCCGTTGAACTGGCCATTCCCGCTTCCCGCCGTGGCGGTATTTCCCACCCCATCCACGACATTTCCGGAAACATCGAAGGCCTGGAGCCGGTTGTTCCCGAAATCCGCCACCCAAAGGGTGACGCCCGACGCCTGGTCGAGTGTCAGGTATTGGGGTTGGATGAATTGACCCGGAGCGGAACCATGGCTCCCCCAGGTCAGGGAAACGGCGAAGATTGGGGTGGAAGTGGGAGTAGCGGTTGGGGTGCCCGTGGGCGTACTCGTCGATGTGGAAGTAGGGGTTTTAGTGGACGTGGAAACAATCGTAGGGGTAATGGTGGGGGAAGGGGTGGAAGTCGGGGTGGATCCGCTATTTCCCCCACCGCCGTTATCGGGGGTGCTCGGGTTGTTCTTGGCCGGACAGCCGGCAAGGAGGGCTGCAGAAATCAGCATCAATCCCACACAAAAAGTTTTCTTCATTATTTTCCGCTCCTGAACTTTCAGTTTCATTTTGATGATTCTTGAGGGGGGGATTGGAAACTGGAATACACCCTTGGTGTAAAACTGGACCCGGTGTCGCGGAGGCGGATGGAAGGTTCTCGGAAGGGGAGCAAAATGGGTCAGGCTTTTTGAAGGTTAAATGGAAAACCCAATCCGGCCAAAAATGGGTTCCAGGGACCATGGCTGGGGTACACTAACCAGACCCTCTTTAAAAAAATTTACCTAAAAGGAAGGGCTTTTTCTGTCCGGAAGACCTGCAGCATGATCCTGAACTATCGCCATACCCAACCCCGGGACCTCAGCGAATGCTACCCTTTGATCGAGGATAGGAGCTATTACACCCCCGTCGAACAATCACGCCTATTGTCGTTCTGGCGTTACCTGCTCAAGGGCCGGATGGCCAATTCGGTCGTGGTGGAAGACCTTGGGAGGCCCTTGGGCCGGCGGATCCTCTTTTTCGGCATGACCGTCTTTGTATCGGATGATTTCAGCCGCGGAGTCCGTACCACTTTTCCACCTCCCCTATCCCGCCGGTTATTCGAAAGCTGGCTTCAGGGCCGGCAATACTCCCTGGGCCGAAAGGAAATCGCCTGGGGCAATTCGAAAGAAGGCCTGAACCTGGCGTTGATCCACATCGGATATAAACAAGGCCTGTCCCCTCATGAAATGATTCCCCTGAACTTCAGGGTTCAGGAGGCTTTTTTCCAGTTCCATTCGGGTTTCCAAATCAAGGAGTACATGCTGGATATATTTACGGAGGAGCATGGCGCGGCGATCGCGAACCACGATGGGCGCGTGGTTCGGAAATACGGCGGTGGCCCCATCCGCGTCCCCAGGGAAGGTTCCTTAAAGCCGCTTTACCTCATGGGGGCAAAGCGGGATGAAGAGGCCCGGCCGACGGGGCGTTCTTCCCTCTTGAATTTATTTCATGCCGCCCGTCCGCGGTTCGGCTTCTCGGCCGGGGAAAAAGACGTCCTTGAAAAGGCCTTGTTCGGGGAAACCGATAAGCAGATCAGCCGGTCCCTGGACCTCACCCTCTGGGCGATCAAGAAAAGATGGCAGGGGGTTTATGAAAAGGTGGAAAGGCTCCACCCGCAACTGCTGCTGTCAACATCGGGTCCACCGGACGATCTTCCCAAGGATTCCAAAGCCGAGCGGCGCCGCTACCTGCTCGATTACCTGCGCCACCATCTGGAGGAAATCCGCCCTACCCTCACCCCTCACCGAAAAAATGCGGCCGTAAAATCCTCTCGGGCTTGAACCTTCCAACTTTTCCCTCGTTTTGGCCCGGCCGGTCAGAAATACCCGATCCTTTGGGGCGGAAACTTTCCCCGGTTTTGGAAAAGTTCCTCGTTCAGGGCGTCCTGGAAGGCCTCGGCGGGACTGGGGTAGTTTTCCATGAATTCCTGGAACTCCAGCAGCTCAAAGGCGTTGCGCACTTCGGTATTCATGCCCGTCAGCAGGAACCTCCCCCCGTTTTCCACGGTGCGTTTGCAGGCCACCAGGAGCAGGCTCCATCCGGTGCTGCTCACGAAGGTTACCTGGGTTAAGTCGAAAAGCACCTTCTTGCCCTTGCAGACGGGGTAAATTTGCTCCAGGTCTTGCTCAAGGGGTTCCGAGCTCCCGATCCGCAGCTCCCCCTTCACCCACAGGTGGATGAAATCCGGGTACTGGTTGTCATAACCGATATTGACGATGACCTGTTCCATAACGGCCTCCTTAACTTTTTAGGGCCGGATTTCATTCCGGCCCCGATGGAGGCGCATTCTGTCGGGAAAGGTCAGAATGGTCTTATACCTTTGGTATAAATCGCGACAATTATTTTAAGGGCCAAAAAGGCTGAAAAAGGGCCCCAAGAATGGGGCGATGGGTTTGTTCGAACGATGGCACTATCGGGAAGAGACTTAAGAGCCTTCGGCGACACCGGAAGCTTCTGCGGGCCAGAGTTCTTCGGGATGGTCGCGCAGGTTCTTCAAGAGGTAGCGCCGTCGTTGCTTCGCCTTCCCGCTTTCGTTGCTTTCTTCCGAGGCTTCGGACAGGATTTCCGAATCCACCGCCTCCACTTTGTCGTAAATGCCCTGCCAGCGCTTCTTGACGGTGATGAGCGAGATGCCCAAAGCCGCCGCGATTTCCTCATCCGTCTCTCCCGAAAGGGCGCGCCTGAGGATTTCCTGCTCCGGGGCCTGGAAGCTGAACCGGGGCGAACCCAAAAGCGCGATGGCCCCGGCGGCGGTGCCGGGCTTCTTGCGGGCGGCCTCGGCCGTGATGCCCATGAGGAAGGGATGGCCCTTGTCCATGGCGGGCGGCAGGTATTTGGTGCCCAGGAATTCCTTGTAGTCCCGGTAGAGGTCCAGGCCCAGGTTGGCCATCAGCTCTTTTTCCTCGACCTCGTAGATTTCCTCGGCGAATTCCTTCACCCGGTAGCCGGCCACCAGGGTCAGGAAGGCCTGGGTGCAGAACTGGCGGATCTTGATGAAATTCTCCAGGTCGTAGCGGGCAAAATCCCAGCCGTAATGCAGGGCCACCACGCTGAGGCCCCGGCCCGTCTGGGCCGGGTGCACGTCGGCTTTCTTGAGGAAGGGACGGATGCCGCGTTTCCATTTTTCCAGCACCCGCAGGTGGACAAAGGGGGGAAGGTCGCCCTTGAGCTCCTCCATGAAGCGGTCGTTGGCGAACATGCTGATCCCGAAGCCCACGTGGCGCTTGTCCGCCGGCTGGTCCCGGTCCTCGATGACCTGCGAAATGCAGCAGCCGTCCTGGATGAGGGTGGTCCAGAAGGCGATGACGTCTTTTTTAAGCCTCTCGTCGTAGTGGAAACGGTCGCGGATGAAGGGATAGCAGGCTTCCAGGTCTTCGGGGACGGTCAAGCGGTAGCTCAGGTACACGGAGGCTCCTTTCCGCCTTCAAGCGGGGAAGGAGGGAATTTTATCCGTGCGAACGGGGCCTTTTCAAGACGGGAATGGCCGGAAATAAGTCTTAGCGTTAAGAGGGGTTCATTTTTCCGGATAAAAGAAAAGCCCCGGTTCGGGCCGGGGCTTCAATCGTTTTTAAAACCACGAATTCGTAGTGAAGTAGGTTATTCGTCGCCCGACTGCAGGAAGGCGAAGAGGTTGGTGCCGTCGCGCCAGAGGTAGAGCCGCACGCCGCCCTTGAGGTTGCTCTTCTTCAAGACCACTTCCAGTTGCTTGGCCGAGACGACGGGCGTATTGCCCACCTTGAGGATCACGTCCCCGGGCTGGATGCCCGCCTGGGCCGCCGGCGACTGCTGGATGACGTTGGTCACCACCGGGCCCTTGGGGGCGCCGGCCTGCAGCTGGCTTTGGATGTCGGGCGTCGGGTCCTGGAAGCTGAGCCCCAGGTTTTCGTTTTGCGCCTGTCCGGGCTGGCCGTTATCGCCGTTGTCCCCGCCGGAAGAGCCTTCGGGCTTGGCCGCCGATTCCTTCAGTTCCTGCAGGACGACGGGCAGGGTGCTTTGCTGCCCGTTTCGCATGATGGTCAGTTGCACCGTTTCGCCGGGGCTGTGGGTGTAAAGCTTGGCCACCAGGTCCCCCGAATTGGCGATCTTCTCGCCGTTGACGGCCAGGACGATGTCGCCGGCCTTCAGGCCCGCCTTTTGGGCGGCGCCGTCGGGGTTGATCTGGGCCAGGAGGGCGCCCTCGGTCGAAGCAAGGCCGAAGCTCTTGGCCATCTGGGGCGTCAGGCCCTGCACGATGCAGCCCAGGCCGGCCCGGATGATCTTGCCGTTGTTCACCAGGTCCTCGGCCGCCTTGCGGGCGATGTTGGCGGGGATGGCGAAGCCGATGCCCACCGAACCGCCCGACTGGCTGTAGATGGCGCTGTTGATGCCGATCACCCGGCCCTCGATGTCGCAGAGGGGACCGCCCGAGTTACCCGGGTTGATGGAGGCGTCGGTCTGGATGTAGTTCTGCATTCCCTGGTCCTGGCTCACTTCCACGCTGCGGCCCTTGGCCGAAATGACGCCGGTGGTCACCGTGTGGTCCAGGGCGAAGGGGTTGCCGATGGCGATGGCCCATTGGCCCACCTTGAGGGCGTCCGAATCGCCCAGGACGGCGTAGGGGAAGGTTTTCTTGCCGTCGGCGATCTTGACCACCGCGATGTCCACCCTCTCGTCCTTGCCGACAATCTTGGCCGGGTAGGTGGTGCCGTCCGCGAAGGTCACGGTGACCTTGTCGGCCTTGCCCACCACGTGGGCATTGGTCAGGATGTAGCCGTCCTCGGTG
>JAJPJW010000134.1 GCA_021324075.1 Pseudomonadota bacterium | reverse complement strand
GGGGCCGAACCTGGAGGACGGATCGGCCTTGACGGCCCGGGAAGAAGCGAGGGTTCGGGCCCAGGCCGATGAGACGGCTAGGGACCGGCAGGTACGCTTTTACTTTTCAAGAGTGAATAAAAACTAAGGATCCGGAATGCTTTACCACTTACTTTACCCGCTGGCCAACCACTTCATCGGCTTCAACGTCTTCCGTTACGTGACGTTTAGGAGCGTTTACGCCGCGGTCACATCCTTCGGCCTTTGCCTCTTCCTGGGGCGCTCGGTCATCGCCCGCATCCAGGCGGCCCAACTGAATGAGAAGATCCGCAAGGACGGCCCGGCGGCCCATTCGGCCAAGGCGGGCACGCCCACCATGGGCGGGCTGCTTATCCTGCTGACCCTCCTGGCCAGCGGCCTGCTTTGGGTGAGGTGGGATTCCAAGTTCTTCTGGCTTTCCTTCATCGCCATCCTCTGGTTCGGCTGCCTGGGTTTTCTGGACGACCTGATCAAACTCAAGGGCATCGGGAAAAGCCGGGGCATTCCCAGCGGCTGGAAACTCCTCCTCCAATTCATCGGGGCCATCCTGATCGTTTACGGCTATATGGCGGTCCTGCCGGACGATTTCAACTTGAAAACCTTCATCACCCTTCCTTTCTTCAAGCACCCGCTCAACCTCGACACCCTTTACCCCATCTTCGCGGTGCTGGTCATCGTGAGCGCCTCCAACTCGGTCAACCTCACCGACGGGCTGGACGGCCTGGCCATCGGCTGCACCACCTTCGCGGCCATGGCCTTCGTGGTGGTCACCTACGTATCGGGCAACGTGAAGTTCAGCGAATACCTCAAGATCATCCAGGTGCCCGGCGCCAGCGAGCTGACCGTGGTCTGCGCGGCCCTGGTGGGCGCCGGCCTGGGCTTCCTCTGGTTCAACGCGCCCCCGGCGCAGATCTTCATGGGTGACACCGGATCCCTGGCCCTGGGCGGGCTCCTGGGCACCATCGCGGTCATGGTCAAGCAGGAGATCCTGCTCATCATCGTGGGCGGCATCTTCGTGGCCGAGGCCCTTTCCGTCATCATCCAGGTGACCTCCTTCAAGATGAGCGGCAAAAGGGTCTTCAAGATGGCCCCCCTCCACCACCATTTCGAACTGTCGGGCGTGCCCGAATCCAAGCTGATCGTGCGGTTTTGGATCATCGCCATCATTTTGACGCTGTTAACCCTGAGCACCTTGAAGCTCCGTTAAAGGAAAAAGATGCATTACGTCCACGGCAAACAAGTAGCGGTCATCGGGTTGGGGCGCTCCGGATTCGCGGCGGCGCGGCTCCTGTCCGTGCACGGCGCCCAGGTGGCGGTCCTGGACGACAAGACCCCGGAGAAACTCGCCGCCTGGATCGAAAGGGCCAAGGAGCTTTCCCACGTGAAGCTCATGCTGGGAGGCATCGACTCCATCACGGTGGCCAATGCGGACCTGGCGGTGGTTTCCCCCGGCGTCCCCACCAACCACCCGGCCCTGGAAACGGCCCGGGAGAAGGGCGTGACGGTGATCGGCGAAATGGAACTGGCCTACGGCTACTGTCCGGCCCCGGTCGTGGCCATCACGGGCACCAACGGCAAGACCACGACCACCACCCTGACGAACGCCATGATCCAGGCTTCGGGTAGGAAGTCCATTGCCTGCGGCAATATCGGCAAGGCCTTTTCCGAGGCGGTTTTCGAGCTCTCCTCGGAGGACTGGGCGGTGCTGGAGGTGTCGAGCTTCCAACTGGAGACCATCGAAGAATTCCGGCCCCAGGTGGCCTCGGTCTTGAACGTGACCCCGGACCATTTGGACCGGCACCAGGACATGCAGGATTACGTGGAAACCAAAGGAAGGATCTTCGAAAACCAAAAGCCGGGGGACGCGGCCCTCCTCAACATCTCCGATAAATACACGCCCATCCTTTCCAGCATGGTGAAAGGCCGGCTTCACACCTTCGGGTTTCCCGGGGACAGGGAAATCCAGAAGCCGGGCTGTTACGTGATGGGCGACCGGATTGAATTGCTCGGCCGGCCCCTCATCGCCGTCTCCGAACTCAAGATCCCCGGGCCGCACAACATGGAAAACGCCTGCGCCGCCGCCCTCATGGCTTCCCTGATCGGCGTGCCGGACGAAGCCATCGCCAAGACCTTGAGGGAATTCGAAGGGGTGGAGCACCGCCTGGAGCCGGCGGGCGAGATCAACGGCATCCGTTTCGTGAACGACTCCAAGGGCACCAACGTGGATTCGGTGGTGAAGGCCCTGGAAAGCTTCGAGAAGCCCATCGTGCTCATCCTGGGCGGGCGGGACAAGGCGGGGGATTTCACCAAACTCGCCCCCCTGGTCAAGGAGAAGGTGACCCGCATCGTGGCCTTCGGGGAGTGCAAGCACAAGGTGGTCCAGCAGCTCGCCTCCGCCGCCACGGTGGTGGAAGCGGGGACTCTGGAGGAAACGGTGAACGGCGCCTATGCGGCCAGCGAGAAGGGCGGGGTGGTGCTGTTTTCGCCGGGCTGCGCCAGCTTCGACATGTTCCAGAATTATGAAGACCGCGGAAGGCAGTTCAAGGCCGTGGTGAAGAAGATGGCCCAGCAGAAGGCTGGGAAAGTGAATGTTTAGCATTGTAGGGGACGGTTGTTCCCCCCTTTGAAAAAGGGGGGAGGGGGGTATTAGCCGTTAAAGCGACGCAAGACAAGGCTAACTCCCCCTTGTTCCCCCTCTTTCAGAGGGGGAGACGTGTAAATGTAAGTGATTTTGTGAAAGGAAGGTTTTTCATCCTTACGCTCGGATTCTGAGATCAACACCTACCAACACCTTTTCAACACCTCCGACGCACAGCTCGGAATCCGAACGAAGGGATGAAAGCCGGAAAGATTGAACCACAGAGTGACACAGAGGTCACAGAGTAAAGCAAAAAAATCAATGATTTAACTCTGTGTTACTCCGTGAACTCTGTGGTTAAAGATTTTGAGGAGACTTGAATTGGGTTTTCGAAACAAAGAAAAAGCTTCGCCGGATTTCCTGATGTTCCTGCTGACCCTGATTTTGGTCACGGTGGGACTCATCATGATCTACAGCGCCTCGGCCATCCTGGCCCACGACCGCTATGGCAACTCCTATTACTTCTTCGCCCGCCAGCTCCTTTGGGTGATGGTCGGGAGCGCCGCCATGTGGTTTGCCTCCCGGGTGGACCTGGATTCGCTGCGGGCCCTGGCCATCCCCGGGCTTTTCGTCGCCATTTTCCTGATGGCCCTGGTCTGCGTGCCGGGCATCGGCCGCACGGTAGGCGGCGCCCAAAGGTGGTTCCGCCTGGGGCCCCTGTCCTTCCAGCCCTCGGAAATCCTCAAAATCGCCCTGGTTTTCTACCTGGCCGATTCGTTGGACCGGCGCAAACAGACACTGGTGAATTTCTCCGGGCTTTTCCCCTACTTGGCCATCCTGGGGATCTGCATGCTTCTATTGGAAAAGCAGCACGACTTCGGGACGGCGGTGCTGCTGGCCCTGGTGACCATCCTCCTGCTTTTCCTGGCGGGCATGCAGTGGACCTATTTCCTGATCCCCCTCTCGATCCTGATCCCCGTGTTCATCTTCCTGGTGGAATCGGCCAGCTACCGCATGCGGCGCATCACGGCCTTCCTGAACCCCTGGGACGACCCCCAGGGGGCGGGTTTCCAGCTCATCCAGAGCCTGATCGCGGTGGGCAACGGCGGGCTCCTGGGCGTGGGCCTTTCCAACAGCACCCAGAAACTCTTCTACCTGCCGGCGCCCCACACGGACTTCATCTTCGCCATCATCGCCGAGGAACTGGGGCTGGCGGGCGCGGGAGCCCTGGTTTTCCTCTTCGCCGTCTTCATCCTGCGGGGTTTCAAGGTGGCTTCGGTAGTGGGCCAGCGGGAAGGCGGGATGTTCCTGTCGCTCCTGGCCGCCGGTATCACGGGGCTCATCGGCTTCCAGGCCCTGGTCAACCTGGGCGTGGTGACAGGGTTGCTCCCCACCAAGGGCATCCCCCTGCCGCTCATTTCCTACGGCGGGTCGTCCATGGTCTTCACCCTGGTTTCCATCGGGGTGCTGTTCAACATCTCCCGGGGCGCCAAGCTGCCGCAGCCCCTGGGGCCGGTTTCGGGTTACCAGCCGTCGGCGGCCATTTGACGGGGACTAGAAAAGCGAGGAAAGGTTTGGGGATTGGAAACGAACAAGAAAATCATCATCACCGGCGGGGGAACGGGGGGGCATATCTTCCCCGGCATCGCCATCGCGCGGGAACTGTCCCGGCACCCGGAGGTCCAATTGCTTTACGTGGGTAAGGCCGAGGGACTGGAATCCAAATGGGTTCCGGATTCGGGGTTCCCGTTCCAGGGCATCCAGGCTTCCGGCTTTCCCCGGGGCCTGTCGGTGCGGCTTTTCACCTTCTGGCTGGATTTCGCCAAGGGGCTGGCCCAAGCGGGCCGCATCCTGGGCGGTTTCAAGCCGGACGCTATTTTTTCCACTGGAGGTTATGTTTCGGTGCCGGTTTCGCTGGCCGGGGCCCTGCGGGGAATACCGGTGGGGCTTTTCGAGCCCAACATCGTCCCCGGTTTGGCGGCCAGGTTCCTATCCCTTTTCTCAAGGAGGATTTTCGTCGGGTTCGAGGACACGCTTAAACGCTTTTCCAAAAGGAGAACTCAATGGACGGGAATTCCGGTTCGGGAAGAAATCGTGACGGCGGACAAGAAGAAGGCGCGGGAGAGTTTCGGGTTGAACCTGGAGACGACGACGCTCCTGATGCTGGGCGGCAGCCAGGGAGCCCATACGCTCAACCAACACATGACGGATGTGATCAAGTTTTTGGGGGAGGGGGACCAGAAGGTGCAGGTGATCATGATGACCGGCTGGAACGACTACCGCAAGACGGTGGACCATCTGGACAAATGCGCGCTCAAAACGGTCCTGAGGCCCTTCATCAGCAACATCCACGAAGCCTACGCGGCGGCCGACCTGGTGGTGGCGCGGTCGGGGGCCATGACCTGCGCCGAAATCCTAAGCCGGGGATTGCCGGCTCTTTTTATTCCATATCCCCACGCTTCCGGACATCAGGAGATGAATGCGAGAGCGTTGGAGAAGGCTGGGTCGGCTCTCGTGATTACCGAAAAGGAACTGGACGACGAAAGCCTCACCCGGACGCTGATTTCCCTCCTTTCGGATGAGGGAAAGCTGGCGGAAATGGGCCGAAAGGCCCGGCTTTTGGCCAAGCCCCAGGCGGCGACCGACATCGTGAAGACCCTTATGGAAATGGCGGAAAAGAAGTGAAGAACAGCATGAACCACAGAGGACACAGAGGTCACAGAGTAAGGCCGAAACAATTTGGATTTTTAAACGATTTTAAATCTGTGTACTCCGTGAACTCTGTGGTGAAAGAGGTTGGCTGTGACGGTTAAAAACAAAATCAAAACCCTGCCCTTCGCCAACGTAAGGCGGGTGCACTTCATCGGCATCGGCGGCGCCGGCATGAGCGGCATCGCGGCCGTGCTCCTGAGCCTGCATTACGAGGTGACGGGTTCGGACCTGAAGGCCTCCGACGTGACCGACCGGCTGACCCAGATGGGCGCCAAGATCCACTTCGGCCACAAGGCCTCCCATGTTTCGGGCGCGGACGTGGCGGTTTATTCGGCCGCCGTGCCCATGGACAACCCGGAGATCCAGGAGGCCACCCGGCGGGCCATCCCGGTCATCCCGCGCACCGAAATGCTGGCCGAGCTGATGCGGCTCAAATACGGCATCGCCATTTCGGGCACCCACGGCAAGACCACCACCACTTCCATGATCGGGCTGGTCATGACCGAGGCGGGGCTGGACCCCACCCTGGTCATCGGCGGGCAGGTGGACGTGTTCAAGTCCAACGCCAAGCTGGGCAAGGGGGACTACCTGGTGGCCGAGGCCTGCGAGGCCTTCGGCGAGTTCTTCCTGCTCTCGCCCATGATTTCCATCGTCACCAACATCGACGACGACCACCTGGACTACTACGGTTCCATCGACAAGGTGAGGGACGCCTTCGTGACCTTCGCCAACAAGGTGCCTTTCTACGGCTGCGTGATCCTGGGGTCGGACGACAAGCAGGTGCAGATGATCACGCCCCACATCAAGCGCCGGATGATGACCTACGGTTTCTCCAAGGACGCCCAGGTTTCGGCCCAGAAAGCGCGGCTGGAAAAAGCCGGGTCGGTCTTCGAGGTGGTTCACTCGGGCAAGAAGCTGGGGACGGTGAAATTGAACGTCCCCGGGCGGTTCAACATCCAAAACGCCCTGGCCGCGGTGTCGGTGGGCCTGGAACTCAAGGTTCCCTTCAAAAAGATCGCGGCGGGCCTGGCCCGGTTCCACGGGGCCAAGCGGCGTTTCGAACTCAAGGGATCCTTCAAGGGCGCCGCGGTGGTCGACGATTACGCCCACCATCCCACGGCGGTGGCCGAAACCCTCAAGGCGGCCAAGAATTTCGCGGGCAACAAGAGGCTTTTGGTGGTGTTCCAACCCCACCTTTTCTCCCGCACCCAGCTGCTGCGGGACAAGTTCGGCAAGTCCTTCGGCGACGCGGACGAAGTGGTGATCGCGGCCATCTATCCCTCCCGGGAGAAGCCCATTCCCGGTGTCACGGGCATGACCCTGGTGGAGGCCATCCGGGAGAACGGGCACAGGGACGTGAAGTACGTCCAGGAGCGGGCGGAGCTCTTGGAATACCTCAAGAGCCGCCTGAACGAGCGCACCGTGCTGGTCACCATGGGCGCGGGGGACATCTGGAAGCTGGGCACGGACCTCGTGCAGAAACACAAAGGATGAAGTCTTGAACCACAGAGTTACACAGAGTGAACAGGGTACGGCTAAAGAAAAGATTGAGAATTCCAAATTCTTTACTCCGTGTAACTCCGTTAACTCTGTGGTGAGAAAGAAGTAATCCGTGTTGACGTTGGAAAGGGCCAAAGTGGACTTGAAGGAACTGAAAAACCTGATGAAGGGAAAGGTGGAATTGAACCATTCCATGGCCCCCTATACCACCTACCACCTGGGCGGGAACGCGGCGGCTTTCGTGGAGCCCCAAAACGTCGAGGACCTGGCCGAATTGCTCCGGTGCCTGACCCATGGGGAGGTTCCTTATTTGATCCTGGGCGGCGGGAGCAATGTCCTGTTCGCGGACGAAGGCTTCCAAGGCGTGGTCATCCGGCTGGGCCGCAGCTTCCAGGGCCTCCATATCGAAGGCGACCGGGTGAGGGCCAAGGCGGGCACCCAGTTGGTCACGGTTTTGACCAAGGCGCGGGAAGCGGGGTTGGGCGGGGTCGAATTTTTCGCCGGGATCCCCGGGACCATCGGCGGGGCGGTGGTGGGCAACGCGGGGGCCAAGAAAGCCTGGATCGGGCCCACGGTGGAGGAATTGACGGTGGTGACCCCCCACGGGGAGGTCAAACAGTTGAAAAAGGCGGACTACACCTACGGCTACCGCCATTCCTCCCTCAAGCACAGCGGCAAGGTGCTGGTGGAAGCGGTGCTGAAGCTCAAGAAGGAACCCAAGGCCGAGATCGAGAAGAAGGTAAAGGAGTATTTCAAGGTCCGCCGGGGCAAACAGCCCAAGACGGAAAAAAACGCGGGCAGCGTGTTCAAGAACCCCGAAGGGAACTTCGCGGGAAGGCTGACCGAATCCGCGGGGCTCAAGGGGTTCAAGGTCGGCGGTGCCAGGGTCAGCGAGATCCACGCCAACTTCATCATCAACGAAGGCACCGCCACCGCCCATGACGTGGTGGCCGTGATGCGGGAAATCCAGAAACGGGTCTGGGCCGAGTACCAGATCAAGCTGGAGCCCGAAATCCTGCCGCTGGGGGATTGGGACTGGGACGAAATTAAGGACGTTTTTTGGAATTGGAAGGGCCGCTGAAGGAAGGCGGCCGGTTTTACCGACACCCAAACGACACGGCTGGCAAATAAAGGTACCGGAGATACCAAGATGAAAGTGGGCGTCTTGATGGGAGGTTGGAGCCCGGAGAAGAAGGTTTCCATGATGTCCGGGAAAGGCGTGGTGGAAGGTTTGAAGGCGGCGGGAATCCAGGCCCTGCCCATGGTCCTGACGGCGGCGGACAAAAACGAAAAGCGCCTGGAGAAGAAGCTCAAGGCCGCCAAGTTGGACGCGGTTTTCATCGCCTTGCACGGCGGATTCGGGGAGGACGGGACTTTGCAGGCTTTATTGGACAAATGGGAGATTCCCTATACCGGGTCGGGGGCCCTGGCCTGCGGTTTGGCCATGCACAAGGGCTGTTCCAAACTAGTCTTCGAGGCCAATGGAATCCCGAGCGCGCCCTGGCAGGCCCTGCATAAGAGCCTGGGAAAAGCCAAGTGGATGAAGGAAATCAAGCTGGGCCTTCCCCTGGTGGTCAAGCCCGCGGACGTGGGTTCGGCCATCGGCGTGACGATCGTGAAGAAGAAGGACCAATTGGCGAAGGCCGTGCAAAAGGCGTTCAAGTACAGCCAATGGGTCCTCGTCGAAAAATTCATCCCGGGCGTGGAAGTGACCGCCACGGTGCTGGGGGAAAGGGCCCTGCCGGTCATTGAAATCGTCCCGAAGAACGAGTTTTACGACTTCGACGCCAAATACACGCCGGGGCATTCGGACCACCTGGTCCCGGCGCGCATCCCGGCCAAGAGCGCCCAAAAAGTGAAAACCAACGCCTTGAAGGCGGGCAAGGCCATGGGCTGCGAGCATTACTACCGGGTGGATTTCATCGTTCCGAAGAAGGGGGAACCCCAGATCCTGGAAGTGAACACAGCGCCGGGCATGACCGCCACCAGCCTGGTGCCGGACGCCGCCAAGGCCGCGGGCATCCCTTTCCCGAAGTTCCTCAAGACGGTGGTGGGGATGGCGCTGAAAGGGAGGAAAAAAGCCTGATGTATTACCGGGGTTCGCGGGTTCCTTTAAGCGAAAAGTCGCCCCGGTTCCATACCGCCGGCACGTCGAGCTACAGCCTGCGCTTCCGGGTGCCGAAGGAAGAGAGGAAGGAAGAAAGCTTCTTCCTGAAGTGGGGGGGGCGAAAAGAGAAGGCGGCGAAGGCGCCGGAAAAAAAAGCCCACGGCTTTTACCGTCCGGGACGGACACAGGTTGACGACGCCCCGTTCCGCCATAAAGCTTCCGAGGAGAACGGGGTCGTCCAGCATTTCCGCTTGAAAAGCGGGTTGGACAGGCCCGCTTACTCGGAAAGGAAAAGGCCTGGGTTCCCCGGCTGCCGGGGCTCTCGGGTTTTACTTGGGCCTTCAAGCTGGCCGGGTTGGTGTTCTTGATCGCGGCGGTTGTCTGGTCGAAGAACAAGACCACCGCCTTGCTGCAGGATGTGGCGGGACTCAAGCTGGAAAAGGTGGCGGTGGACGGGAACCATTATCTTTCGGAGGACGACGTCATCAAGGCCGCGGCACTGCCGCTGGGGGAGAGCATGTTCAAGCTGGACTTAAACGGGTCCTTGGAAAAGGTCAAGGCGATGGATTGGGTGGAAAGGGCCTTCATCGAGAGGCGCCTGCCCCGCTCCATCGTGATCTCGGTGCGCGAACGAAAACCCGTAGCCCTGTTGGACAACGGGGAGCTTTACGGCGTGGACGGCGAAGGAAGGGTCCTGTCCCCCTCCCCGGCCCTTTTAAGGGAAGACCTGCCCCTGATTTCCGGAGCCGCGGGGGCGGCCGAAGCGGTAGGGACGACCAGGACGGCGGAGGCCCTGAAACCGGCCCTGGACCTGATCGCCTTCCTCCACAAGAAGGACGGCGTCCTGGCCCAGGATGTCTCGGAAATCAACCTGGGGGACGCGGGTTCGGTGAAGGTGACCTTTATCGACGGCATCCAGGCCCATTTCGACCCGCCCATCGAGGAAACGGACCTCAAGCGGATGGCCATGGTCCTGAGCGACTTGAACCAAAAAGGCAGGCATGCCGCCACCATGGACTTCCGCTACCGCGGCATGGTGCTGGTCAAGACAAGGGGGACCCCATGAAGCCCAGGCAGGTTTTGCGGTCCTACCGGAAGGGCCTCAAACGGATGGCGGTCCCTTCGCTGGAAGCCCTGGAGAGGGCCAAGCAGGTGAACCTAAAAATGCTGAAGGTTTGTTTCGGACCCTGCCGCTGTTTCTCGGCGGCCAAGCGATAAATAAGAGGAGGTGAGGCGGATGGCTAAGGAAATCAAGCAGGACATCGTGGTGGGGCTGGACCTGGGAACGACCAAGGTCTGCACCATCATCGGTGAGCAGGACGACGAGGGGCAGGTCCACATCATCGGCGTGGGCACCACCCCTTCCACGGGCCTGAAAAAGGGGTCGGTGGTGAACATCGAGCAAACCATCGCCTCCATCAAGAAATCGGTGCAGGACGCCGAGCGCATGGCGGGCGTGGAGGTTTCCTCGGCCTTCGCCGGGGTGGCCGGGGGGCACATCAAGGGCCTCAACAGCCGGGGCGTCATCGCGGTGTCCCGCAAGGACAAGGAGATCACCGAGGACGACCGGGAGAGGGTCATCGAGGCCGCCCAGGCCATCGCCATCCCCCTGGACCGGGAGATCATCCACGTGATCCCGCAGGAATACATCGTGGACGACCAGGACGGCATCAAGAACCCCGTGGGCATGTCGGGCGTAAGGCTGGAGTCGGAGGTCCACGTGGTGACGGGCGCCGTGACGAGCGTCCAGAACATCGTGCGCAGCGTGGAGAGGGCGGGCCTGGCCGTGGCCGACATCATCCTGCAGCCCCTGGCCTCGGCCGAGGCCATCCTCTCGGCGGACGAGAAGGAGCTGGGCGTGGTCCTGATCGACATCGGCGGCGGCACCACCGACATCGCGGTCTTCATCAACGGCTCCCTCTGGCACACGGGCATCATCACCCTGGGCGGCACCCTGGTGACCAGCGACGTGGCGGTGGGCCTGAGGACCCCCAACACCGAGGCCGAGGGCATCAAGCTCCAGTACGGCTGCGCCTATACGGCCATGGTGAAGGAAGAGGAGGAAATCACCGTGCCGGGCGTCGGCGGGAGGCCCGACCGGCGCATGCCGCGGCGGGTGCTCTCCGAGATCATCGAGGCCCGCATGGAGGAAATTTTCGAACTGGTGGGGGCGGAGCTCAAGAAGCACGGCTTCGAGGACCGCATCCCGGCCGGGGCGGTCATCACCGGCGGCGCGGCCCTGATGGAGGGAACCGCCGAGCTGGCGGAAAAGATCCTGCAGCTTCCGGTCCGGATCGGGTCGCCCAAGCGGGTGGGGGGGCTCACCGATGTGGTCTCCAACCCCAGCTATTCCACGGCCGTGGGGCTGGTCCTGATGGGCATGCAGTCCCAAAACCGGCAGGCGGGCGGGAAGAAGGGTTCGCCCTTCGCCGGAGGCGACGCGTTCAACAACATCCTCGGCCGCATGAAGAAATGGTTCGGGGATTCCATCTAACGACAGTTGACAGTCGGCAGTTCGCAGCCGGCAGGTAACAGAAAAACCAACCAGGAAGGAAGAGGGGGTGCAGACGGATCCAGTTTAAATGGGGAAAGAAGAACAAATCGCAGGGTTAACAGCCGATCAGTTCACAGCTGCTAACCGTCAACTGCCAACTGTGAACTGAATTTTGAAGAGGGGGAAATGAAATGATCGAGTTCGCGGAAGACGATGTGACGCAGTACCTGGCCCATTTGAAGGTCATCGGAGTGGGCGGCGGCGGATGCAACGCCGTCAACAAGATGATCGAAGCCGGGGTCGAAGGGGTGGAATGCATCGCGGCCAACACGGACTACAAGTC
>JAJPJW010000219.1 GCA_021324075.1 Pseudomonadota bacterium | reverse complement strand
GCGAAGGTGGAGGTGACGGAGGCCGATTCCTTGATGCCGATCATGTTGATGAGGACCAGGCAGAGGAAGAGCACCATGGCGGCCACCACCACCAGGTCCTTGGTTTCAGGCATGAGGCTGGAGAGGTAGTAAAGGCCCGAGACGCCCGAAATGGCGGAAGTGAGGAAGTAGTCCACCGTGATGAAGGCACCGCCCACCAGGGGGAGGAACTCCAGGGCGGAGAAGGCTTCCCTTACGACGGAGACCACGCCGCCGCCGTCAGGGCAGCGTTCGCAGATTTCCACGTATTTCAGGGCGATGGAAACGAAGACGCCGGTGGTGATGAACTGGGCCAGGGTGGCCAAGTTGCCGATGGAGCCGTAGAGGATGCCGGGGGTGTAAAAGACCGAGGTGCCGATGTCCGCGTAAACGATGGCGAAAACCAGGACCCAGCCCAGCTGGTGGACGTTCGTGGAAGACGATTTGGAATCCGACATGAAAAAAAGCCTCCGAAGCCTACGGGGTTAGCTGTCGGGCTCGGCGGGTAAGCTCGCCGCCCTTGTCCCATCAAGGGATAAGGATTGGCCCCAATAAGAATGGGTCCCCCGTTTTGTTGGGAGATTTCCTCCCGACAAACTCGGCTTAATAGCGGAGTATCTTGGTTGTTTTAAAAATCGAATTCAACGAAATATTAATAAAATTTTAATATTTCGACCGATTTAGGCGGTTTTAGTCGGTTTTTTTTATTGTTGGGTTTGCGGTTGCGTGTCCTCATAGGCGTGGTGGGAGGCGGCCTTGGGGTTGAAGCTTTCCGGATGTTGGTAAAGCTGCCAGCCCAGCCATCCCAAAACAGCGACCACGGCAATCCAAAATAAGAAGCCGAGGATACCTTCTCCGCTTTGTTCACGGCCCATTTTTTTCATGAAAAATTCTCCTTAGAAAACAGGATTGCCCCCTCATCCTGTCCTTCTCCCGCAAGGGGAGAAGGAACCTACACAAAAGTCAGCTTCTATATTCCCTCACCCCTTGGGGGAGAGGGCACCCTCATTTTCTCTCATTTAGCCGGGCGTTGCCTGAATGGGATAGTGAGGGTGACACTGTTCACCCTATTTCGGGCCGGGGCCCGATTTATGATCGAAGAACAGCATAGGGTGAGGGGTGATTTTTAATTTTCCTTTAAATAGGTTTTCTCAACAGCCCCTTGGCCAGGAAGATGGCCTGTTGGCTTCCCACCAAGACCAGGGTATCCCCTTCCTTGAGGATTTCCTTCCCCGAAGGCATGAGGATGCGCTCATCCTCCCGGTTGATCGCGATCACACTGGCCCCGGTCAAAAGCCGCAGGTTGAGTTCGCTGAGCTTTTTCCCCCGGGCCGGGCTGTCGGCGGTCAGCACCACCGAAGTGGGGGCCCCGATGCCGGGGGCGATGGTGCTGATTTCCTCCATCAAAACGTCCTGGTTTTGGGGGGCGTGACGGGAGAGGGCCTCGGCCACCATTTGGGCGCCGGCCAGGATATGGCCTTCCAGGTCCACCGCACTCCTCCAGAAGACGACCCCCAGCACCGCCAATAGCACCGCGAAAAGAATGGGGCCAAACTCGATCGGCAGGAAGGGCTGGGTCAGGGCCAGGAGGGGGAAACCTAAAACGAAGACGATCCCCAATTGCAGGGAAAGGGTCAGGACCCGGCGGGGGGCCAGCCCCAGGTCCACCTGGCCCTCCGGGACCTTCGGAATGGCCGCGGCGGCCACCAAGCCGCCCAGGGTTTTGGCCCCGCGGAAGATGCCCAGGATGAAGGGGACCGACAGGACCAAGCCCAGGCTGGCGACCAGAGGCCGGCTGGCCAGGGAAGGGAGGTGGAAGCTTTCCTCCAGGTTGGGAAGCCAGTGCTTGAGCGCGGCGGCGGTGGCGATCACCAGGGCCGCCAGGCAGAGGCCGTCCAGGACCAGGAAGCCCGCCAGCCGGCGGGAACGGTGCCAGACCGTCTCTTCCCCGGGCTTGGTGCGCAGTTCCTCCAGCCAGGAGCCGTAAAGGGCGGTGAAGGTCTGAAGGGGCTTGGGCAGGGAAGTGTCCACCCAACGGGAGAGGGGCTGGGAGGCCCGGATCAAAAGGGGCGTGGTGAAGGAGGTGACGACCGAGACGGCCACCGTCACATCGTAAAGGAAGCCGCCGATGGCGCCATGGGAAACGCCGACCTGGGCGATGATGTAGGAAAACTCGCCGACCTGGGTGAGGGCCAAGGCGGTTTGGAGGGCGGACTTCAAGGGCCGGCCGGTGAGGAAGGTCCCCAGCGAGACGGTCAGGGTCTGCCCCAGGACCACGACCAGCACCAGGACCAGCACCGCCCCCCAATGTTCCTTTAATACCGAGGGGTCCACCAACATTCCGACCGAGACGAAAAAAACCGCCGCGAACATGTCCCTCAAGGGGTGGATGAGGCGGGCGATGGTCGCCTCCGCGCCCGATTCGGCCGAGAGCATTCCGGCCAGGAAGGCGCCCAAGGCCGGGGAATAGCCGCCCCTCTTGGCCAGGAGCGCCATGGCAAAACAGAGGCCCACGGAAGCCACCAAAAGGGTTTCGGGGTTCCGCAGGGCCGTCACCGAGCGCAGCAACCGGGGCACCACCAGCCATCCCGCCCCCAAAAGGAGGGCGAGGAAACCCAGGAGGTTGCCGCTTTCCTTGAGGAGCGCGGCAGGTGAAAGATGGACGCCCCCGGCCAAGGGGGTCAATACGGCCAAGAGCAGCACCGAAGCCAGGTCCTGCACCACCAGGATGCCGACGATGCCGCGGGCGAGGCCCGGGTCGGTCGGGCGGTCGGCCAGGGCCTTGGTGGCGATCATGGTACTGGCCAGCGAGACGATACAGCCGGTGAAGAGGGACTCCAGCGGGGTCCATCCCAAGAGGCGCCCCGCCATATAGCCCAGCCAGGTCATCAGCGAAAGCTCGATGGCATTGGTCAGGCCGGCGGTGGGAAGCACTTGGAGAAAGCGGCCGAAGCTGAATTCCAGGCCGATCGAATACATCACCAGGATGACGCCCAGTTCGGCCATGGTCTTCACCGTTTCCTCATGGGCCAGGAGGGGAAGGGGGACGTGGGGACCGAGGATCAAGCCTGCCAGCAGGTAACCCAGGATGACGGACTGCTTGAGCCGCTGGAAAAGGATGGTCGTGACGGCGGCCACACAAAGCACCAGGGCCAGGTCTTGGAGAAAAAGGGAGGCGTCGGTCATAAGGCCATTTTAACGGGAAAAACAAAGGTCCAAGGGTGCTTTAGGGGCGTCCTTCGGGTGGCCCTGGCCTTTCCGAGGTCTTGGGATATACTTGAACCGTTATTGAGCCGGGCGGCTGAGAAACCCCTTTTTACAGCGGGTTTGCCGTTTTCATTCACCCCTCACTTTATTGATAAATTGAAGGCTATTTATGACGGGCAGGATCTTCATGTCTAAGAACCACCGGTCCCTTTCGGCCATCCTCGGCCTCCTCCTCCTCTTGCTGGGGTCCGCCCAGCTTTGTCCCGCCCTTGGCGCGGGCTCGGGGAACCTGGGGACGGATTTCTGGCTGACCTTTCCTGGCTCTTATTTATCCAGTCCCAATCCCCAGATGCTGATTTCCTGCTCCGTCAATACCAGCGGTACGGTCCAGATCCCGGGACTGGCCTTCTCAGCCCCCTTCACCATCCCCGCGGGGACCACCGTTTCGGTCCCGGTCCCCATCAACTGTTTTCCCACGCTTTCGGACGCGGTGACCCAATTGGGCATCCACGTCACTTCCCTGGACCCGGTGGCGGTCACGGGCCTGGATTATGAATTCGCCGGAACCGACGGCTACCTGGCCCTGCCCACCGCCAGCGAAGACACCAACTATATCGTGCTGGCTTACCAGGACGACCTGGGCGCCAACTACCCCTCGGAGTTTACCGTGGTCGCCGGCCAAAACGGGACCTCCGTCACCATCACACCGTCGGTGACGGTGGGGGCAAGGACCGCCGGCGTGCCTTATGCCATCAGCCTGAACCAAGGGGAGGCCTACCAACTGGAGGCCACGAACATCGGCCAGGACCTGTCCGGGACCTTGATCTCCTCCAGCATTCCGGTCGGGGTTTGGGGCGCGGTCAACTGCGTCCACATCCCGGCCTCCACCTTCGCCTGCAACTACGTGGTGGAGCAATTGTGGCCCGTCTCGATGTGGGGGATGGAATTTTATACCGTTCCCCTGTCCGGCCGGCTCAACGGGGACACCTTCCGCTTCATCGCTTCCCAGAACGGCACCGTCGTTTCGGTCAACGGCACGCCCGTGGTGACCCTGGCCCAGGCCCAGTTCTTCGAGACGATCCTGACCGTCCCTTCCCAGATCACGGCCACCAACCCCATCTACGTCATGCAATATTCCAATGGGACGAGCTACGACGGGGTCACCTACGGCGACCCTTCGATGATCTCCATCCCGCCCGCGGTGGAATACGCCAACGACTACCTGATCTCCATCCCGGTCACGCATTTCGCCACGAACTACGAGAACGTCACCGTGCCCACCGCGGACGTGGGGCTCGTTACCCTGGACGGGACCGCCATCCCCGCCTCCAGCTTCAACGCCATCGGGACCAGCAGTTATTCGGGGGCGGCGGTTTCGGTCAGCGTGGCCACCCACCATTTGTCGGGGCCGGTGCCCTTCGGCGTCACCGCCTACGGGTTCGACATCACGGACGCCTACGGTTACCCGGGGGGCCTGTTACTGCAGACCGTCATCACCCCCACCCCCTCCAACACCCCCACGATCACCGCCACCCCGACCATCACGCCGACCATCACGCCGAGCTTCACACCCACTCTTTCCCCCACCCGCACCCCCACCTTCACGCCCAGCCTTACCCCCACGCCCACGGCTTCCTTGACGCCCACCGTGACCATGACCTGGACCCCCACCAGCACGCCGACCTGCGAAATGCACGTCTGG
>JAJPJW010000046.1 GCA_021324075.1 Pseudomonadota bacterium | reverse complement strand
TACCTACAACACCCGAACATCGACCTGACCGTTGCTTCCTTCCGGACCTAGCGGAGTTGGGGCCGCATCGCCGTATAGGACCCGACTCCCACGCCGGGGTGACAAAACCATCGTATCGAAAGGCTTCTGTGTTTTCCATCCACCGATGGGGAATGGATTATAGTGGAAATGCGGTGAAAACGTGGGCGAAAAGGACCTTAGTAAAATCCTTTGTGCTTGCGATAAAAATAAGGTTTTGGGTAATATACTCGTCCTTTCCTGGGGTTCCAGGAAAGAAACGGACGCGCCTGTGGCTCAACTGGATAGAGCAACTGACTACGGATCAGTAGGTTGGGGGTTCGAATCCCTCCAGGCGCACCATTTTTCTATGCCGTGAGGTTTCAGCTGGACCACTCTCCCGAACATTTTATGCGAGAAGCTTTGAAAGAAGCGGGAAAGGCCGCCCGGAAAGGTGAAGTTCCGGTGGGAGCGGTAGTGGTAAAAGACGGGAAGATCTTGGGCAGGGGCCACAACCTAACCGAATCTAAGCAGAGCGCCCTGACCCACGCGGAAATGATGGCCTTAGCCAAGGCCACGAAAAAGTTAAAGAGCTGGCGTTTGAATGGTTGCGACTTGTATGTAACCCTTGAGCCCTGCGGCATGTGTGCGGGCGCCATCGTGTTATCGAGGATTGAAAACCTTTTTTATGGGGCCGCCGACCCCAAGGCGGGCGTGGTCGAAAGCATCGCGAACGCCCTGGAGAACCCGAAATTGAACCACAGGGTCAAAGTCACCGGCGGTATATTAAAGGAAGATTGTTCAAAGGTTTTGAGCGGGTTCTTCAAGCAATTACGTCTCAAAGCCAAGGGATGAACGTGGGGATGTAGCTCAGTTGGGAGAGCGTCTCGTTCGCAACGAGAAGGTCGGCGGTTCGATCCCGCTCATCTCCACCATTTTTTTGGGCTGTTAGTTCGGGGTGAGCGTTGTCTCGGCCCCTTTTTTGTTTACGGAGAGATGGCCGAGCGGTCGAAGGCGCACGCCTGGAAAGCGTGTAGGCTCCAAAAGGGTCTCAAGGGTTCGAATCCCTTTCTCTCCGCCATTGTTTTGAAGATTCCCGCCTGAAGTTTTATTTATCCCAAAAACCCGACAAAAGAAGAAGGCCGATGAGGCCAAAGGCCACGGCGGCGATGTTTTGAAGCACGTGGGGCTGGATGAATTTCTTGGAGTGGTAGCCGATCAGGACGAACATGCCGCTGGCCGCCCAAAGGGCCAGGGTGGAGGCGATAAAAACCGTGGCGGGATGGCCGCTGGCGGCCACCTGGGTGGCGGTGGCCAGCTGGGTCAAATCCCCCCATTCGGCGATAAAGATCACCATAAAGGCCGCCCAGACGGTCTTTCCGAACTGGCCGCTGGATTTCACCTTCGATTTCTTCTCCGCCTTTTCCTTGTGGAACCACATCCAAAGCGCGAATCCCAGGAAAAGGACGCCCGCGCCCACATGCACGTAACGGTGGGGCAGGAGGGTCAGAAGGCTTCCCGCCAGGATGGCCACGATGTTCTGCACCAGGTAGGCCGCGCAGACCCCCAGGTAGACGCCGAAGGGATGGCGCTGGCTGGACAGGATTAGGACGGCCACGGCCGTCTTATCCGGCAGTTCGGCCAGGAAAATGAGGGCGAAAGTCGATGCAAAAAGCCCCCAATCGGCCCCGTGCTGGAAAAGGTTCGATTCCATAGGGCGCCATCATAATCACCGGGCGGAATGGAAACACCCAATTTCCAAATAAAAATGGGCCTTTCCGGCCGGCGGATTCCTGGAACTTTTTCAACAAGCCTGCCGTCTTAATTCCGGACCGCCTGCCTGGGCAGCCGGGACTGAAGATCAAAATCAGGAGGAAGAGTTATGAAAGGCGTATTCGCGGTTTTGATGGGGGTGCTTTTCTTGGCCAGCACCGGGTTGGGCAGGGCTGATGAGCCGAAGAAGATCAAGCATCCGCAGAAGCACTTGAAGAAGGACATGCACAAGGATGTGAAGGACATCAAGAACGATAAGAAGGACATGGCGAACGACGCCTCGCAGGTCAAGGCCGACAACGCCGCCGCCAGCCAGGCTTTGGCCCACGGCAACGATGCCGCCGCCATCAAGGACGAGAAGGCCGCCCGGCAGGAAAAGAAGGACATGAAAAAGGACGCCAAGGACATCAAGAAGGACCGCAAGGACCTGAAGAAGGACAAGGCCGCCCTGAAGGACGTGAAGAAGGACCAGGCGGACGTTAAGAACGACCGCCAGGATGTGAAGGCCGACAACGCCGCCGCCAGCCAGGCTTTGGCCCACGGCAACGATGCCGCCGCCATCAAGGACGAGAAAGCCGCCCGGCAGGAAAAGAAGGACATCCGCAAGGACGAGAAGGATATCCAGAAGGACGCGAACCAGTAAGCCGTTCGCGTTTCCGCCGGAAACGAAGCCCGTACAACATCAACTTCCGGCTTGTTTTTCAAAGGCGGTTCCTTTTGGGAACCGCCTTTTTTATTGGAAAAGGCGGTTGTTTTACCCGCCGGGAACTTTTTCCGGTTCTTTACCGTCTTAAAGGCAGCCGTTATTCGAACAGGGAGGTGGAGATATGAAGCGTTCTTTAGCCGTCACATTGAGTCTGTTGGTTTTGGCCGGAACTTCCATGGTTTGGGCGGATGCTACCAGCCCGGCCTCCAACACCCAAAAGGTGAAGCACCACAAGAGAAAGCACCAAGCGAAACCCGAATTGAACCCCCAACCGCTTCCGCCGAGGAAGGTGCCAGTCAACGGCGCGTCAACGGGTCCGGGCGGTTCGCAACCCGGTGGGCCGGATGTCAGCAAGCCGCAGTAAGCCGGCAAAAGCCATGTCGGGGCGCCCCTTATGGGGCGCTTTTTTATTTCAAGACCACTTCTTGAAGACGAAAAAGACCGCGCCCACCATGAAGGCGAAGCCCACCAGGACGTTCCACTTCAAATCCTCTTTCATATAAAGCACCGAGAAGAAGCAAAAGACCACCAGGGTGATGACCTCCTGGATGGTCTTGAGCTGGGCCGTGGAAAACTCATAGCTCCCGAATCGGTTGGCCGGCACCTGGAAGCAGTATTCGAAGAAGGCGATGCCCCAGCTGGCCAGGATGGCGATCCACAGGGGGCTGGCCTTGTACTTCAGGTGGCCGTACCAGGCGAAGGTCATGAAGGTGTTGGAGATGAACAGCAGGATCACGGTGCGCATGGAAAACCGCCTTCCGAGTGGATTTGCCGACGGCCCAAGCTAAACCGATAAGGATTTTCATTCAACTCCTGTTTGGATTATTCGGGCAAGGTAACCTGCGGCTGAAATTGGCCGTAAATAATCCTGCCGATATTCCCGCCTCAGGAGGGCCCATGCCCCCATTTCGACTGGTTCCCTTATTCGTCTTTGCCCTTTTGGTTTTCCCCTTCCCGGGTCCTTCCCGGGCACAAGAGCGGCCCAGCCGTCCATTCAAAGCGATCGCCTTTGACTATTTCGTGTTATTCGATCCGGACTCCGTCATCCCAGCCGTCGAGAAGGAATTTCCCGGCAAAGGCCGGGAATTCACCCAGCTTTGGCGCTCCCGGCAGTTTGATTATGGTTTCCTGCGCTCCCTCACCCACCGGCACGAGGACTTCTTTAAGGTCACGGAGGATGCCTTGGTTTATACGGCGGCGGCCCTTCGCCTAAACCTTTCACCCAAGGCCCGCGGGAAACTGATGGACGCTTACCTGCACCTGACCCCTTGGCCGGACGCGGCCAAGGCCCTGCGCCGTCTGAGGGCCGAGGGGTTCAAAATCATCACCATCGCCAATTTCAGCCCCCTGATGCTCCGTTCCAACGCGGAAGGGGCAGGAATGACGGATTGCTTTGACGTTCTTTTGAGCACGGAAGAAAACGGCACTTTTAAACCCGAACCGGCCGCATATGAACTGGGGATGAAAACTTTGGGTCTCAGGAAGGAGGATATCCTGTTCGTCGCCTTCGGCGGATGGGACGCCTATGGTGCCAAGAGCTTTGGTTACAGGACCTACTGGGTCAACCGGTTCCATTCGCCGATGGAAGAGTTGGGGCTCAAGCCGGACGGGTCCTCCTCGGACCTTGAGGGATTATTGGATTATCTTTCGGCCAAACCCTGAAGGGGACTGGTGGCGGGTCGCCTAGAACAAGAATTTGAAACCCCATTAGAAATCAGAAACGGTGTCATGGCCTGCCAGGCGGCTTTCCCCATTCCCCCGAGGCCCGGCGGCCCAAATAACCGGTTCATTGGCCGTCTTAATCCTGCGGAAAACGCCTCCCTTTTATTCCCGCCCTCGGGTGCCCTTTTTTCTGGGCGGAAATCAAAAACCCGATTTGGAAGGAAAAAACCGAACGGGTATCGGGTGGTATAGTGTGGGGATAAGCGGACAGTTTATGTGCGGCTGGCAATCCGTTGGGGCGTATTCCATTCCTCGGGGAGGCGTTATGCACGGTACGATTTTCGCGGAGCTGAAGAAGTTCGTCACGGAAAAGGCCGGGTTGGATACATGGAACGCCATCTTAGAGAAGTCGGGGTCTAAAAGGACGGTTTTCCTCGTCACGGAAGCCTATCCGGACCAGGAACTGGTGGCCCTGGTCGGGGCGGCCTCACAGCTCCTTCAAAAGCCGGTCCCGGACATCCTGCAGGCCTTCGGCGAATTCATCGTGCCCGACCTGGCCAAGATCTACCGGGCCTTGATCAAGCCCGAATGGGGCTTGTTGGACCTTTTGGAAAACACCGAATCGGTCATCCACACCACCATCCGCCTGAAGGACCCCGCCGCCGAACCTCCGCGGCTTAAATGTTCCCGGCCCAACGCCTCGGAAGTGGTCATTACCTACACTTCCCAGCGGAAGCTTTGCCCCGTGGCCAAGGGCATCGTCAAGGGTCTTGCCGATTTTTACCATGAGAAAGTGGATATCAGCGAGTCCAGTTGCATGCTCAAGGGTGACTCCCAGTGCCTGATTTCGGTGAAGAAATCTTAAAACGGTTTTTCCGTGGCGCCGTTGAATTTCCGGAGCCTCCTTGTCTAATATTGCAAAAACCCCCGAGAGGCGGCCATGGGCGAAAAATTTGAAGGAAAAGTGACTGTGGTGGTGAAGGCTCCCCCTTCCAGCGTTTGGAAAGCGCTGACAGACCCGGAAATGATCAAGCAATACCTCTTTGGAACCCAGGTCACCACCGATTGGAAAGTCGGCAGCCCCATTACTTATGAGGGGGTCTGGCAGGGAAAAGCCTACAAGGACAAAGGGGTCATCCTGGAGGTTGTTCCCGGCAAGTCCCTTGTCTCCACTTATTGGAGCGGAATGTCGGGCAAGACGGACGTGCCGGAGAACTACATGAAAGTGGCTTATACCCTGGAACCTATGCCCGAAGGCACCAAGCTCACCCTCGCACAGGGTAATATTCCCAGCGAAAAGGAAAGGGACCACTCCCTCCAAAACTGGGGCATGGTGCTGGAAGCCCTCAAAAAACTGCTTGAGTCCTAGGCCTCCCGGGCGCCAATCCCTCCTTGAAGCACTCCTGGTTACGCCTTAAACTGTCGCTCCTTTAACCGGGAGAAAGCGAAAAACCATGGCACGCCCCTTATTCCTCGACGCCCTCAAGAAGAAGGTCCTCATTTTCGACGGGGCCATGGGCACCAACCTGCAGACCTACAACCTGACTAGAGAGGATTTCGGCGGCAAGGAAGGCCTGAACGACTACCTGGTTATCACCAAGCCCCAGGTGGTGCGCGAGATCCATGAAGGCTTCCTCAAGGTAGGGGTCGACTGCCTGGAGACCAACACCTTCGGTTCCAACCGGTTGAAACTGGAAGAGTACGGCATCGGCGACCAGATCGTGCAGGTCAACACCGCGGCGGTCAAGCTGGCCCGCGAACTGGCCGACAAGTATTCCACCCCCGACCATCCCCGCTTCGTGGTGGGCTCCATGGGCCCCACGGGCATGCTGCCCGCCTCCGAGGACCCGGACCTCGGCAAGATCCACCCCGACGAACTGGAAGCCATCTATTACGAGCAGGCCTGCATCATGATCGACGCGGGCGTGGACGCCCTGCTGGTGGAAACCAGCCAGGACATATTGGAAATGCGCGCGGCGGTCTTCGGCTGCCACCGGGCGCGCACCGAAAAGAAATCCCCCGTCGGCCTCATGGCCCAGACGACCCTCGATACCACGGGCCGCATGCTCCTGGGCACGGACATTACTTCCGTCCTTTCCACCTTCTCGCGGCTGCCCATCGACGTCATCGGCATGAACTGCTCCACCGGCCCCAAGGAAATGAAGGACCCGGTGCGGTACCTGAGCCAGTATTCCGAAATCCCCATCTCCACCATTCCCAACGCGGGGCTGCCCGAAAACCGCGGCGGCCAGGCGGTCTATCCCCTGAAGCCCGAAGCCCTGGCGGCGGCTCTGAAGGAGTTCGTCGAGGAATTCGGCGTCAACGTCATCGGCGGCTGTTGCGGCACCACCCATGAGCATTTGCGCCAGGTGGTGGAGGCCATCGGCAATCGGCCCCCCAAAAAGCGGGAAGTGACCCACGTCTGCAATGCCTCCTCCATGATCAAGGCCGTGGCCATGGACCAGGACCCCAAGCCCCTGATCATGGGCGAGCGGGTGAACTCCCAGGGCTCCCGCAAGATCAAGCAGCTGCTTTTGGCCGACGATTACGAGGGCATGGTGGCCGTGGGCCGCGGCCAGGCGGAAGGCGGCGCCCATGTGCTGGACGTCTGCGTGGCCCTGACCGAGCGGGTGGACGAGAAGGACCAAATGATGAAGGTGGTCAAGAAAATGGCCCTGGGCGTGGATACGCCCCTGATGATCGACTCGACCGAGGCGGATGTCATCGAGGCGGCCCTCAAGATCTACCCGGGCCGGGCGATCATCAACTCCATCAACCTGGAAGGCAAGGGCGAACGCATCCAGCGCATCTGCCCGGTGGCCAAAAAGTTCGGCGCCTCCCTGGTGGCCCTGACCATCGACGACGTTTATTACGACAAGTCCAAACCCCAGGAAAAGGGCATGGCCAAGACCGCCGCCCGCAAGCTGGAAGTGGCCAAGAAGATCACCGAGATCGTCACGAAAGAATACGGCATCCCCGCCGAAGACCTGATCTTCGACGCCCTCACCTTCACCCTGGCCACCGGCGAGGCCGAGTTCCTCAATTCAGCCGTCGAGACCATGGAAGGGATCCGGGCCATCAAGAAGGAAATTCCGGGGGTCCGCACCACCCTGGGCCTTTCCAACGTGTCCTTCGGGCTCTCCAAGCAGGCCCGTGAAGTCCTCAATTCCGTGTTCCTCTACCACTGCGTCCACGCAGGGCTGGACATGGCCATCCTCAACCCGGCCGATATCAAGCCCTATATGTCCATCGACGAGGAAGAACGCAAGATGGCCGACGACCTGGTCTTCAACCGCGACCCCCAGGCCCTGGCCAAGTTCATCCAACATTTCGCGGGCAAGGGCCCGGTGGAAGCCCAAGCCAAGGCCGATCCCACCGAGGGCATGACCTTCGCCCAGAAGGCCCATTGGAAGATCGTCAACCGCAAGCCGGACAAGATCGAAGAGGACCTGGCCGAAGTGCTGAAGGAAAAGACCGCGGTGGAGACGCTCAATACCGTCCTGCTGCCCGCGATGAAGGAAGTGGGGGACAAATTCGGCTCCGGGGAACTGATATTGCCCTTCGTGCTCCAATCCGCCGAGGTCATGAAGCGGGCGGTGGCCTACGTGGAGCAGTTCCTGGACAAGTCCAACGCCACCACCAAAGGCACGGTGGTCCTGGCGACCGTTTACGGCGATGTGCACGACATCGGCAAGAACCTGGTGCGCACCATCCTTTCCAACAACGGCTACACGGTTTATGACCTGGGCAAGCAGGTGCCCGTTTCCACCATCATCGCCAAGGCGCAGGAAGTGAAGGCCGACGCCATCGGCCTTTCGGCGCTCCTGGTCGTCACCTCCAAGCAGATGCCCATCGCCGTGCAGGAAATGGAAAAGATGGGCCTCCAATATCCCGTCATCGTGGGCGGCGCGGCCATCAACCGCCGCTACGGCTATCGCATCAGTTTCGTGGACGAGAAGCTCTACGAGCCGGGCGTTTATTACGCCAAGGACGCTTTCGAGGGGTTGGATATCCTGAACGCCCTGTCGGACCTTTCAAGCCGCGAGACCTTCCGCAACCGTATCAAGGAAGAGGCCCAGAAGGCCAAGGAGACCGGTTTCGCCGAGGTGAAGCAGGAAGAAGGCGAGGCCACACCGGACAAGTACCCACCCACAGTCAAACCGGCCGTTTTCTTCCCGAAGAACCCCTTCGCCGGGACTTCGATCATCAGCAAGGTCCCGCTTCGGGAAGTCTGGCCCTATTTGGACCTGACCCAGCTCTACAAGCTCAATTGGGGCGTGAAGGGGAAGGATTCGGAGGAATACAAGCACCTCATTCAGACCCAGTTCGAGCCCATGCGCCTCAAGATGCAGGACGAGATATTGGCCAAGGGGCTTTTCGAACCCCGGCTGGTTTACGGCTTCTGGCTGGCCAATTCGGAAGGGAACGACCTCATCATTTACGACGGCAACGACCCGAAGAAGGAACTGGAACGCTTCAAGTTCCCCCGCCAGCGCGTGGGGCGGCACCTGTGCCTGTCCGACTATTTCAAGCCCGTCTCCTCCGGCGAGAAGGACGTAGTGGCTTTCCAGGTGGTCACGGTAGGGGACAAGGCCACCGAGGAAGTGGACCGTCTCAATAAAGAGAACAAGTATGCAGAAGCCCATTACCTGCACGGCCTGGCGGTGCAAACCGCCGAAGCCATGGCGGAATGGATCCACCGCCGCATCCGCAAGGAATGGGACCTGCCCATCGGCCAGGGGAAGCGTTATTCGCCCGGCTATCCCGCCTGCCCCGAGCAATCGGACCAGGAGAAGTATTTCCGCCTGCTGGACGCCACCAAGGCCATCGGCGTCACCCTGACCGAGGCCCACATGATGGTGCCCGAGCAGTCCACCAGCGCCATTGTCATCCACCATCCCGAGTGCGAGTATTTCGCGGTGAGGTAAAAGATAATCCTCAATTTTAGAAGAAAATGTCCTCTCCTTTTCCTTCCCCCAAAACCCCTTCCAACAGTAAACTTATTTCTCCCAAGGAGGGTCCATATGAAAACGAATCGTCTGTTTTTGGGTTTGGCTGTATTCCTTTGCTTTTCTATTCCCGTCTGGCTTCCAGTGGCCTGCTCCAAGCCCGCGCCCGTCAACCAACTGAAGGGCTTCGTCAAGAACGGGAAGGTCGGTTTCCAGGACCAAAATAACAAAGTGGTGATTGAACCCCAGTTTGAGGGCTTCCGCAGCCGCGTGGATTACATGTTTGAACCCTACACTCCCGCCATGGACAAAATCACCGGCAAGGACATCCAGGGTCTGGCCATTACTTTTCCGGATGGTTTGGGCCAGGTGCAGGTGGCGGGGAAATGGGGCTACATCGATACGAGCGGGAAATTCGTGATCAATCCGGTCTATGACAAGGCCCAGCCCTTTTATCGCGGCAAGGCCATCGTCCAAATGGGCGGGCATTGGCAGATCATCGACAAGACGGGGAGTCTCCTCAAAGAAACGGATTACGAGGACATCGACCTGGACAATTGGAGCGAGGGTTTTACCACCTTCAAGAAGAATAATTTGTTCGGGTACATTGACGCCGACTTCAAGGAAGCCGTAGGACCCCAATTCTCCGAAGCCAATCCTTTTTTCCGGAACCTGGGCCGGGTCGCAATAGGGACCGGGGACGACAAGCGATATGGGTACCTGGGCCGGGACGGCAAGTTCACCATCAACCCGCAATTCACCGACGCGGATGATTTTAGTGACAACCTGGTTCCTGCGGCCGTGGGAACGGGGGACGAAAAGAAGTATGGCTACATCGGAATGGACGGGAAGTTCGTCGTCCCGCTCCAATTCGTTTACGCCTCTCCTTTCTTCGAGGGGCTGGCCGGAGTCGCCACGAGCCGAAACGCCATTGGTTCTTGGAATCATTATGGCTTTATCGGGAAGGACGGGAAATTCGTCATCGAACCCCAGTTCGACGACGTCGTCGGCTTCCAAAACGGCCTAGCTGCGGTCCGGGTTCACGCCGACTCCAACGGAATGGGCGGAGAATGGGGCTTCATCGATAAGACCGGGAAATATGTGATCAAACCCCAATTTCAGGCCGTGAGCGGTTTTTCCGACGGGTTGGCCGCCTTCACGATGGACAAGGACTCCTACGATGACAAGAGCCTTTGGGGTTTCATCGACGGGGAAGGGAAAGTGGTCGTGAAGCCGAAGTTCGGGCCTCTCCCCGTTTTTAGCGTGGAAGACGGGAAGATCATGGTGAGATTGAACGGAAAGTACCTTTACGTTGACAAGACCGGGAAAGAAATTCCCGACACGGTAGGCCCCTAAAAGGCTGGAAGAAGGCCATCGTCATCCATCATCCCGAGAGCAAGTGTTTTACGGTCAGGTAATCATATGAATGCCGATCATAAAAATTATTTTTTTGTAAAAGATTTTGAGAACCAATATTTTGAAATGTTCAATTTTATTTTTTCATTTTCGAAATCAATGACAACTTTTTTTCGTGGTCATGGCCAGAGCGATTGGCAGCTTCTGCCTGGTATAGGCCGACCCGAGAATATTAAGTTTAGACCTTTTGAAGCGCTCACTTTTCGACGCTATGAGGCAAAGGGATATATGAAGCTTGGAAAAATATCAAATTGGGAAATTTTATTTTCAATGCAACATCATGGATTGCCAACAAGGCTACTGGATTGGACGGATTCATTAAACGTGGCATTGTTTTTTGCAGTCAAACATTTTGAAAACTTCAATAGAACTGAAAAGAAGAACTTAAGTTTATGGGTTTTGGACGCAATGAGGCTTTCTGAAATCGTAATCGGAAGAAGAAAATTGATAATACCAAGTGAAAATGATTCATTTGGTTATGATTGTTTTTTGGAGATGAATGGGAAAACGCCAGCTGATTTTCCCTCCGATGTTATTGCTATGTATCCTCCGAAATCGAACGAAAGATTATTGGTTCAAGGGGGGATGTTTACTTTCCACAAAAAATTAGAACCATTGGAAAATATTTTTCCAGATTTGCTTTTAAAAATCGAAATAGATAAAACTCAAGTCGCTAGTGTAAAAAGACATCTCTATTTCAATGGAGTGAAAGAGTCTCATTTATTTCCTGACTTAGATGGATTGGCTAGAGAAATTAGAGCTGAAGTTATCTCTGCGAAACCCGGCCAATCGTTATCAACTTCATAAAGTCCGAGGTGATGTTTATGAAAGCCGTCCTTTTTTACGAAATAGCCCCCGGCAAAACCCGGGAGGATGCCATGGCGATCTACCCACGCCATGAGGCTCATTTGAATGCCTTTATCGCGCGGAAAGAAATCCTCGCCATTGGACCCTTCGCCGATCCTCAAAAAGACGGCTCCATGGGTATCTTTAAAGACCGCACCTGTGCCGAGGCCTTCGTCCAGCAGGACCCCTTCATTCTGGAAGGCCTGGTGGGGAAGTACACCATCCGGGACTGGAACGAATCCCTTTTAGGCTAATGCACTAACTCACCTGGTTGACCAATAACTTGACTAATAGTTGACTAATAATTATGCTGGTTTCATGGCTTATGAACCGCGGTTTACCATTACTCCTCACTTGCTGAAAACCCTCGAAGATGTCGCCGCATTACGGGAAAAGATCCAGGCGGCCACCCTACAGGTTTCGTGGATTCCCGCCCTTCAGAAAGATACTCGCGCCCGTAACAGCCATAGCTCGACCGCCATCGAGGGCAATCCCCTTACCCTGGAGGAAGTCCGTCTTTTGGAATCCGGCAAGGAGCTTCCCGCAACCCCGGATCGGTCCAAAAGGGAAATCTTCAACTATTTCGCCGGATTGAGGTTCATCGAAAAAAACTCCAAAAAGAAAACCATCACCCACGATGATTTGTTCGAACTTCACCGCCTGCTGGCGTCCAAGGTGATGGACCAGGGGGAGGCCGGCAGATACCGCACCATCCAAGTCCGGGTCGGGCGCCATGTCCCGCCTTTGCCGGCGCAGGTCAGTGGATTAATGAGGGAATTGCTGGAGTGGTGGAACAAGAAATCGAAGCCTTTGTCCCCTGTCATTACCTCGGGGATCCTTCATTACCGTTTTGAAGCCATCCACCCCTTCGCGGACGGGAACGGCCGCATGGGCAGGATGCTGGCTTTGTGGGAGCTTTTCCGCCGGGGGTTTGACACACATCACATTTTTTCACTGGACGAGGTTTATTGGGAGCGGAGGCCGGTTTACTACCGCCAACTGGATATGGTTCGGACCCAAGGGGAAGATTTAACCGGCTGGCTGGAATACGTCGCCGAAGCAGTTCAACTTACCTTGGAACGAGCATGGGAACGCATCCAGGGATTCAAGGGGATGAAGGGTTCCGGCAAGGTGGTGCTTCTGCCCCGGCAGGAAAAGCTCCTGACTCTTCTGCGGGACCGGGGAAGCCTGTCGCCCCGTGAGATCTGGGAAGCCCTGGGTGTTTCCAAACAGGGAGCCATGAACCTTTTAAAACCTCTGTTGAAAGCCGGGTTGATTGAGAGAATCGGAACCAAGAAAACTGGAAAGTACGTGCTGAAAGGCGTCTAACGACGAAGCCTTCGTCCAGCAAGACCCTTTCATCCTCAGAGCCCTAGCAGGGAAGCACATCCTCCGGGGTTGGAACGAAAGCTTCTTAACGTAAGGTCAATGAAACAAATTCCATCCCCCTAGGGTATTCCCCTTTGGCCGGGCTTAGCATTGGCCCAACTCGAACGGGGAGGAAGGGATGAAAATCATCAACGCAAAGATGCACGGTTATCTGGATTATCTGGTGGTATTGATCTTCCTGGCGGCTCCATCGCTCCTGCACTTGTCCATGGTTCCCGCGACGATCTCTTACGCCTTGGCAATAGTCCACCTGGTTCTCACCCTCCTGACCGATTTCCCCCTGGGAGTTTTCAAGGTGGTGCCCCTGAAACTGCATGGAATCATCGAACTCATCGTGGGGCCCTGTTTGATCGCCCTGCCCTTCGTGCTCGGTTTCGGCGGGGAGCCGGCGGCCCAGTTTTTTTATATCGCGAACGGTGTGCTCATCCTGATCGTTTGGTTTCTGACGAAATACGAAAAATAAAGGCTATCCGTGATTGGGTCGAGCCCCATTAACGTAAAGTTAATGGGGCTTTTTTGTTTCCCGCCTCCTAAAAAACTCACTCGCCCTTCTAAATTCTGTTAAGCTTCGGGCGGCTGAATCCTTTCGGCTTCTTCCGACAGTTGGAAGCCGGCTAATCAAAAGCATATTTTGGGGAGGTGGGCTTATGGCAAGAAGGTCCGTTACAGTCCTTGCTGTCTTCATCGGCTTGAGTTTCGCAGGAGGTAGGGCCCTGGCCGGGGATTCCGCCCAATGGGCGGGTTTCTACGCCGGCATCAACTATGGGGCCGCCGTAGCCGCCCCTGAAATGAAAACAACCACCGTTTACAACCCCAGCGGCAACCTTTCTTTCGCGGATGTCCAGGCGATCAACGCCGCGGGCGACATAAAACCCCAAACCGCCGCCCTTAATTATTCCGCCCATGCAGGCTACAACTTTGACTTGGGAAGCGGGCTGGTCGCCGGGCTCCAAGCCGACTTCGGGTCCATGGCCTTCAAGATCGATGCCGTGGGTGCGGGGACATACTCCAGCAGCGCCAATAAATTCCAATTTACGCAAGCGGCCCTTTCCAGTTGGACCGGCATGGTCCGGCCCCGGATCGGGTACGACCTGAACGGCCTCCTGCTCTACGGCACCGGCGGCGTGGCTTTCAGCAATGTCGGTTATCAATCCACGTTCGCGGACACGGCGGGAGGATTCGAAATTGGCGGGAGCACACAGTTCCCCAACAGCCCCCAAATGGACAATATCATCGTCGGCTGGCTTGCGGGCCTTGGGGCCGAAATCAAATTAAACAGCGGATTGTCGCTCAACAGTGAGGCCCTTTACATCAATTACGGAAACGTCGCCTTCACCAACACGGATGCCGTAATCGGCGGCAGTCCTTCGCCGGCGAACGTCTTCACGAACACGATCAGCCTGACCAACTTTTCCTTTCAAATGGCCGTCAATTACCGGCTTTAAGGGCGGCGCTTGAATGTTTCCGGACCAACCAACCAACGACATGACGATCAAATCGAAGGGAGCGACAATGAAAGACTCGACGAGGCTGCTGACGGTTTTGCTGGGGTTGCTGTTGCTGGCGGCGGCGCCTTTTTCCGCCCTGGCCGAAACGAAAAAGGGGAAGGATAAGGCCAAGACCGAGGAGGCCCAAAGCCCGTTGTCCACCGATGTCGGCGGGGCCCAAATCAAGGTGGGGGGATTCGTGGACGGCATGTTCCTGTTCCGCAATACCAACACGGGGTTCGGGCTGGCCACG
>JAJPJW010000101.1 GCA_021324075.1 Pseudomonadota bacterium | reverse complement strand
TCTGGAAGTTGGACAGGGTAGCCGTCAAGGAATCCACCGTGGGTGGGACGAAGGCGCCCGCGTTGTTCTTCAAGGCCGCCACCGGGAGGCCCTTTTGGGCGGCAAAGGTCAGGTCCACCGCCGCGATGACACCGGGCCAAAGGCGCAATTTCTCCAAAACCTTGTCGTCCCCCTTCACGTTCTGCCCCACCGGCCAGTGCAGGTTCCTTTCCCGCTCCCGCTTCAAGGTCCATTTGGGGTCCTGCTTGGCCAGGAAAGCGGGGAAAAGGTCGTGCAGGCTGCTTTCTTCCTCGCGGTGGACCACGCGGATCTCCAGGGCCGGCAGGTCCAAACCGGGGTTCAGGGCCTTGATGTCCGTATCGTTCCATTTCTTGATCGTGCCCAGGAAGATGCCCGAAAGCACCGTCGGGGACAATTGGAGCCCGGTGGGCACGCCCGGCAGGTTGTAGGTGATGGCCACGGCTTCCAGCGCCACCGGCAGGTGCAGGATGGCCCGGCTTTGCGCCAGCCGTTCTTCCTCCAGGGTGAAAGGCGTATCCGCCACCGCGAAATCCGACCCGTGGTGGATGGCCTTGTCGACCCCCTCGGAGGAATCCTTCCATTCATATTGGACCTTGGCGTCCCGATGGGCCTGGCGGTACTCGGCGGCCCATTTCTGGTAAAGGGGTCCGGCCATCGTGGAGCCCGTTCCTTGCAGGGTTGTTTCGGCGTAAGCCGGGGAGAGGGATAGGACCGCCAGGACGGCGAAAAGCTTGGAAGCGTTCATTCGTTTCTCCATTTTTTGTCCAAAGGGATACCGGGGTCCGAGATTGCCACGGCCCTGAACGACCGTCAATGCAAAAAAGGAAACGCGGGCCTGCCGGCCACCGGGCCAAGTTCCGTTAAAATCCCCGCCCAGGAATCGGTAGTGTTTCGGTTTGAATAATTCCCCACTTTGAAAAAGGGGCCGGTTGGTTTTGTGGGTACATAGGGGTGGTCCCCTATGAGCGTCGTTGGAAAGGGGGGTATTAGCCTTTGACGACAAAACTAACACCCCCTTAATCCCCCTCTTTCAGAGGGGGAAAAGGAAGCACACCATTAAACTGATGCCTACCCCGGAACCTCGTTCCTTGTCTTTGCCTGCCCCGCACCGTATCATTGCTGCAACCGATTCAAGGCGGAACCCAGTGAAGACCTACGATTACGAAAAACTGAACAAGGATTTTGAGGTCCAGACCTCCGAGGACATCGTGCGCTGGGCCGCGGGGGAATTCGGCCCGGATATCGCCATGTCCACCTCCTTCGGCGCCGAAAGCGCCGTGCTGCTGCACCTGGTCACCCGGGTCAAGCCCGACATGCCCGTGCTTTTCACCAACACCGGCTTCCACTTCAAGGAAACCCTGGAGCACCGGGACCTGCTGGTCAAAAAACTGAACCTCAACCTGCGGGAACTGACGCCCGAGATCCCCCATGAGCAGTTCCTGGCCCAATACGGCAAGCTCTACGAGAGGGACCCGGACGCCTGCTGCGCCATGAACAAGATCGCCCCCTTCGAGAAGGCCCTGAAGGATTACAAGGCCTGGATCACCGGCATCCGCCGCAACCAGGCGGTGACGCGCCAGGGCGCTCCCTTCGTGGAAAACTACAGGGACACGCTGGTCAAGGTGAACCCCCTGCTCAACTGGACCAGCAAGATGTTCTGGGACTACGCCAAGAAGCACGACCTGCCCTACCACCCGCTTTGGGAAAAGGGCTATCTTTCCATCGGCTGTTCACCCGAGACCTGCACCCGCCCCGTCAAGCTGGGGGAGGACCCCCGTTCGGGCCGCTGGGCCGGCACGGGCAAGATCGAATGCGGCATCCATACCTTCCTCACCGAGGAAGCCGCGGCCAAGTCCAAAAGCTGACCTTTCCCCAACCTTTTCGAGGCCCCGATCATCCTAAAATTTCGTTGGCAGCACCCTCTCCGTCAGCTAAAGTTTTGAGTAGTTTTTTTTCACCATCCACCTGCGGGACCGGGAACCTGAAATGACGGGTCGAATCCTTTTTATTTTCCTTTTAAGCTTCGCCGGCCTGGCCGCGGCCCAGCCCCCCGTGAACGCTTCCCCCTCGGTGGACCCCGCTTCCGCCGTCACCGCAGCTTCCCCGGGCCAAACCCCGGCGGAAGACCAGGGCTCCGAGGAGGAAAAACCCTTCGTCCCCCACTGGACCGGCCAGTTGGCGCTCAACTATTCCACCCAGCCCACCCAGCAGGGCCAGGGCCAGCAAAGCAAGGAACTGGGCCTCACGGGAACCTACGACATCACGGAGAGCGGCCATTATTTTTCAGTCGGGATCACGGCAGGGCAGCAACTGGTGGAGGGCCTTAACACCAACTATGGGCAGGTCACCGGCGAGGGGGGCTTGGGACTGGGGTTCTTCCAGCCGTCCCTTTCCTTCGCCATGCAGCAAGGCGCTTCCGCGCTGAACTCCTATACCGCCACTTTGAACCTGAATTTCCAGCTCTTGGATTCGCTGACGGTGGGGCCGACCGGCAACCTGGGACTGGAGAGCCACCAGGGGCCCGCTTCCCAAATTTACCCGGGTGCCACCAACCCGGATACGGTCCTCCAGGTGGATACGGGCGATTGGACGGGGGGATTGGCCGTATCATACCTTCCGACGGACTTCCTGACCTTTTCCCTGACCGGGGACCAGGAGATCGACTATACCTACGACACCCACGGCGTCAACGGCGACAACCAAAAGTCGGTCAACCAGTCGGACCGCATCGACTCCCTGACCCTCGAGGGGGAGGTCACCTTCCTGAAGGATTTCCAGATTCAATTGTCCGCTGAAGTAGGGGAGGAATATTACTCGGCGGGCACGGTCTACAGCCCCATCACGGGAAAAACCCAGACCTTCAGCAAGCCCACCCAGGACAGCTTTACCGCTTATACGATGGGTCTTGTTTACAACTTCCAATAAGTCCGGGAGTTTTGTAGTGAGTCGGTTTGAATGCCACCCGTTCTCCCCCTCTTTCAGAGGGGGACTAAGGGGGAGTTAGACCTATCGTTTCGCTCCTAAAAAAGCTAATACCCTCCCCTTTTTCAAAGGGGGAATTAGTTCAAACTGACCCATTACCGGAGTTTTTAAAACTTGAGGGCGTAGGACAGGCCCAGGCCGTCGTGGGAAGGCCCCAGGCTGGTCTGGACGCTCAAGGCGGGGCGTCCCAGCAACTCCAGGGTGGTGATCGTCACCGTATGGGTCCCCACCGCGATCCAGGCCCTTTCCCGCACCCCCGGATCGGAAGCGCCCAGCAGGGTCACCACCGGATAAACCGTCTTGCCGATGCCGTCGATGTTGACCAGGAACAACCCGGCATCGTAATCATTGGCCGCGAAAAACAGGCCCCAACCCAGGGCGTCCACGCCCGCCGAGGTCCAGCCGTAGACTTGGGCGTTATCCTCGAAGATTTCCGTATAGGCCCAGCCGTTGTAGTCCGCCAGGATCATGGGGATGGTGATGAGCTCGTTGGCTGCCTTCGCTTCCCTGGCGCCCATCCCAAGGATGGTGAAGCCTAGGAAACTAAAAAGGATCAGAATTCTTTTCAATTGGGGTCTCCCGGAAAAATTAAAAGCAAAGACCATTTAGCCACAGATGCATGGGATAAATGGGATAAAACCAGCTTCCAAACAACGATCTTTTTTCATCTTCGATTTTGCCATCCCATGAATCCCATTCATCTGTGGCAAAAAGCCCTGGATTCGGGTTATGAATTTTCGCTGTTTTGCACCGGCCTTCCGTCCAACACGTAAACCTTGCCCCCCGAAAGGATCCATTCCACTTCGGTGAACTTCCCCCATTTCCCGGCCAGCATGCGGGTCAGCTTCACCACGTCGAAGAGCTCGAACCCTTTTAACGGGAAGGAAGCGGGGAAATAATTCCAGGGGGTTTCCAGCCAGCCCCGGAAAAGGTTCCGGTTGGGCGTGAGCCGGAGGATCAGCTCGCCCCCCCGGGGCAGGGAGGTCATGCGGATCTCCACATCCGTCAACTTGAACCCCTGCGGCGGGAAGGAGCGGCAAATGCCCACGGCCGAGACCTTCAGGGCCTTTTGGGCGATGAAGTAGCGTTTGGTGGGGGGCGCGAAAACCGTACGCACCACCTGCTCCAGCGAGAGGGGCTTCAGGGCCTGCAGGGTGCTTTTCTTCGACCCCGAAACGTCCGAGGGCCTCAGCCAATAGGGCCCTTCCCCCAGGTCCCCCAGGGCCTGCCGCACCGCTTCCTCCCCCCGGTTCCGCGGCACCCCGCCGCAGATGAAGCCGGGTGAAACATCCCCTCCCAGGGGAATCAGGTCGCTCAAGCGCCCCGCCAGTTTTCCGTAGGAATCGCCGTGGCCCTCGGTCAGGGACAGGAGCCAGACGCGGGGAGGATGCAAGGACCGGCGGTAGGCCCCCATCAGGACTTCCAATTGGGGTCCCAGCCAGGCGCTGATGCCCGCCAGCAATCCCCCGCTCACCAGGTCGGGCAGGTAATGGAAGCCCAGGAAGAGGGTCGAGAGCCAGATGCCGGCCGTCAAGGGGAGCCCCCAAACCAGCGACCGGCGGTCGTGGGCCATCTGCCAGAAAAGAAGGTAGCCCGAAATGGCGCCATGCAGGCTGGGAAAGACGTCGAACCGCGAGCCCAGGCTCACGATGAGGACTTCAGCGCCCCGGAAGACGGCCCCGCCCTGCAGCCAGGTCCATTCCTCCGGGTAGGCGAAACGCGGGCCGATGGCCGGGTAGACCAGGTAGCCCAGGAAGCCGCCGATATAGACCAGGATGAGCCCCAGCATGAACCGTTGGTAGAGGGCCCGCCGGACCGTGCTGTGGAAGATGAGCAGGCCCAGCAGCCAGGCGAAAAGCCCCAGGTAGCAGACGGAGAAGAAATCGGTCAGGTGGGGGTGCCCCATCAGGAACTGCTGGGCGAAGGAAGGCCCCCGGCCCAGGAGCCTCAGGTCCAGCCCGTGCAATTGGGCGTCGTAAAGCTGGGGATGCAGCACCGGGACCAGGGGCTTCATCAGGCTGTAGCAAAGTACCAGGCCGCCCCAGGGCGCCATGCCCCGGGCCAGGCCCCAGGCCCCGATGGGGGGCGGGCGCCGGACGGCCACGAGGGTGTAAAGCCACCCCGCCCAAAGCAGGCAGGAGAGCAGGGCCTGCCAAAAGGCCGCTTCCCAGCCCGGCCTTTCGGTGAAGCAGGCCCCCATGGTTAAAAAGAAGAAAATCACCAGCAGGGCGGAGGTCAGGATTTCCGAGGGGGAAAGGATCCAGAGGTTCTTGCGGAAGCGGTAGGTGTTGTTCATGGGTTAAGTGGACCTTTACTGGGTTTGTCCCGGCTTCGGGGAGAGTTGGTAGGAGAATTCCAGCAAATTGCCGTCCGGGTCCGAGACCACGCAAAAATAACCGCGGATATGGCCCCCGTAGCCCGCCGCCTCCACCAGGCAGTTGTCCTTCTTGGCCTTGGCGCTGATCTCCTCCACCGGCTTGACATCGGTCAGGCGGAAGCACATTTTCGGCAGGAGGGGCGGGACCCCCGCCGGAACCTTTAAGTGAGGTTCTTCCGTGAAGACGAAAAGGGGTGAATGGGGGTTCTCGGAAAAACGCATCCAGACCCAGCGTTTGCCGTCTCCGTCCCTCTGGTCCGAAACCGCGCCCATCCCCAGGTAGTCGCTGTAAAAATGGATGCAGAGGTCCGCATCCTTCACCTTGAACAGGACATGGTGCCATTCGGGATAGTGGGAGACGAATTCCAGGGCCAAAAGACGAACCTTTCTTCAAAAAGGCCTTCGATTTTTAAAAAACGATCTTCCAAACCTCGTCGACGAATTTCGTGCGGGCCGCGGGCTGGCTGAGGGCCATTTGGATCAACCGCGCCAGGGGTGTCTCGGCGGAAACCGCCCGCCCTTCCAGGATGACCTTCAGGGTGCGCACCCCTTCGGGCACCACGCCGCCCAGCTTCTCGATGGCCTTGTCGTATTCCATGCCTTGGGCCAGCGACTCGCCCAGCTTCCGGTTGTGGGAATCGGAGGAGAACCCCGTCGTCACCAGGTCCCCCAGTCCCGCCAGCCCCTCCAGGGTCTTGTCCTTGGCGCCGAGGGAAGCGGCGATATCCTTCATTTCCTTCAAGGCCATGGTCACGAAGGCCGCCTTCAGGTTGGGGCTGCCGTGGTTCAAGCCGTCCAGGAGCCCGAAGCCCAGCGCGTAGATGTTCTTCAGCACGCCCCCCCATTCCACGCCCACCAGGTCGTTGGAAATTTCCACGCGGAAATAGGGGTTGGCCAGGGCGCCCGCGGCCTTTTGCAGGCAGGAGCGGTTGGGCCCGGCGATCACCACCGCCGTGGGCCTCTTGTGGGCGAACTCATTGGCGATGGAGGGGCCCGAAAGGGCCACGTAAAGGTCGGCGCTGTGCAGGGTTGCCTCGGCGTAGACTTCGCTCATGCGCTTGAGGGTGCCGGCTTCCAGCCCCTTGGAGGCCCCCACCACCACCGCCCCGGGCAGGGAGAAGGGGGAGAATTCCTTGACGACCTGGCGGAAATAAAGGGAGGGGGTGGCGATCAGGATGAGCGCCGCTTCCTTGACCACGTGGTTCAAGAGATGGTCCGCCGTTATGGAGGAAGGCAGCTGCACTTCGGGAAGGAACCGGGAGTTGGAGTGGTTCTTCTTGATGTCCTCCACCACCTCGGGCATATGGTCCCAGCAGGCCACCGTGTGGCCGTTGTCGGCCAGGAGGCAGGCCAAGGCCGTCCCCATGTTGCCCGTGCCGATGACTGCGGTTTTCATGTCGCCCCCGTGGAGTGGTCTTCAACGGCCACCATTATAGCCGGGATGGCTGGGGGTTCCCCTTTTTCCTTCCCCATCCCCTTTCCGGCGCCTCGCGCGCCGGGGGGATTCGAAAGAGCCGGGAAATGGGCGACGGGTCGGCTAAAAGGCCATAGCGGCGTCCCTCTCGCTGGTATGGGAATGGAAGATCTTGAACAGGTCCATCAGGTCAAAGACCCGGTAGACGTCGGGGTGGATGCTGCTGAACTTGATATCCCCTTTGTTCTTGCGGATATCCTTGATGTGGCCCACCAGGACCCCGATGCCCGCGCTGGAAATGTAATCCAGCTTCCCCAGGTCCAGGATGATGCGGTATTGCCCGTTGCGGAAAAGGTTGGTGAAGGCGGACTCGAACTCGCCCACCGTATGGATGTCCAGGCTGCCCGAAGCTTCCAGGACCGTCACGGCGTTGTTGCCCACGGCCGACCTTGAAACGAGGTTTAATTGTGACATGGAATGCCCTCCCCAAAAGAATGGTCCGAATTTGAAAATTCCACGCGGAAGCGGGGAAACGACTTAGGTTTTTTAGGTTGTTGAGGAAGAAGGACGAGGGCAATCGTCGGAAGGAAACAACTTGGGACAAGTGTACTCCCGAGCGGTGAAAGGAGTGAGGCTTTTTTTGTTGCTATGTAGTTTTGATTCCGCCCCCGCTTAATCGGGCCAAGAAAGCCCTTTCACCACCGGTCGGAATTACTTTCGTCGGACGAGGCACTCCCTTCGCTTCACTATCCGTTGGGGCCTCAAGCGGCCGGCGGCGCCAAGCGCACGACAGCCCTGCCGGGATTCAGGACGCAAAGAAAAAGGCTCATATAATCCCGGACGTGTCGGGTGATGATGAAATTTTGCCGAACATGCTCCCGCCCGTTCTTCGCCAGGGCCTGCGCCTCCAAGGGGTTGTCCAGAACGCGGCGGATCGCCGCGGCCGTCCCTTCCACGGTATGCACCAGGTACCCCGTCTTGCCGTGGATGACTTGCAGGGGAATGCCCCCCACCGCCATGGCCACGACCGGCCTTTCCTTCCACAGGGCCTCGGAGACCGTCAGGGCGAAACCTTCCTTGAGGGATTTTTGGAGCACCACCGCGCTGGCCCTCTGCAGGGCGTTGATCTCCAGGTCGGAAAAAGGCGGCAGGTCTAAGACGTGGATCGAATCGTCCTTTCCCGCCGCCTCCTGGATGGCCGGCAGGATGTGGGCCGATTCGGGATCGTCCGAGGCGGCCCCGCCCGCCAAGACCAGCTGGGCCCGCGGATGGAAGCGTTTGGCCTTTTTAAACGCCTCGATGACGCCCAGGGGGTCCTTGAGCTTGTCGAAGCGTGAGACCTGGGTGATGAGGGGCCTTCTCGGGTCCAGCCCGAACCTTTCCAAGGTATGGCGGATGAATTCCTCCGGTAGGGGTTTGTTCTTGTCCGACAAGGGGTCGATGGAAGGCGCGATCAGGAATTGCGGCATGGCCATCCTCTGGGCGAAACTGGGATGGGAGAAAACCGAGGCGTCGTATTCCGAAACGATGGGCCCCAGGAACTCCCAGGCCGGGGGGAATGGGCTGGAAACGTCCACATGGCAGCGGTAGATCCAGCGCTGGTCCCCTTGCTTCAGGTGCCGGAGCAGTCCCGCCGGTTGGGGGTCATGGATGAAGACCAGGTTTTTTTTCAGCCGGTCCTTGAGCTTTTCCGCGTTCATCTCCGACACCTCCCAATAGGCCTTCACCATTTCCGGGGTCAGGGCCTCGGGCCGCCCATGCAGGGCGTTGTGGAGGGTCTTGGTCGCCGCAAAAAAATCGGGCCGGCCCTCGATGACTTCCCAGGTGGTCCGCACCCCCAGTTCGTTCAAAAGGGGCACCATGTTGTGCAGGATCTCGGCCACCCCTCCCCCGTCGCGGGTGGAATTGACCATGACGGTCTCGGTTCCCTTGAGCCGCTGGGCCAGGCGGGAGATGAGGTCGTGTTCCCCGCCGCCGATCAGGGGCCTATAGGCCGAATAGGGGGAGGACATTCAATCTCCCTTCCGCCAGCGCTGGAGCCACCGTGCGGCCGCATCACCTTCGGAATGGCGCCCCGCCCGGTCGAGCACGCGGCGCACCAGGGCCTTCAGGTGATCCTTGCGGAAAACCGACAACAGGTCTTCCCTCAGGGCCTCCAGGTCCCGGTGGTAGGGGTCGATCGCCGCCACCGCCCGGGCCTGTTCAGGAAAGCCCGAATCGGCGAGCCATCGGGAAAAATCGTTGGCGAGGGGCCTTTCTTCCCCGTGGTAATGCAGGGGGGCTTCGATCAGGTGGTGGTAGAGGCAGGAGGTATCCACCCCCTCCAAGGCGTCCAGGAATCCTTCCAGGTTCCGGGCGGAACGGCCCGTGGGCAGCACCAGGCTGACGGCCTTGCAAAAATGGAATTCCAGGCCGGGGGGGACCCGGCGGATCCACCTCTGCTTATCCACCATGAGCGGTTCCAGGCAGGCCAAGAGGGCTCCCCTTAAGTCCTCCAGGGTCCGGTAATCCCGGGCGTCCAGGGAACCCATGCGTTCCCCCGCTTCCTCCTCCTTCAGGTTTTGGGAGGCCCAGAGGGCGAAATCGGACCGGTCCCAGGGCCCCAGGAAGGAATGGTCCCGGTAAAACCGGTGGGTGTGGTGGTAAAGGGATGACGCCTCCACTTCCTTCAGGCAGAGGTAAAGCTCCAGCAAACTACCGGCCTTGCGGCCCGTCAACTGCACGGCTTCCACGGAAGTCATGAAGAGGAAAGGTTTCATCAATTCCCTCCAGGATCGCGGCGAGGGTGGCTCAACCCGCCTTTAGCGCCCTTCTTTGTCGTCGTCCTTCAACAATTCGATCACGAACTCCCGGGCCAGGTCCTTGCAACCCAGGCCGAAGGCGATGGCGGCCGCCAATCCTGCCACCCCCAACACGATGTAAACCGACGTGGTCAGGAAACGCCCGACCAGCCCCAGGGGCTCCAGCGAAAACATGACCGTCACCCCAAAGGTGCACCAGGCGATGACCTTGCCCCAGAAGTTGGGGTGCTGGACACCCGAACCCACCAGGGCCACCTGGGCCACGACGGAAAAGAACATGGCCAGCAGCGTCCCCAAAAAGAGGATCAGCATGAAACTCAGCACCCGTGGGATGACTCCCAGGAGCGACTTCAGGATGGTCTCGCCCCCCTCAACGCCCAAAAGCCGGATGGCGACCAGGATGGCCAGGAACAGGATGAGGTAAAAGATGAAGGCCGCCACCGACTCGGTGGGCTTCCGCCCGTGCAGGCCCTTGGACCAGAGGCGGAAAAACCACAGGTCTTGGAGCTTGGCTTCCAACTTGAGGAGCTTAAAAAGGGCCAGGGCCAGGTAGCGGCAAAGCCAGGCGGCCACCAGGCCCACCGCCAAGGCCAGCAGGGCGGCCAGGAGGTGAGGCGCCCAGCCGCCGAAATCATCGGCCAGCTGCCGCAGGGGGCCCATCCAAAAATCGTCGTTCGCAACGGATTCCATAAAAGCCTCCTCGGTCGGGATTAAGCCTCTTGTTCCTTCTTCAGCGGCTGGGAATCGGCCACCCGGATCACGTCGCCCAGGATGGCCTGGGCCCAGGCGAAAATGTTGTTCTCGGCCACGGTCACCCGCATGCGCTCCAGCCGGTTCTTCTGGTCCTCCGGGGACATCGTCAGGGCCTGGTAAAGCACCTCGGCGAATCCCGCGATATCGTAGGGGTTGACCAGCAGGGCCTGTTCCAGCTCCCGCGCCGCACCCGTGAAGCGGGAGAGCACCAGCACTCCCCGGTCATTGCTGGAGGCGGCCACGAATTCCTTGGCCACCAGGTTCATGCCGTCGTGCAGGGAGGAAACCACGCAGACGTCCGCCATGCGGTAATAGGGGAGCAGTGTGTCGAAATCCTGGTGCCCCTTGAGGAACAGTACCGGCTCCCAATCCTCGGTGGAATAACGCGAGTTCAAGGCCGCACAGCGTTCCTCGATGTTGGAAACCACCTGCTGGTAGTCCTCCAACCCCGTGCGGCTGGGCACCCCGATCTGCACCAATCTCACCTTGCCCAGGAACTCCGGGTGGGTGTCCAGGAGTCGGTCGAAGGCTTCCAGCCGTTCAGGGATGCCCTTGGTATAGTCCAGCCGGTCCACGCCTAGGATGAGCTTCAGCCCCCCCATGCGGTTTTCGGCGGTGATGTCCCGGGAGGCCTTCAGCACCGAGGGGCTCTGGGACTGCCGGAAGATGGAATCGAAGTCGATGGAAATGGGATAAGCCCCCACCTGGGTGACCCGGTCTCCCCGCTCCACGCGGTTTTTCTCCCAATCGATGCGGCACTCCAGGCCCAACCCCACGGTTTCCAGGAAATTGTCCGCGTGGTATTTCAAGTGGAAGCCCAGGATATCGTTGGCCAACAGGCCCTCCAACACCTCCCTCTTCCAGGGCAGGATGCGGAATATTTCCGGGTTAGGCCAGGGAATGTGCCAAAAAAGGGCGGTCACCAGGTCGGTCCGCATTCCCTTCAGGTGATAGGCCACCCGGCAGAGATGGTAATCCTGGAGGAAGACCACGCTGCCCTTTTCGGCGGTCTCAGCCACGGCCTGGGCGAACTTGAAATTGACCTCGTCGTAGGCCTTCCAGTCCGAGGGGAGGAACTTGGGCCGCACGTAACACAGGTGGCAGAGGGGCCAAAGGGTCTCGTTGGAAAAACCCTCGTAATAGCCCTGCTCCTCCCGGCGGGTGAGCTTGAGGCGTTTCAAGTGGAAGCTGGGCTCGTGGGGGGGGACAGCCACCATGTCCTCGGCATCGACCACCTTGAAATCGGCATTGGCGCCGCCGTGGCAGACCCAGGTGGAATGGAGGGCCCGCGCGATGGAATCCAGGGCGATCGTAAGCCCCCCCGCGTTGCGGATGACGGCGATCTTGTCGCCTCTGAAGACGTGGGCGTAGGGTTCCCGGTTGGAGACGAGGACCAGCCGGCGGTCCTTTAGCTTCTTGCCCACCATTTCCAGCAGAGAATCCCGGGTGGTGATATGGGAAAATTCCCGGAGTTTCTCGGCGCGGCTGGCGGCCCGGCTGGAGGCTTCGGAGATGCGGCGGAGGGATTTGTCGAGGAAGTCCTTCAAGGGTGATCTCCTTAAAGCACGGAATGAGATCATCCATGCCCGGCTGGTTTTTGCGTTTCCTGGCCGGAATAAGGATGCACGGCTGCGGATGGACCTCCCAATTCCACCGTAAACCTATTTCCTTCCCAATTTCAACCCGGAGCAGCGTGTTTCCCGGCGGAAGGTCTTGACATTTCGCCGCTCAGCCGCCGCCATTCCATCCAGGTCAGCCAAAGGACGAAGCTGTCGACTAGGGTCAAAAAAACCAAAAGGGCCGAGGGCGATAAAACATACCGGTAGACCTGGTAGACCCCGAAGGCGGCGAAGACCGCCAGGGCGGTGGGATAGGCCCAAAGCCGGGATTTCAAGAGGGCCCAGACCAGCCCCACCTTCAAAACCCCGTGGGATAAAAGGTAGAGGACGGCGAAGGTTTTCGCCCCGCCCGAAAGACCCTGGGCGGCGGTCACCAGGTGGTTGGCGAAAAAATCGTTCGGGTCCCGGCTCAGTTCGTGTTCGGTGGCAAGCGCGACGGCCTGGTTGATTTGTTCGGGGGAAAGGAAAGACAACAGGAGCCCCCCGACCACCTCCAAAACCCCGTCGAAACCCTTGACCAGGATCCCCACCTCGAAGGAAACGTGGAGGACCCGTGAAAAGGCCTTGGGCGGGGTCATTCGGCTTGGAGGCGTTTTAGGATTTCCGCGGTGATCCGAGGGGCGGGGCGGCCCTTGGTTTCCACCGTCAGGTCCGCGTACTTCTTAAAGAGGGGGGCCCTTTCCCGGTAAAGCTGGTCCAGGGTATTGCCCCCCCGGCGCACCACCCCCCGGTTGGACCAATCGGTCAGGCGTTTCTTTAATTCCGGCAATTCGGTTTTCAGGAATAGGCAGGGCCCCAGCTTCTTGATCTGGCGCATCCCCTTCGGGTAATAAACCGCGCTGCCGCCCGGCGCGATCACGCAATGCCGGTACCGCAGGGCCTGCAGGGCCTCATCCTCCATCTTCATGAAGCCTTTCATTCCCAGCTTGTCCAGCACCTTCTGGAGCGGCATCTTGTACTTGCCTTCGATCAAATGGTCCACGTCCACGAAGTGGTAGCGGAGCTTTTCGGCCAGAAGCCTTCCGATGGTGCTTTTGCCGCTGCCGAACATGCCGATCAGGACGAGGTTCTCAGGATAGGCCTTGGGGGGGTGGGGATCGGTTTTGGAAGGACTTTTTCGTTTCAAGGCTTTCCTTTCAGGGGTAATCAAGCGGGAGCATTATACCTTTGAAATCCACCCGGGAAAGGACAGGGGAAAGGGCTAATGTTTTTCGGCCAACTGTTTCTTGGCCAGTTGGCCCAGGGTTTCGATGGCCTTTTCCAAACGGTCGGTCCAGCGGCTCCCAAAACCCAGGCTGATGAAATTCCTAAACCGGGGCCGCAGGCAGAAGGAGGGTCCTGGAAAAACCAGGATATTCTGCGCCAGGGCTTCCTTATGCAGCCTGAGGCCGTCCACCTTTTCCGGCAGCTCCACCCAGGAAACCACCCCCCCTTTGGGCTGGCCTACTTTCGTTCCTTCAGGAAAATGTTTCAGGACGGCCTGGGTCAACCGCCCCAGGCTCTCCTCGCAATGCCGCTGGAGTTTGCGCAGGTGCCTGCGGTACTCGCCCCTTTCCATGAAATCCGCCATCGCCGATTCCATCAGGGTATTGGTGCCATTGGTGTTGACCCACCGGGTGGCGAAGACGTCCATGGTCCGGCCACCCGCCAGCACCCAGCCCACCTTCACGCCGGGCGCGACCGACTTGGAAAAGGAGGAAACCAGGATGACGTTGTCGGCCTTGTCGAAAGCTTTGGCCGGGCGGGGACGGGTTTTTCCAAAATGAACGTCCCCGTAAACGTCGCTCTCGATGAGCGTCACGCCCTTCCGGGCCAACATTTCCACCAGGCGCTTCTTGCGTTCATCGGACATGAGGCTTCCCATGGGGTTGCGGAAATTCGGCATGGCTAAGCAGGACCGGATCTTGAACTTTTTCAGGGCTCTCTCGAGGAAATCCAAATCCATGCCCTGCTCGGGGTCGCTGGGGATCTCCAGGACCCTGACACCGTAATGCTGGAGGCACATGGTGGAAAGGATGATGGGCGATTCCACCGCCACAATATCCCCGGGGCGCATCAAAAGCCGGTAGGCGACATTAAGGCTTTCCACGGCGCCGGAGGTCATCACGATCTGGTTCGGCGGGACCTCCAGCCCGCAATCCAGGTAATGCCGGGCCAGCTGGCGGCGCAGGGGCTCATAACCCAGGAACCAATTGTAGTCGAGGGCTTTTAACCCCGGTCTGGCATAGCTTGACCGCAGGGACTTCTGGAGGCTCTGGGACTTTAACACCGCCAACCCCGGGATCCCCATGCTCACGAAGAGATTGGAGGGATTGGCGAGGGCGGAGAACATATATTTGAAAGTCTCGAGGTTGGACGTCAGTTTCTTGGGGCTGGTCAATTGCAGGGGGAAGTCGCCTTTGGAACCGGAAGGGGCGGAGGGGGCCGCGGCTTCCGGGCGGACGTAAAAACCCGAGCTGGGACGGGATTCCAGGATACCCCGGTTTTCCAGCATCCAATAGGCCCGGTTGATGGTGGCCATGTTGACCCCCATCTGGCGGCTGAGGAGCCTTAAGGAAGGGACCCTGGAACCGGGGGGCAGGACGCCCGAACGGATTTGTTCCGTTATCCGGTCGGCCACTTGCTGGTAAATCCTGGGGGAAAGGGCATTCTCCATTTAATAAATCCTTTCCATAAGGACCCCTGGGAATCCTAGTGCTTTTCCACCAGTTGTTTTTTCGCCAGTTCACCCACGGTCTTGAGGGTCTTTTGGACCTTTTCGTCCCAGGGGACGGCGAAATAAAGCTGGAGGCATTGGGAATAGTCGAAGGTGACGGAAAAGACCCCGCCGGCATTCACGTTGATGCCCAGTTTGGCGGTCTCCTGGCAAAGCCGCAGGATGTTCACCTTTCTGGGGAGTTCCACCCAGAGGGACAGGCCGCCCTGGGGGCGGGCCGTCCGGGTTTCCTGGGGGAAAAAGGTGGCGATGGTCTCCTGGTAATGCCGCAGGTTGTCCTCGCACATTTTGCGTACCTGGCGTAGGTGCCGTTCGTAGGCGCCCAGGGCGAGGAAATTGGCGAAGGCCTTCTCCAGGAGCGGCGCCGATGGGGTGAAGGGCAGGACCTTCAGCCCGATGCACTCGGTGAAACGCCGCCCGGGCACCGCCCATCCCACGCTCACGCCCATGCCCACGGTCTTGGAAAAGGAGGAGCAAAGCATCACCCACCCTTCCTTGTCGAAGGCCTTGGCGGGCTTGGGCCGGGCTTTGCCGAAATAGATGTCCCCATAAATGTCGTTCTCGATCAGGGGGACTTCCCTTTCCGTGAGCATCTCCACCAGGGCTTTCTTGTTCTCGTCTGGCATGCTGCAACCAGAGGGGTTGGAGAAATTGGGCATGGCGTAGCAGGCCTTGACCTTGTGCCGTCCGAGGGCCTTCTTGAGGAGGCCCAGGTCCATCCCGTAGCGGTGGTCGGTGGGGATGTCCACGACCTTGATCCCCATGCAGTCCAAAAGCGTGCGGAAGCCGATGAAGCAGGGGGATTCCACCGCCACGGTGTCCCCCGGGTTGAGAAAAGAAAGGACGGACAGGTGCATGGCTTCCATGGCCCCTGTGGTCAGGAAAAAATCCTCCGCCCGGAGGTCCAAACCTGAATGGAAGTAATGCCGGGCCAATTGGACACGCAGTTCCTTCAGGCCCGGCGGGGCGTTGAAACCCAGCACCGCGGGGCCCAATTGGCGTCGGGCCCGGTCCAGGCATTTCCCGAAGCTGGCCGGGACGGAACGGGGGTCGGGAAAGGGACAGCCCAGGAGCAGGTTCTTGTCCGAGAAATAGTGGACCACTTCCCCCATGACTTTTTTGTCGAAGGGCATGCGCTGGAAAGGGGGTACGGGAAGGCTGGCCTTGGGCTGGATTTCGGGGGGCTCCAGGGGGCCTTGGATGGCCACGTAAAAACCCGACCCGGGCCTGGACTGGAGCAGTCCCTTGTTTTCCAGCACCCAATAGGCCTGGACCACCGTAAAGGGGCTCACCGCCAGCTGCCGGCTGAAGCGGCGCACCGAGGGCACCTTTTGGCCCGGGCCCAGGATCCCCCGGTCGATTTGGGTTTTTATTTTTTCCGCGACTTGTTCGTAAAGCTTGGGGGAGGTTTTCACCGGCTCATTTTAGCCCCATCCCTTTTGTTCCCCCTGAAAAATCGGAAACCGTTCCAGTACAGTTTTGATAAAAATTAACAGGTACGGTTGAAACTGTATCACTCAAAATTTGTCGCTTCTGTCACTGGCGCTAAAAACCCTTCGAGAGTAATTTCCTCCTGCTTTAACGTTCCCGGCCCCGGGCCGGCCTCGCCAAAATTCTGCAGCCACTTCAGGGGATCTAAAATGAAAAAATTCGCTTGGTTAACGGTCGGTTTGGCCTGGATGTTCATCGGTTTCAACGGATGCTCGTCCAGCAATAATTCCTCATCGCCGACCTCCCCGGCTGCGCCCACGAACACCCCGGCGGGGCCTACTTCCACCCCCTCCAACACTCCCGTCAACAGCCCGACTTCCACTCCGTCGCAAACCGCGACCAATAGCGCCACCCGCACCACGACCCTGACCCCAACGGCCACGCCCACCAATACCGTGGTAAACACCGACACCAAGACGGCAACTTCCACGGTGACGTCGACCCTGACGAACACCGCCACGGTGACTCCATCCGGCACGCCCACCATGACGGCGACCAACACGACCACCCCCATCTGTACTTTCCAGCCGACCTCCGCCCTTATCCTGGCCTCCGACCCTGACAACACCTCCGGCACCGCGGTCAACCTGGGGACCCTCAGCGGGGGGGACATTGCCGTCCAGGGTTACCTCGATACGGGCGCAAACCAAGACGATTGGTTCCAGTTCACGGCGGGCCCCGGCCTCGTCCAGGCCACCATGAGCCTGGATTGTTTCGATGACGGAACCGGCACGAATAAATTCCGGGTGGCGGCCGAAACCTCTTCCCTGGTCTTCATCGTCGAGACCAGTGGCGGCGGTGTGCCTTCGGTTCAATCCAGCACCTTCGCGGTCACTCCGGGGCAGACCTATTACTTGGATGCGCAGGAACTGGCGGGCACCGGCAAATACCGGCTCATTGTCACAGGGATATTGGCCACACCCACGGCCACCCCCTCCAGCACCCCCACTGCCTCCGGGCCTACGAATACCCCCACCAACACGCCCACCCAAACGCCGACTTCCACCATTACTAACACTCCCGTCTTCACCTTTACTCCTTCCGCTACCGCCACGCCCACGGCCACCAAGGCCTGGCGGACGCTGGGGAATGCGGGATTTGGGGGGGCCGGCAGTTCCTTGTACCTTTCCGTTTCCAGCGGCAATGACTACCTGGCTTACGTGGATGGGGCCAACAGCGGCGAGGGCACCGTGCAACAGTTTTCAACCAGCTGGAATCCGGTATATGTGGCGGGGTTCACGACGAATCCCGTTTCCTTTATTTCCATCGCGCCAGAACCGACGGGCCTTTTCGCGGCCTTCCAGGACCAGACCACGACTTATCCGGTGGTTGAAAAATACACCAGCAGCTGGGCGACCCTCTCAGGAATGCCGGCTCACGCTGACTCCAGCACGGCCATGGCTTATGACGCCTTCAACAACGTCACCTATCTGGTCTTCAGCGATGGATCGGTCAGCGGCTGGGCTTCGGCCTTGATGTACAACGGTTCCAGCTGGTCCGCTTTCGGCACGGGTGGTTTCAGCGATGGTCCCGTCACGGATGTCTCGCTGGCAGTTTACAATGGCACCCCTTATGTTTCTTTTATCGACATCGCCAACGGCTATAAGGCTAAGGTCATGTATTACGACGGCGCCCTTTCCAATTGGAACAGCCTCGGTTCCCCCGACTTTTCCTCCGGCGCGGTTTCCTTCCTGTCCATGGACGTCAGGACCGGAACGCCCTACGTGGCTTACAGCGACCAGAGCACTTCCGGCCAGGTGACGGTGGAAAAATTCACCGCCGGCAACTGGTCTTCCATCGGCACCGGCATCTCCCCCAGCCGGGCCAATTACGTAGCCTTGGCCGTCACCGGAACGACACCCTACGTGGGGTTCCAGGACACCTTTGCCGGCAACAAGTTAAGCGTGATGACCTACAACGGAAGCTGGAGTTTCCTGGGCGGCGAGGGCCTTACCACCAACACGGCCTCCAACCTTTCGATGGATATCGGCAACGGCTCGGCCCCCTACGTGGCTTTTTCAGACGGCAACTATGGCGGCAGCAACACCGTCATGTATTACCAATGATGGGCGGCTGAGGTTCGATCTCACAAACCCGTTTCCACAGGAAACGGGCTTTTTGTTTTGGAACGGTCAAGACTATCTATCAGCAACTTTAGGCATGGCGGGCGGGGAAAGGCCTGGGTAAACTCCCCCCCCATCCGCCACCCTGAATCTCCCGGAGGCCCTTGTGCGTTACTGGTTAAGCTTCTCCCTTCTTTTGGTGGTCCTGGCTTCCCTGGCCGGCTGCCCCTCGAACAACAACCCCACCACGCCCAATTCCGGGTCCACCTCCACGCCCACGCCCACTCCGACCGGCCCTACGGCCACACCCACGGCCACCGGCGTCTTCAACTGGAACCTGGCGGCGGTGAAACGCTTCAACAACCTGGGGGTCACCGGCCAGACGGCGGAAGTCGACCTGCAATTCAACGGCGCGCCTTCCTCCAGCGTCACCGTGGTCCTGACCGGTTCGGGTGTTTCGGGCGCGGTGACCCTTCCTTATTCGACGAGCGTTCTCTTGAGCGGAAAAACCTATTCGGTCTACTACACCACCAGCGGCTTCACCTACACGCCCGGCCAAACCTACACCTTGAGTTCCTATGCGGGGGGGGCCTCGGCTTCGGCCACCCTGACCGCCCCCGGGGGCATCACCAACGCCGTGAACGGATCCCAAGTCAGTTGGACCGTCAGTGGCGGCCAAAACCTCGTCCAGGTGACGAACGCCTCCAATGCGGTGGTCTTCACCAGCAGCCCGGCCGCCATCACCTCCCCCTTCAGCGTCCCGGCCACGGCCTATGGCGCCGGCGGTTCCTTCACCCTGGGCAGCGAATGCGACAACACCACGACGACCGTCCAGAACGCCTCACCCGCCTTCTTTATTGTTTCGGACGCGGTGAACACCACGGTGACGGCCAACGCCTTTACGCCCACCAACACGGCCACCTTGACGCCCTCGAACACCCCTACTTCCACGGCCAGCTTGACGCCGACCGCGACCCCGACCTGGACGCCCTCCCTATCCCCCACTTTCACCATCACCTCCACCCCCACCTGGACCGCCACCAATACCCCCACGCCCACCTGCAACAGCACCTGCGACACCTTCACGCCCACTTGTACATTTACC
>JAJPJW010000166.1 GCA_021324075.1 Pseudomonadota bacterium | reverse complement strand
CGTTGGCCGGAAGGGTGTCGGTCACGGCCACCCCCGTGAAGGCGCCCCCGGTCACCGTGACGGCCAGGGTGTAAGTGAGGGTGGTTCCCCCCTGGGCCGTGCCGGGGACGACTTGTTTGGCCAGGGAGATTCCCCAGGTCGGCGTCGGGGAGGGGGTGGGTGTTGAACTGGGGGTAAAACTGGCCGTGGGCGTGGGAGTGGAAGAAGGGGTTGAGCTGGGGGTGGGGGTTCCGGTCGAGGTCGGAGTGGCGGAAGGCGTGGGGGAGTTCGTTGGACTGGGCGTCCCTGTGGGCGTGGGGCTGGGTGTGGAAGTGGCCGTCGGGCTGGGGGTCGAAGAAGGGGTGGGCGTCGGGGTCAGCGTGGGGGTTGAGGTGGAGGTCGGAGTCGGTGTCTTTGTCGGAGTGAGGCTGGGGGTTGAAGTTGCCGTGGGGGTGGGGCTGGGGGGGCAAAGCCCGTCCACTTGCTGGACAACCCCGTTCCCATAATCCACGTCGTACAAATTTCCTTGGAAGAAAGCCAGCGCTTCCGGGTGGGACAGGGGGGAAGTCAGGGCCGGCCCGCTGGCCGTATAACCCACGGTCCCGTTACCGGCGACCGTCGTGATGGTGCCGGTGGCGGAGGACACCATCCGGATCCGGGTGTTGAAATCGTCGGTGAGGAAGAGGTTGCCGTTGCACCCGACGGCGATGCCGTCGGGGCCGCTGTTGATGGAGAGGGTGGCGGGCCCGCCGTCCCCGGAAAAACCGGAGGTGCCGTTGCCCGCCACCGTGGTCAGGAGGCCCGTGCCCGCGGCCATCTTGCGCACGGCGAAATTGCCGGGATCGGCGATATAGAGGTTGCCCGTGGGGTCAAAGGCCAGCCTTTGGGGCGCGTTGAAGGCGGCCAGGGTGGCGGGGCCGCCGTCCCCGGTGAACCCCGTGACGCCCGTACCGGCCACGGTGGAGATGAATCCCGTCCCCACCGTCACCTTGCGCACGACATTGTTGGCCGAATCGGCGATATAAAGGTTTCCCGAAGAATCGAAGGTAAGGCCGTAGGGGCAGTTGAGATCGGCCAGGAGGGCCGGCCCGCCGTCGCCCGAATAGCCCGGCGACCCGCTGCCGACCACGGTGGTAATGGCGCCGCTGGCGGCAAAAACCTCCCGGACCACGTTGTTGTAAAAATCGCCGATATAAAGGTTGCCGCCGGCGTCCACCGCCAGGCCCGCGGGATAGTCCAGGGTGGCCAGGGTGGCGGGGCCGCCGTCCCCCGAATAACCGGTGAGTCCCAGGGTGACACCGCCGGAGACCGTCATGCTCCCGGCGTAAGTGGAAATGAGTTGGGTTCCCGCCGCCACCTTGCGTACCACGCAATTGTTGGCGTCGGCGATAAAGAGGTTCCCGGCGGCGTCGAAGGCCAGGTCGTCGGGCGTGCTGAACTGGGCCAGGGTGGCCGGCCCGCCGTCCCCCGAATACCAGTTGGGCAGGGGGGAAGGCCCCGAACCGGCGATGGTGAGCAGGGTCTGGGCCCCGGCCGAAAGGGCGGTCCCCAGTCCCAGGATTGCCGGCAAGAGGAACGATTTGAAAGAAATGCGCATGGAAACCCCTGGAGCCTCCAAAGGGCCCGGTTTCTAGACGGCCCCGGGGGATTTTAATCCGGGAAAGACATCCTTCAAAAGGGCCTGGAGAAGGGGGTTTCCCCCATGGTTCCGCCTTGACCCGAAGCCTATAATCCCCCCTATGGCGTTCAAAGCTTCCGTCTCCAAAACCCCCACGCTTTCCCAACTGCTCCAAAACCTCAAAGCCCGCGAGGACCTGAAGGACCGCATCCAGCACGTGGAGATGATCGCGGCGTCCCCCGCGCGTTTTCACCCCTATCCCAAGACCCTTTCCAAGGACCTCGCCCGCGTCCTGGAAAAATCCGGCTTCGAGGCGCTTTGGGCCCACCAGGCCCACGCGGTGGAGGCCCTTCACCACGGGGCCCACGTGGCGGTCACGACCCCGACGGCCTCGGGCAAGACGCTGTGCTTCAACCTGCCCGTCTTCCAATCCGTGCTCGAGGACCCCAAGGCCCGGGCCCTCTACCTTTACCCCATGAAGGCCCTGGCCCAGGACCAATTGAAGACCCTGCAGGAATGGATGGGCCGCCTCAAATCCGCCAAACTTCCGGTCTTCTCGGCGGAGATTTACGACGGCGACACGGCCACGGGCGTGCGGGCCAAGATCCGCAAGAACCCGCCCAATATCCTGCTTTCCAACCCCGACATGCTGCACCTGGGGATCCTGGCCTTCCACGACGGCTGGGCGGAATTCTTCAGGAACCTCAAAACCGTGGTGGTGGACGAGGCCCACAGCTACCGGGGCATCTTCGGCTCCCACGTGGCCCACGTGTTGCGGCGCCTGCGGCGCATCTGCCGTTTCTACGGGTCCGACCCGCAGTTCATCACCTGCTCGGCCACCCTGGGGAATCCCCAGGAGTTCCTCAGGGGCCTCACGGGGCTGGATTTTGAAATCATCTCCGAAACCGGCGCGCCGCAAAACGCGAAGACCTTCGTCCTATGGAACCCGGATACGACTTCACCTTACAGCGAAGCGGTAACCCTCCTGATCGAGGCCTTGAAGGCCGGCATGAAGACCATCGTCTTCACCAAGGCGAGGAAGATCACCGAGCTCATCAGCCTCTGGGTCACCCAGGCCCGGCCCGAATGGGCCAGCCAAATCAAGAGCTACCGGGCGGGCTATTTGCCCGAGGAGCGGCGCGAAATCGAGGCCAAGCTCTTCAAGGACGAGCTCAAGGCGGTCATTTCGACCTCGGCTTTGGAAGTGGGCATCGACGTGGGCGGTCTGGACGCCTGCATCCTGGTGGGCTACCCGGGCACCATGATTTCCACCTGGCAGCGCTCGGGCCGGGTGGGCCGGGGCGAGGCGCCCTCGGTGGTTTTTTTGGTGGCCATGGCCGACGCCATGGACCAGTTTTGGATGAAACATCCCCATAAGTTCTTCACCATGAAACCCGAGTCCCTCATGGTGGGCTTCGAGAACGAGAACATCGCCAAGGCGCATTTGCGCTGCGCGGCCGCCGAGCTGCCCCTGACCTCCTCCGACAAGGTCTTTTACGGGAAGCTGATCGAACAGCTCCTGCCGGGCCTCATCCAGGACGGCGGCGTGCTGGAATCCGCTTCGGGCGACAAGTGGCTGGTCACCGACAAGAACCCCCAGCGGGGCATCTCTATCCGCGACATGGGCGAGGGCTACCAGATCATCACCCAGGAGACCGGGGAATTGATCGGCACCATCGACGGCCACCGGGCCTTCCGGGACTGCCACCCGGGCGCCGTCTACCTGCACCAGGGCGTGCAATATGTGGTGAAGGACTTCCAGTGGGAACAGCACAAGATCCTGGTTTCGGACGAGCCGGTGGACTACTACACCCAGGTCAATTACGAGGAAGAGACGGAAATCCTGGAGGAACTCAAGCGGCGGCCCCTGGGCGACCCCCGATCCCAATGCGCCCTGCGGTGGGGAAGGGTCAAGATCACCCAGCGCTTCATCAATTACGAGATCCACCGAATTGCCGACAGGTCTTTGGTTGCCACTTACCCTTTAACCTTGCCACCTTTAACCTTTGAGACAAGATCGTTGTGGATGATCCTGCCCGACCACTTGCAGCGCAACATCTCCAACCGCGACGCCAAGGTCCACTTCATGGGAGGCCTGCACGCCGCCGAGCACGGCACCATCGCCATGATGCCCCTGCACGTGGTCTGCGACCGGTGGGACCTGGGGGGCATTTCCACGCCCGCCCATCCCCAGGTGCCCCAGCCCGTCATCTTCATCTACGACGGCTACCCGGGCGGCGTGGGCCTGACCGACCGGGCCTATGAGACCATGGAAGAACTGCTGACCACGACCTTTGAGATGATCCGCGACTGCGAATGCGAGGACGGATGCCCTTCCTGCGTGCAGAGCCCCAAATGCGGCAACGGCAACCATCCCCTGGACAAGCGCGGGGCCCTGTTCATCCTGGGGCATGTCCTCGGCAGGGAGGATTTCAAGCCCTCCCGCTCCAAGGGCCCCTTCCCCGCGCCTCCCCCCACTCCCAAGGCCCCGGCCGTTCCACGCCCGACGGAACCGGCGCCGGCCCCGGTGGGGGCGAAGGTCCCCGCCTTGGAAATTTCCCAGGACCCTCCCCCCATCCAAACCGGACCGGTCGTTTTTGACATCGAAACCCAGTTCCTGGCCGGGGAAATCCAGGGCGGCTGGTCCAACCTCCCGGGCATGAAGCTCTCCTGCGCCGTGCTTTACGACGTCGACCAGGACAAGTACTACACCTATGTGGAGGACAATGTGGCGGACCTGGTCCGGCACCTCCAGGCCTCCACCCGCGTGATCGGTTTCAACAGCCTGCGCTTCGATTATGGCGTCCTGCAGGGCTATACTTCCGTCCCCTTGCAAAAACTCCCGACCCTGGACCTGATGGCGGACCTGCAGAAAAAATTGAACCACCGGCTTTCCCTGGCCCATTTGGCCCAGCACACCCTGGGTGGCGCGGAAAAAAGCGCGGACGGCCTTTTGGCCGTCAAATGGTGGCGGGAAGGAGAGCGCCAGAGGGTCATCGATTACTGCCGCCAGGACGTGAAACTGACCTGCGATTTATGGAAATTCGGGAAAGATAAAGGCTATGTGCTTTTCAAACACAAACCTTCCGAGGAAATCGTCAAATGTCCGGTGAAATGGTAAGGACGTCGAGGTTTTTTGGCAAATGTGCTAGTCTTTGGCAGTTGAAGGAATTTCCGAATGTACCGATTTTTTATTTTAAAAAAAAGAAAATGGAAATCGGTACTATACCGACCGCTGTTCTTCATGCGGCAAGCCGCGTGAAAGGTTAAAAGGAATGTCGGCATGACCAACCCTGAAATCACCCAAGCCATCAAAGACCTTTCCTCGCCCCTGGCCGAACGGCGCGAACAGGCCCTGACCGTGCTCATCCGCCACCGCGAGGAAGCCGCGCCCGAACTGCTCAAGATCCTCGAAAAGGTCCTGGCCGTGCCCTTGGGCGCGCCGGTGGCCCTGAACGATTGGTCCTGGTTCCTGGCGGCCTACCTGTTGGCCCAGTTCGGCGAGAAGAAGGCCCTGTCCCTCCTCCTGCAGCAGCTCTCCATGCCGCCCGAACACGTGGACCGGCTTTTCAGGGACATCCTGGTGGAGGACATGCCCCGTATCCTGGCCACCCTTTCCAGCGACGACCCCGCCCCCTTGAGGACCCTGACGGAAAATGACGCCCTGCACGACGCCGTGCGGGCCTCGGCCCTTTGGGGCTACACCATCCTGGCCGCGGTCGGGCTGGTTCCCAAGGAAGAAGTGGTGAAATATTACGAAGGGCTTTTCACGGGCAAGATCGCCCGCCGCCCTTCCTATGTCTGGACCTCGCTGGTGGCCGGCAGTGCGGCCCTGCACGCCAAGGGCCTGAAACGGGAGATCCTGCGCGCCTATGAGGAAGAGCTCCTCGACGCGGCCGCTTATTCGATGAAGGATGTGCTGCAGGAATGGGGCTTTACCCCCGAGGAAAGCCTCAAGCGCCTGGCCGAGGAAAGCGGGGGGCTCATCCGCGATGTCTGGGAAGAGATGGAATTTTGGCCCTGGGAAGAGGAAGCGGGCCAGCAGGCGCCCGAGGAATAAGACGGTTTTTTCCCGCCTTTAGAATTTCCGCATTAAAAGACGTTCAATGGCCTTCACGATGATCGGGAAGTTGCTCAAGTTCATCGGCTTGACGACGTAAAGGTCGGCCTTTTTTTCCCTGGCCAGTTTTTCGTCCGCGTCGTCCCGGGAACCGGTCAGGATCACCACCGGAACGGCAGTGAAGGCGGGATTCAACCTTATCTCCTCCAAAACTTCCCAGCCGTTCTTCCCGGGCAGGTTCAGGTCCAGGAGGATCAGGTCGGGGTAGGGGCTGTCGGAAAAATCGCCCCGCCGGTAAAGATAATCCAGGGCCCTGGAACCGTCTTCGGCCACCGCGAAGTGCATGGGAAGCCAGGAGTGCCTCAAGGCTTCCTTGATGAAATAAATATCGGTGTTGTTGTCCTCCACGATGAGCACTTGGGCGGGCCTCGACTGGGTCGGCGCGGGAACGGTCATTTTTCCTCCTTAGAAGCACCACCGCAAGAATCCAATGGTTGGTCAAATCCTAATGGCCCGGTAAATTTCATGTAAAGGGGGGGAAGTCAAATATCGGGAGGAAAAAAAGGACGGCCTGTAATCGATTTGAAAGGGCTTTTAAGCAGGGATAAGCGAAGGGGGGATTTCGGACTTCGCTAAAGAGACCTTAAGACCAGGGCGACGACCATACAAAGCATGTTGAAAGCCGAGCCGATGGCGACGGCCAGGAAGAGGTGAAGGCCCGAAATTTTTGCGCCCTCGGGCATGTTGGAAGCCTTGACCACGACGGTTTTACCCCACAGATCCCCGTAGCGCTGTTGGAGCCGGGATTTACTCATAGAGTTGTAACCCACCAGCCCGAAGAAAAGGCTGTCGATGTAATAAGCAAGGTTCCGGATCATGGCGCCCTTGAAACCGCAGGGCCGTCCGTCCTGTTGGACCACCCTCAACCGGCAGATCCATTTTCCCACCGTCACCCCCCCGATCCATTCCGCCGACCAATGGTAAAGCAGTGTCGCCAAAAAGCCGGCCGGGAGGAGGGCCCAGTCGAAGCCCTTCAGGTTTTCCTCCCAGCCGGGTTGGACCCAGCCCAGGATTTGGAAAATCGCGAGGGCGGTTCCGCCCAGGAGGCCGCTGAAAAAACCCAAGGCCGTCATGTAAAGGCCATCCAAAAACCGGGCGGCGAAACGGATGCCGAAGCCTTCACCTGAAACGACGGGGGCCGCCGGGGGGGCGGAGGAAGTGGAAGGGGGTCGGGCCGTCGGCGGTTCGGGGGGCGCGGTTTTCCGGAGCCGTCGGGGCCGGGGCTTGGGCGCCTTGGCGGAGGGCTTGGGGGCACGGCGGGCTTTGGATCGGGTGGCCATAGCGCGGACAGTTTATCGAAATCCCCGTTGCGCCAGGGTTAAGTTTTAAGCCCTCAAAGCGGCCAAGACCTTCAGATCCGCGGCGTCCAGGCTGAAGTCGAAAATCTCCAGGTTCTCCCGCAGGTGCTTTTCCCCCGAGGCCTTGGGGATGGCCGCCACGCCTTCCTGCTGCACCAGCCAACGGAGGGCCACCTGGGCGGGGGTCTTCCCGTGTTTCTTGCCGGCTTCCTTCAGTTCGGGCCGGCCTAAAAAACCGCCGCGGCCCAGGGGCGTATAGGCGCAGACGGCGATCTTCCTCGGTCGGGCGAAGGCCAGGAGGGGGTCCTGGTTTTCGGGCAGGCTATAGGGCACCTGGTCGCAGCATAAAGGGGTACCGGCGACCGGGAGGGACTTTTGGAGGAGCTCCACCGGGAAATTACTCACGCCCACCGCCAGGGCCTTGCCGTCCTTGGCGAGCCGGCACAAGGCACCGAGGGTTTCCTCCAGTGGCACGGAAAGGTTGGGCCAGTGGATCAGGAGCAGGTCCACATAATCGGTCTCGAGGCGCCTCAAGGAGGCTTCGGCGGCCGGGAGGAAATCCTTGGCGCGGTGGTGGTTGGTCCAAACCTTGGTGGTGATGAACAGCCCGCCGCGCGCCACGCCCGACGAAGCGACGCCCTTGGCGACCGCCTCTTCGTTGCCGTACATCTCGGCGGTGTCGATGTGCCGGTAGCCCAGAGCCAAGGCTTGCCTTACGGCCGCCGTGCAGGCCGGGCCCCGGAGATCCCAGGTGCCCAGCCCCAGCGCGGGCATGGTGCGGCCGTTTAAAAGGGGAATTTGGATCATGGGGCCATCTTACCGGGAAAGGGCAAAAAAAATCCCCCTCCGGAACTCCGGAAGGGGATGGGAACGACCTTTTTTTCCAACAGGAACCTTACCGGCCGTACATGCCCACCAGCTTGGCGTCATCCAGCTTGTTGGCGTTGCAGTAGTAGCCCACCATGGCCGGGGAAACGTCGGCCGTCAGGCCCAGGGTCTTCAACTTCAAGGCGAAGACGTGGAAGATGTAGTGATGGGGTTTGCCCGGGGGAGGGCAGGGCCCGCCGTAGCCGGGCTTGCCGAAGTCCGTGCGGGATTGGATGAGGCCCGGGATGGTGGCGTCGTCGGCCTTGAAACCCTTGGGCAGGCTGGTCACGGTGGCGGGGATGTCGAAGACCACCCAATGCCACCAGCCGCTGCCCGTGGGAGCGTCCGGATCGTAAACGGAAAGGGCGTAGCTCATCGTGCCCTCCGGCCCCTTGGTCCATTTGAGTTCGGGCGACAGGTTGCCGCCCTTGCAGTCCATGCCGTTGAAGACCTGCTCGTCGGACATGGTTTTCTTGTTTTTCACATCCGGGCTGGTCAACTCCATCCCCTTGCAAAAGCCCTGGACCGTTACGGCCGCCAGTATGGCGGTCCCCACCAACATTCCTACGGTTTTCCTTCCGAACCCCATAGCCACCTCCCAAGAGATTTTCAAACCGGGGAAATGATAGAACCGGCCGACCGGAAAAAGCCAGTCCTCAAAACCCACCTGCCGGTTATTGAATACCGAAAGGGAGTGGAAGAGTTACGCGGCTTGGCTCGGAAAAACATATTCGAGGGCCGGAAGGGGGCAAAATATCGCTCCGACATCGGGCTTTTTTATTCAGAAAAAAGCCGCAGACCCGGCTTCACGATCAATGACGAGGTTAACAGTTTTCCCCGGATAAAAATTTCATCGGTTCAATAAACCTTCCCGGCTTCATTTTCCTTTCCCCACCCCGGTGCGCGACTATAATGCGCCAAAATTTGAACCATCCTGCGGCGAGGAAGAAGCCATGAAAAAAATATTGGTGGGTTGCCTATTGTTGGCGGCGGTTGTGGTCGGGTTGAATCCCTTTCTCGCGGGATGCGGCAGTAACCCGGCCGCGCCCGTGACGGTCACCCAACAAGCCGCGCCTTGTCCCGGGGCGGTGGGTTATGCCTATGTGGCCGGGGCCAATGCGTCCTTCCAGAACTATATCCTGGCCGAAGGCGTGAGCATCGCCAGCTCCAACCCCGTCACGACCTCCAGCCTGGGCCTTTATATCTACGATACCAGCACCCACGGCCAGATCCGCGGGGCTATTTACGCCGGCACATCCTCCGGCCCTACCACCCTCCTGGCCGAATCCGCGCCCCAATCGGCGGTCTTTGACGAATGGAACGAGGTTCCCGTCCCTTCCACGGTCCTCGGTGCGGGCCGGTTTTATTGGCTGGCTTTCCAGGCCCAAAACACGACTTACTGCGCTTCGGACCTCAGCTCCACCAGCGGCTATGATTTCGTGACAACTTCCACTTATGTTTTTGGAACCTTCCCTTCCACCATGCCGGCGGGCAGCCCCCCCGGCAACAATCCCTTTATGTTCTACGCCAGTACCTGCCCCTGAGGGTCATCAGGGCCTGACCGGGCCGGGTTTCCGGATGGCATAAAGGAACCCGGCCCCTTATACTCGGCCCGTGGATAAAAATTCCCGCCGCAGCGTCACCATCGAACTGCCCATCATGTCCTTCGAGACGGACTACCAGGGCATCGTCAACAACACCGAATTCATCCGCTTCCTGGAACGGGTGCGCTACGCCCTTTCCAAGAAACTGGGTTTTTCCTTCAAGCAGGTGCGCTCGGCCAAGCTTTGGACGGTCATGGCCCATGTGGAGATCAACTACATCTCACCGGGAAGGTTCGAAGACGTCATGCAGGGCAAGGGCTGGGTGGAAAAGGTGGGAAAGTCCTCAGTCACCCTCGGCTATGAGTTCAAGCTCAAGGGGGCGACGCGCCTTATCGCCGACGCCAGGCAGGTGCTGGTCTTCGTGAACCGGCAGTTGAAACCCACCCCCATCCCCCCCTCCATCCGCAGAAGGCTTTCACCGAAATAAGGCGTAAAGACCTCTTTACGGCACCGGACGGCTCCCGGCGGGGCCCTAAAAGCGCCCCCGGAGGGGCCCTTGTCAACGGGGCGTTAAAAGGGTATTTTATCGCTCTACTCCTCCAATAGCCGACCATGGTTTTTTTGACCCCCCATTCAGGGTCAAAAATTTAAAAGCGTTTTCCAGGAAGGATTTCCGTGCCCACCAAAATAACCGCCAGCGGCCTGCAAGAACAAATGATGGCCCTGAACAAGATTGGGATCGCCCTTTCCAAGGAGCAGGACCTCAACCAGCTCCTCACCCTCATCCTCACGGAAGTCCGCCAGTTCACCAATGCCGAGGCCGGGAGCCTTTACGTGCGCGAGGGTGAGCAGCTGCGCTTCTCCGTGACCCAAAACGAGGTGCTGGAGGCCCGCAAGAAGGCCGAGATGAAGGCCCAGAAGAAGCCGCTGGAAGTGGCGCCCTCCACCTTCACGGGTTTTTACGTTTCCTTGGACAAGAGTTCCATCTCCGGCTACGTGGGCACCACCGGCAAGGTCCTCAACATCCCCGACTCCTACAAGATCCCCGCCAGCAAGGAATACAAGTTCAACCGCTCCTTTGACGAGAAGAACAACTACCGCACCAAGAGCCAGCTGGTGGTGCCCATGAAGGACGCCTCGGGCAACGTGGTGGGGGTCATCCAGCTGTTGAACGCCCGCAAGAAGAAGACCATCATTCCCTTCGACAAGCACTTCGAGAACCTGGTGCTGTCGCTGGCTAGTCAGGCCGCCATCGCCATCAAGAACACCATGCTCACCCAGGAGCTCAAGGAAGCCTATCTGGACACCATCTTCCGCCTGTCGGTGGCGGCCGAGTACAAGGACGACGACACGGCCGTGCACATCCACCGCATGAGCCGCTACTCGGCGATCCTGGCCGAGGGGCTGGGCCTCTCCAACGCGGAGGTGGAATCCATCCGCTACGCCTCGCCCATGCACGACATCGGCAAGCTGGGCGTGCCCGACGCCATCCTCATGAAGCCCGGCAAGCTCACCCCCGCCGAGTTCAAGGAAATGCAGAACCACACGGTCTTCGGCGCGAAGATCTTGGAAAACGCCAAGGCCGAGCTCTTGAAAGTGTCCGAGACCATCGCCCTGACCCACCACGAGAAGTGGGACGGCTCGGGCTACCCGCGCGGCATGAAGGGGGAAAGCATCCCCCTGTCCGGGCGCATCGTGGCCCTGGCGGACGTCTTCGACGCCCT
>JAJPJW010000189.1 GCA_021324075.1 Pseudomonadota bacterium | reverse complement strand
TTTCCGCCGGCAAGAAGCTGTTCAAGGAAGTCGGCTGCATGGCCTGCCACGGCATCGACGACGTGACCAGCCACCACGCGGATTTCGCGCCGGACCTTTCCTCGGTCGGAAGCAAACTGACCGCCAACTTCATCTACAGCTGGGTGAAGAACCCCCAGCATTTCAACCCCGACACCCGAATGCCTTCCCTGCGCCTTTCGGACAAGGAAGCGGCCGACATCACCGCCTACCTGATGTCCAAGCGCAACAAGGATTTCGAGGCCGCCGAAGCGCCCCAGTTTGACCCGGCGGTACGGGACCAGCTGATCACGGATTACCTCAAGATCCAACTTGGCGAGGGCGGAGCCAACGCCAAGCTGATGCAAATGAGCGAGACCGACCGCCAGATGTACCTGGGCGAACGCACCCTGAACAAGTACGGATGCTTCGGCTGCCATATGATCAAGGGCTTCGAGACGGCCCAGGGCATCGGTACCGAACTTTCCAAGTGGGCGGTAAAGCCCCTCGGCCAGATTGACTTCGGCTTTTCCAACCCCGAGCTGATCCCCCGGACCCACGACGGCTTCCTGGCCGCCAAGCTCTCCAACCCCCGCCAGTTCGACAAGGACAAGGTGGTGGCTTTCGCGGACAAGCTCAAGATGCCGAACTTCTACCTTTCGGACGCGGACCGGGAATCCATCATGACCGCGGTCCTGGGGTTGAGCCAGGCTTACATCCCGGATGAGATGACCGCCGGCATCCACGGCAACGGCCCGCTCCTCGAAAAAGGGCGCCGGGTCATCAACGATTTCAACTGCCGCGGCTGCCACTTGATCGAGGACCAGGGCGGCTGGATCCGCGAGATGTACAACAAGGACGGCATCGACCTTTCGCTGGCCCCGCCGAACCTGCACGCCGAAGGCTCCAAGGTGCAGATCGGGTGGATGCACGACTTCTTCTTCAACGTCCATCCCATCCGGCCCTGGCTGCACATCCGCATGCCCAGCTTCCACTGGACCGACGAGAAGGTGAGCAAGGTCATCACTTACTTCAACCTGAAGGACGACCAGCTTTTCCCCTTCGCCACCTACAAGGCCGACAGGCTGACGGGCAAGGATTATTCCGAGGCCAAGCAGCTTTTCGCCCAACTGCAGTGCCAGCATTGCCACGTGCTGGGCAGCGAGATGCCCAAGGACCTCAACAGCGCCGCGCCGGACCTCTTGAAGGTCCACCAGCGCCTGAAGCCCGATTGGGTGATCCAATGGCTTAAGAACCCCCAGGGCATGAGCGACCAGTACACCCGCATGCCCGGCTTCTGGCCCCCGGACGCCCCCGCGCCTTCCAAGGCCTTCGGCGGGGACGGGGCGAAACAACGGGAAGCCCTGCGGGACTACCTGTTCATGCTTGGCGGCGGGGGCAGCAATACCGAAAGCGTCGATACAACCCCCTAACTTGCTTTCGGCCCCGGTATCCGGATAAATTGGTTTTCTTCACCAAGACCAAATTTGAACCACGGAGGAGACACGATGGACTCGAGAAAATTAACGGCATTCCTGCTGGCGGCCAGCCTGATGGCCTTCACCGGCTGCGGCAGCAAGGACGAGGACGAGGGCTTCGGCCAGGGCGGGGGCGGCGGGAACAACACCGTGGCCGCCACGACGGCCTTGGGTACGGCCTCCATCACCGGGACGGTGACCCTGAGCGGCAAGGCCCCGGCGGCCCCCGTCATCGCCATGGACGCGGACCCGGTCTGCAAGTCCCAGCACGCCACTTCGCCGAAGGATGAGCTGGTGACGGCCGACGCCAAGGGCAACCTGGCCAACGTGTTCGTCTACGTGAAGGACGGGGCCGGCAGTACCGCCGCTCCCGCCACTCCGGTGACCCTGCTGCAAAAAGGCTGCATGTACAGCCCGCACGTCTTCGGCATCCAGGTGGGCCAGCCCCTGGAGATCGTCAACGGCGACCCCACCTTGCACAACATCCATTGCATGGCCGTCACCAACGACGCCTTCAACGTGGGCCAGCCCAGCCAGAACATGGCCACGGAGAAAAAGTTCTCCAAGCCCGAGGTGTTGGTGAAATTCAAGTGCGACGTCCACAGCTGGATGCATTGCTGCGCCGGCGTGGTCACCAACCCCTTCTTCTCGGTGACGGGGGCGGACGGCGCCTACAAGATCTCCCAGCTGCCGAAGGGCACCTATACGCTGGTGGCCGTGCATGAGAAGTACGGTGAATCCCAGCCCCAGACCGTGACCCTGGCGGACGGTGCCAGCCAGGCGGTGAACTTCACCTTCGCCGCCCAGTAAGCCGCACCTTTTTATCCGACGATGACCGGCCCCGGGATCATTCCCGGGGCTTTGTTTTTTTAAAGGATTTCCATGAGCCCCCGAGAAACCGCCCCCTACCACCCCGCGCTCCACCGCTACGCCCTGGTGACGGCGGGATGCACCTTCCTGCTGCTCCTGGCCGGCGCCTTGGTGACCAGCACGGGTTCCAGCCTGGCGGTCCCGGATTGGCCCCTTTCCTTCGGCAAGTTCTTCCCTGAAATGAAGGGTGGCGTCCTCTTCGAGCACGGCCACCGCATGGTGGCGGGCACGGTGGCCATCCTCATGCTGGGCCTGGCCATTACCACCCAAGTTATGGAGCAACGCGCCTGGGTGAAGAAGCTGGCCTGGGTGGCGATGGGGGCCATCGTCCTCCAGGCGGTTTTGGGCGGGGCCACGGTGCTTTTGCACCTGCCCACACAAATTTCAGTGGCGCATGCGGGCCTGGCCCAGATTTTCTTTTGCCTTATTGTCAGCCTCACCCTGGTGACGTCCCAAGGCTGGATCGAAGCCGGGCCTAACTCGCTGGCCGATAGGCCCTCGTCCCTCCGGTTTTGGGCGACCCTGACGACGGCCGTCACCTACCTCCAGATCCTCGTGGGCGCGGTAACGCGCCACAGCGGCTCGGGCCTCGCCATTCCGGACTGGCCCCTTTCCTTCGGGCAGTTGCTTCCTCCCGAATGGTCCGCCTCCATCGCCCTGCAATTCAGCCATACCCGCATCGGCGCCTTCATCGTGCTTTACCTCATCACCCACACGGCCTACCGGGTCTGCCTCCATTACCCGGAAGTCGACGCCCTGCGCCTGCCCGCGGCGGCGGCGGGGCTCTTGGTCTGGCTCCAGTGCTTCCTGGGGCTCATCGTCATCGCCACTTCCAAGGACGTGGTGCCGACCTCCCTGCACGTCATCGTGGGCGCGGCCACCCTGGCCTCCCTGATGGTCCTCACCCTCAACAGCCACCACTTGTTCAAAAAGGGGCCGGTTTCTTGAAGAACCTAAGGGATTACATCTCCCTCACCAAGCCGCGCCTCAACTCCGAGGCCATTTTCACGGCCGTCATCGGTTTTTGCATGGGCAGCGGCCGCCCCTTCAACTGGGGGCTGATGGCTTGGGTGCTTTTGGGGATCACGGCCGTGGCGGCGGGCTGCGGCACCCTCAACCAGTGGCTGGAGGCGGAGGCGGACGGCCGCATGGCCCGCACCCGCAAGCGGCCCCTGCCCTCCGGAAGGCTGAAAAAGGACCGGGCCCTTTGGTTCGGCGCCGGCCTTTCGGTCTTGGGGACCGCCATCCTTTTCTTTTTCGTCAACGACCTGGCGGCCTTCCTGGGGGTGGCGGCCCTGGTAAGCTACATCGTGATGTACACCCCCCTGAAAAGAATCAGCTCCCTGTGCACGGTGGTAGGCGCCATCCCGGGCGCCATCCCACCCCTCATGGGCTGGGCGGCGGCCAAAGACGCCATCGGGCCCGCGGGCTGGACCCTCTTCGCCATCCTCTTCTTCTGGCAAATGCCCCATTTCCTCGCCATCGGCTGGATGTACCGGGACGATTACGCCCGGGCGGGGTTCCCCATGCTGGCGGTGGTCGACCCCAAGGGCGGCTCCACGGGCCTCATGGCCGTGGCCTACGCGGTGGCCCTCCTGCCCACCTCCCTGCTGCCCGCCTATTTCCATATGACGGGGCACGTATATTTTTGGGCGGCCCTTGTGTTAAGTTCTGCCTTCTTGTTTTACAGCTGCCGCATGGCCCTGAACCGGAGCCTTTACAACGCCCGGGGGCTATTTTGGTTTTCCATCACCTACCTGCCGATCCTCTTCCTGGTGATGGTGCTGGACAAGGCCTGAGGCTCAATTCAACCAAGGGGTTGTGTTGGAAAACGTGATCGAAGTCGACAACCTCACCTACCAGTACGGCGCCAAGACGGCCCTGGCGGGTTTGAGTTTTTCCGTGGGCCGCGGCGAAATCTTCGGCTTCCTGGGCCCCAACGGCGGGGGCAAGACCACCACCTTCAAGGTCCTCTCCACCCTTTTTTCCTCCCGACCGGGACAGGTGAAGATGTTCGGCCTGGACCTTTCCAAGGACAAGATGGCCATCCGCCGCAAGATGGGCATCGTGTTCCAGAAGCCGGCCCTGGACAAGCAACTGACCGTCCGAGAGAACATGGAACATCAGGGCCATCTCTACGGAATCGGCGGGGCCGAACTGCAAAAACGCATCGAACGGGACCTGGACCGGGTCAGCCTGACGGAGCGGTCCAAGGACAAGGTGAAAACCTTGTCGGGCGGCCTCCAACGGCGGGTGGAGCTGGCCAAGGCGCTCATCAACAATCCCGAACTCATGATCCTGGACGAGCCCTCCACGGGGCTGGACCCGGCGGCCCGCAGGGAATTCTGGGACCACCTGGAAATCCTCCGCAAAGGTCAGGGGATGACGGTCCTGGTGACGACCCACTACCTGGAAGAAGCGGACCGCTGTGACCGGCTGCTCATCCTGGACAGGGGCCAAAAGGTGGCCCTGGGGAAGCCAGAAGAATTGAAAGCCGAAATCGGAGGGGAAGTGCTGCGGGTGAAGACCCGGGATCCGGAGGCCATGGCTCAAGCCATCGCAACCCGTTTGAAAGTGAAGACCCTTTTGTTGAGCGGCCTGATCCAAATTGAGGAACCCAAGGCCCACAACCTGGTGGCGCCGCTCTTGGAAGCCTTTCCGAATGAAATCCTTTCCCTGACCATCGGCTTGCCGACCCTCGAAGACGTTTTCATCCATAAAACGGGCCGCCGTTTGACGGAGGAGAAGGAATGAACTTTTGGATGGCCGTTTACACCCTCTGGCAGAGGGAACTGGTGCGGTTCTACCGCCAGCCCAGCTGGGTGATGGGGTCCATCGGGACCGCCCTGCTCTTTTGGGGGGTGCTGGGGACGGGCATTCCCGTGGCCAATTACCGGGCCTATTTCCTGCCCGGCACCATGGTCATGAGCGTCCTTTTCGCCTGCATCTTTTCCAACGCCTCGGTTATCGAGGACCGGCAGGAAGGGTTCCTCCAGTCCGTCATGGTGGCGCCCGTGCCCCGGACGGCCATCGTCATGGGCAAGATCCTGGGCGGGGCCACCCTTTCCACCTTTCAGGGCCTGATCCTCCTCCCGGCGGCGCTGTCGGTGGGTGCGGGCTTCCAATTCCTCCCCCTGCTGGGGCTGATCCTTTCACTTTTCCTCCTCGCCTTCGTCATCAACGCCATGGGGTTCTGGCTGGCCTGGAAGATCGAATCCCGCGCGGGATTCCATACCATCATGAACATGGTGCTCCTCCCCCTTTGGATGGCTTCGGGCGCGGTCTTCGCCGGAAGCGGGTCGCCCTGGATGGCGGCGGTCATGAAACTCAACCCTTTTACCTACGGAGTGGCAGGGGTCCGGCGCGGTCTTTTCGCAGGGACGGATTTGGGCCCCATCCCCGACTTACCCACCTGCCTGGCCGTTTTAGCCGGTGTCTCGCTGTTCTTTTACGCCCTCTCTTCCTGGGCCGTGGAGAAGACCCATGAAAAAAGGTAAAAAAGCGCCCTCCTTTTCTCTTCCCAAGGCCGCCCTGGCCCTTGCCGCCATCGGCGCCCTGGCCTTTTTGGGCTGGCGGTCCTGGGACCTGCACCCCACGGACAAGTTCCTGAACCCGGAGGATTCGGTCCCCCGTTTTTCCTTCATGGACCGCAGCGGCCGCCTTTTTTCCAGCTCGGAGTTGAAAGGGAAGGTCTGGGTGGTGGACTTCATCTTCTCCCATTGCGCCGGGTCCTGCCCGATGTTGAGCCAGAAGATGATGGGTCTGCAGGACAGCTGGAAGGGAAACAAGGATTTCAAGCTGGTCACCTTTACGGTGGACCCCGAGCGGGACACGGTGGAGGCGCTGAAACAATACGCCGACGATTACCACGCCGACCCCAGCCAGTGGTTTTTCCTGACCGGAACCAAGGCCGATCTCTACCAGACCATCCGTGGCGGCTTCAAGGAAATCGCGGACCGGGATTACGAAGCCGGGCCGGGGTTCGAGTTCATTCACAGCACCCGCATGGTCCTGGTGGACGGGGATGGGAAGATCCGCGGGCTCTATGACGGGGAAAACGACGAGGAAGTTTTGAAGCTCAAACAGGACATCAAACACCTCCTGGGTTCCTGGTCCCACACATGAACATCAACATCCTGCCGATGATCAACGCGGGCCTGAACGGTTTGAGCGCCGTCCTGCTCCTGACGGGCTACAGCTTCATCCGGCAGGGCAACCGGCAGGCCCACCGCGCCTGCATGGTCTCGGCCTTTACTGTTTCGGTGGTCTTCCTTATCTCCTACCTGGTACACCACGCCTTGGCGGGGATCGTCCTTTACCATGGCCAGGGCTGGGTGAGGGGTTTTTATTTCTTTGTTTTGACGACGCATACGATCCTGGCGGCTACCGTGCCGGTTTTGGCGGTGATCACCCTCCGGCGGGCCCTCAAGGGTGACTTCGAAAAACACCGGAAGATCGCCCGGGTTACCTTCCCCATCTGGCTTTACGTTTCGGTGACCGGGGTCCTGGTTTATTTCATGCTTTACCGGGGTTTTTTGTCATAAAAGGCCTGGGACTGAAAGGGGGCTTATGAATTCCGACCAATTGAAGCAGATCCAAGAACCCATCAAAGAAAAATACCGAAGCCAGCCGGAAACGGCCTTGGTCACCCTGAAGGCGGAAGGACACCTTTCCGAGGGCATCGCTTGCAGCGTCGATACGGGGAAGGCCCTCGTGGAGGCCGGATTGCATCCCGCAACGGGGGGCAACGGCTCCCAAGCCTGTTCGGGCGACATGCTGCTTCAGGCCCTGGCGGGTTGCGCCGGCGTGACCTTCCAAGCCGTCGCGACGGCTTTCGGAATAAAAGTAAAGGATGGGAAAGTTCTGGTGGAAGGGGACCTGGATTTTCGGGGGACCTTGGGCGTCACCAAGGATAGTCCGGTAGGGTTCCGGGAGATAAGGGTGCGCTTTGAAGTCGATACGGACGCACCCGCCGAAACACTTGAAAAAGTCATCAAGGTCACCGAGCGCTATTGCGTGGTGCTTCAAACCCTGCGAAGCGCCCCTCCCATCCTGGTTTCGGGCAGCCGTTAAAATCCCCTTTCCCCGGGGTCTTCCAAAAGCCGGGCGAAAAGCCTAGATTGGCCTCATCAGGCCGGGGGTTCCCATGAACGTGACCGATTCCCAACTACTTGAAATCGCTCGACAGGCGCAAACCGTCGCCGTCGTCGGAATGCAGGATGAAAATAAAAGGGACCGGCCCGCCTACCAGATTCCCGCCATGCTCCAGGAGCGGGGCATCAAGATTTATCCCGTGAACCCGAACATCCAATCCTCCCTGGGCGAAAAGGCCTATGCGGCCATTCAAGACCTGCCGGTGAAGGTGGATATTTTGGACGTCTTCCGCCGGCCCAACGCCATTCCCGCCCTGGCCGAGGAATTGATCGCCTTGCCGCCCGAGAAGCGCCCCGGGGTGGTCTGGCTCCAGAGCGGCATTACCCATCCCGAGGCCGAGGCCAAGTTGGAAAAGGCCGGATTTAAGGTGGTTTCGGACGCCTGCCTGGGCGTCATCGCCTCCCGGGTGAGGCCTAGGCCATAACTTTACCGGTGGGTGCTAACCCCTCCACCGCCTTTGTCTTAAAATGGGCCACACCTCTTGAAGGAGGGAACCGTGGCCTTCCAACTGACCAGCCGGGCTTTCAAGGATGGGGGAATGATCCCGCCCCATTACACCGCCGACGGGGAGGATGTTTCCCCGCCCCTGGAATGGAAGGACGCCCCCAAAGGCACCAAGACCTTCGCCCTCATTTGTGACGACCCGGACGCGCCCGGCGGAAGCTTCGCCCATTGGGTGATTTTCAACGTCCCCGCCAACATGACCCAATTCCCCGAGGCTTTCCCATCCTTGAAATCCCTCCCCAACGGCACCCGGCAGGGCCTCAATGATTTCGGCAGTACGGGCTACCAGGGCCCGGCCCCGCCCGGCGGCACCCACCGCTATTATTTCAAGCTATTCGCCTTAACCGCCGTGTTGGACCTGGAGGGGGATGTCAAAAAGGCGCAATTGGAAAGATCGCTCCTAAGGCGTATTATTGGGCAGGCCGAATTGATGGGAAAGTACCAGCGCGCGCAATAGCCGTGGTTCGTATCTGCCGGACATTCTTTCAGGCGGTTCCCGAATGAAAAAAATCCTCTTTTTCCTTCCAGCCTTATTCCTGCTTTCCTTCGCCTCCCTGGCGGCCGAGCACCACTGGCCCAAACCGGTTGGTTACGTCAACGATTTCGCCGAGGTCATTCCCCAAGCCCAGGCGGCAAAAATCAACCGCTACCTGCGGGACCTTGAGAAAAGCACCACGGCCCAGGTGGTCGTCGTCACCGTTCCCCGCATCAAGGGCGGGGACATCAACGAGGCGGCGGCCGACCTCTTCAAGACATGGGGCATCGGCCAAAAGGGAAAAGACAACGGCGTCCTGATCCTGGCCGCCATCAAGGACCGGAAGGTCCGCATCGAAGTGGGCTATGGGATGGAAGGCACCATCACCGACGGCGACGCGGGCGACATCATCCGCTATAAGATGGCCCCCTCCTTCAAGGAAGGGAACTACGGCACGGGGCTTTCCAAGGCGGCCCACGCCATCGGCGACAGTATCACCCAATACGGCAGCCTCCCGGCCTCCACCCACAGTTACTCAGGTTCCTCAAACTACACCGGTAACGACTTCCAGACCATGATCTTCCTTGTCGGAATCGTCGTGCTGCTCGTCGTCGTTTTCGTCGCCATTGCGTCCAATTCCGGGACGGGAAGCGGATACCGCCGTGGTTATTACGTCAACAACTACCACTACTGGGGCGGAAGCAGTTGGGGTGGAGGGAGCGGCGGCGGTTCGGGCGGAAGCAGTTGGGGAGGCGGAAGCTCCGGCGGGAGCTCCAGCAGTTCGGGCAGTAGCGGCGGTTTCAGCGGCGGCGGCGGTTCGTCGGGCGGCGGTGGCGCCACCGGAAGCTGGTAAAACACCGGATCGGGGCCGGGAGCCCCAAGTTTTCAACAAAGGAAAAGGCCATGGGAAATTGGACAACTGAAGAAATGCTGGAAGAGCTTAAAAAACACCTGGGAGGACGGCTGGTGTCGGTGGTCCTCTTCGGGTCGGCGGCCGGCGGGGACCACTCGGGGAAAAACTCCGACGTCAATTTGCTGGTGGAAACGAAGGCCCTCAAGGCCGAAGACCTGCAGTTGCTCTCTAAGGCCATGGTGCCCTGGGTCAAGCAGGGCAACGCGGCACCCATCCTGATGGCCCAGGGCCATTTGACGGAGCTGACGGACGTTTTCCCGGTTGAGATCCAGGACATGCAGCACAACCACAAGGTCCTTTACGGGAAGGACCCCATTGCCCGCCTGAAGGTGCAGAAGGCCCGCCTGCGGATCGAACTGGAGCACGAAATTTGCGGAAAACTCCTCCGGCTCAGAACGCGCTATGCCCTCACCGAGGCCCGGCCCAGCCTGGTCGAAAGGCTCATGGTGGATTCCCTGTCCTCCTTCCTGGTCCTGTTCAAGGGGGTCCTGTCCGTTTACGGGGAAAAGCCGCCCTTGAAAAAGATGGAGGCCCTCCGGCGGCTGGCCAAGCGCATCAAATTCGACCCGAAACCCTTCGAAACGCTCCACCGGTTGAAGCAAGGGGAAAGGATCGGGGACCTGGATATCACCGCCACCTTCGAGAAATATGTCGAAGCCATCGAGACGGTCGTCGAAAAATTGTCCTAAATTCTCCAAAATTCCTGGGCCGAGCGCGGTGAATGGGGAAGACCAAGCGCAAATAAATCCCCGAAAGCCTGTCATCCGATGAAAAAAATCCTGGCCCTTTTCTTCCTAATCGCCCTGGCTGTCCCCGCCTTTGGGGCCCCATGGCCCGCGCCCACCGGCGCGGTCAATGACTTCGCCCATGTGATCCCCGCCGGCGAGGCGGTCCAGCTCGAAAACTACCTCGACGACTACCAGCAAAAGACCGGCAATGCCATTGTGGTGGCCACCTTCCCCTCGGTGGAAGGCGGGGACGTGGACCGGGCCGCGGTCGATCTCTTCCAGGCCTGGGGGATCGGCCAAAAAGGGAAAGACAACGGCATCCTCATCCTGGCCTCCATCAACGACCGCCGGGTACGCATTGAAGTGGGTTACGGCCTGGAAGGGGTGGTCACGGACGCCGATGCGGGGGATGTCCTCCGCCAAAAGGTTTATCCTTCCTTCCAACAACAACAATACGGCCAGGGCCTGGCCACTGGGGCCCAGGCCCTGGCCCAGATCATCCAAGAGGGCCAGAAGGGGCAGGCCCAGGGAAGCGGGGGCGACAAAGGACCGGGTGTTGGGGAAATCCTCAAGGTCATCCTCATTATCATCGTCCTCCTGGTTTACCTGTATCTCCGCATCCGTTTTGGGGGCTGGTGGGGCGGCGGGTTCTACGGCGGCTGGGGCGGTGGCGGCTTCGGCGGCGGCAGTAGCGGCGGGGGATTCGGCGGTTTCGGCGGTGGCGGTTCGGGTGGCGGCGGCGCCAGCGGGGGTTGGTGAAATGCACGAACTTCTCTTCTTCGGGTTGCTGACCGCCTTTTTCATCGTCTGGATCCTGGCCATGAATTTTTTGAGGGCAAGGATCAAGCCGGACAACCGTTCCGGGGGCGGTTCAGCTGACGATGGCGGGAGCAGCCATTCCTACGACGGGGGCCACGGCGGGGGATTCGACGGTTTCGGCGGCGGGGAATCGGGTGGGGGCGGCGCGGATGGCGGTGGACACTAAAAAGGTCGAGGTGAGGCTATGGCCAAATGGACGACGGAAAAAATGCTGGAAGAACTCAAGACCCTCCTCGGGGGGCAGTTGGTATCGGTGGTGCTCTATGGATCGGCGGCGGCGGGTGACCACGCCGGGAAGAACTCCGATATCAACCTCCTGGTGGTCACCAAGACCCTCATGCCCCGGGAACTCCTGGCCCTTTCCAAAGCGGTCGTTCCTTGGACCCGCCAGGGGAATCCCCCGCCCCTCTTCCTGACCCAGAAACAGGTGAAGCACGCGCCGGACGTCTTTCCCATTGAGATCCTGGATATCCAGCACAACCACCAGGTCCTTCACGGGCCCGACCCGGTCAAAGGGCTTAAGGTTTCCCATGGCGACCTGCGCGTGGAGTTGGAACACGAGTTCCGGGGAAAGCTCACGCGGCTCAAGACCCGGTTCATGCTCACCGAAGCCCGGCCCTCCCAGGTGGAAAAACTCATGGTGGAATCGCTCTCCACTTTTTTGGTGTTGTTTAAAAGCGCGCTTTGGCTTTACGGGATCAAACCCTCCCCGCACAAGATGGAATCCTTGCGGGCGCTCAAGGAGCATATCGCCTTCGACGAAGAGCCTTTCGAGACCGTCGACCGCCTGAAACGCGGGGAAAAGATCAGGGATTTGAATGTCCTGGTGCTTTTTGAAAAGTACCTGAATTCCATCGAGGCCATCATTGATAATGTCAAATAGGAGGCGGGCCATGGCACCAAACCGCTGGTGGATCTTTCTTTTACCGGCCGTGCTGGCTTGGGTGGCGGGGCCGGTAGCGGGGGCCCAGAAAAAAACCGCCTTAAAGCTGCAGAGTAAATCCTTCGCCGACGGAAAAAGCATCCCCGTGCAATGCACCTGCGACGGCCAGAACCTTTCCCCGGAGTTGAGCTGGAGCGGCGCGCCCCCCAAAACCAAGTGCTTCGCCCTGGTCGTGGAGGACCCGGACGCCTCCACCCTCAACTTCACCCATTGGGTGGTCTTTAACATCCCCCTCATCGCCGACCCCGACACCAATGCCTTCGAGCTGGTGGAGGGTTTTCCCCGGGATGAGAGAACGGAAAAGGGCATCCTGCAGGGGGCCAATGACTTCCAAAAAATCGGCTATGACGGGCCTTGCCCGCCCAGCGGAAACCACCGATATTACTTCAAGCTTTACGCCCTCGACCGGTTCCTCCCCCTGGCCGGCGGGGCCTTGAAGAGCCGGGTGGAAAAGGCCATGAAGGGGCATATCCTGGCCCAGACGCAGATCATGGGCTTGTACGGAAAATAATAAATCAGGACCGGAGGTCAATATGTCTTCGAAAGTCTGGTTGTGGGCGATCCTGGGATTTGTCGTTCTTTTCGGATTGGCGCTGGTGGGTTCTTACAACGGTTTGGTGTCCTCCAACCAGGGAGTGGATAACGCCTGGGCCAACGTGCAAACGGACCTCCAACGCCGGTACGACCTGATCCCCAACCTGGTCAACACCGTGAAGGGCTATGCCAAACATGAGAGCAGCGTGCTGGAGGAAGTCACCCGGCTGCGCAGCCAATGGGGCGAGGCCCATAATACGGATGCGCAGGTCAAGGCCGCCAACAACCTGGAGGATGCCATCGGCCGGCTGATGGTGGTGGTGGAGAAATACCCGGACCTCAAGGCCAATGAGAATTTCCTGAGGCTGCAGGACGAACTGGCGGGAACGGAAAACCGCATCGCGGTGGCCCGCATGCGCTACAACCAGGCGGTGCAGGACTACAACGTGAAGGTCCAAAGCTTTCCCTCCAACCTGATGGCCTCCATCGGCGGGTTCAAGGTGAGGGATTCCTATTTCAAGGCCAAGGACGAAGCCCAGGATGCGCCGAAAGTGCAGTTTTAAGACCGCGCTGGATTTGAGGAGCTTCCTTGGGAACCGGCGGGATCATCATCCTTGTCCTTTTCGCGGCGATCGTGGGTTATATCCTCGCCACTGAAAAGCCCTTTTCGGGAAAACCCGCCGGTTTGGAAAATCCTTTCAGCGGCCTTCCCAAAATTTCCGTCCAACTGGTCAAAGCCCCGGAAGAAATGACCGAGCGCCTGACCCCCAAATGGCAGAGGGAGCTTTGCCAGAAGCTGGAGCAGGAAGGCTATCGGCTCATCGGCGATTACTCCTACGCTTCCACCCTCTTTTTCTGGGCCCGTACCTATCTTTCGCCCGACCACAAATCCGCCCTGCTGCTGGTGAATTGGGTGGAAGGGAAGGAGGGGGGCAAGGTGGTCATCAGCAACCTGGAGCTTTATTCCTTCACCGGCAATTCCTTCCTCGTCACCGCCTGCGCGCAGGACGGAGCGGCCAAGCTTTTAACGGGCGCCAACCGGCCGTCCGAGGAGCAGATGTCCCTCCATTTAAAGGCGGTTTACGCCGAAAGCGCCGTCCGGCCGATCCTCGAGGAGCACCAGCAGCGCCTTAAGGAGTGGGAAGGGAAGGGGACGAAGGTGCGTGAGTTGACACAGGAGAACATCCTGCCGAGCCTCTCAAAAATATTTTCGTGAACCCGTTTTGAGAAAAGTGTTACCCAAGGCATTAAACCGTTAAACCCTCCCGCCCCCCTTCGGCGCTTTCAAAAGTTAACGTTAGGTTAATTCGGTGGTATCTTTTGAGGGTAGCGGTGAAAGTCCCTGACAGGAAAACCCGTGAGCGAAAAAACCGGCTGGCTTGAAAAACACAACAAAGGGCGTTTGGTCTCCATGGTGGAGGTGAAATACCACCGGGTGAAGATCAGAAAAACCGCGCGCAAAAAGAAGGGGCAACCCCCACCCACCTCCAGCGGCGGCTACCGTGACGAGAGCCTTTACTATGTCCTGGATAAGGGTACAAATTACGGCGAAATGCAACTGACGGCCGGAAGCGTCTTTTCCAAGAACGAAATCATCGAATTAGAACTATTCGTATCCCGCCACAAGGCCAAATTGCGGCTTTTAGCCAAGGTCAAAAAAACCGAGACCTTCCACGAACTGAAGAGGCCCCTTTTCCGGGGCGACCTGCAGTTTGCGGCGGTGAACAAGCACGATTTCGAGAACATCAAATCCCTCGAGGAACAAAGACTGCGGGAAGAAACCGCTTTTAAGAACGCCCACCAGGTTAAAAGCGAGCCGCCTCCCCCCAATTCAATGCGCCTGACCTTCAAACGCGGCTAAAAGGCAGCTCACAGCTGGCAGTCCACAGTTCGCAGTAAAAGCTTAAAATCTGAGTCTTGTCGGCCTAACTGCGGACAGTGAGCTGTCAACCGTGAGCTGCTTTTTGGTGTAGCCTCGGGCCATTCCAGCCGCTAAAATCCATCCTTCATCAATCACCCCAAGGAAAAGGTGGCAAATGGAAAAGTTCAATCTCGACGGTCCCGCCGCGTTCGTTATCCCCCACTGGAGCCAAGGTTCCGAAATGGAACGCAAATGGCTGGATGAAACCCTGGAGCGCATCAAACAGCAGACCGACTCCAATTGGGTGATCCTTATCGGGGACGGCAATTCCCCCTCCGCTGAGGCCAAGGACTACCTGAAGAAGCTGGAAAAGGACTACGCGGGAAAACTCAAGGTCATCTATATGACCCATTCGGACGGCCCGGGCCATGCCCGCAACGAATGCATCAAATATGCCTATGATCAGAAATACCCCTTCATCGTCTTCATTGACGCGGACGACCTGACCCACCCTTGGCGGGTGGAAGTGGTGCGCAGCATCTTCAAGGGTAATCCCAACGCCGGAGTGGTTTACAGCACCTTCAACGTGATCAACGAACACGGGCAGCCCACGCCCTATGCCAAGTGTTCCCAGTCGATCATCGAGATCCTGGAATCGCACAGCAACCCTCCCCAGGGCAAGGACGCCTGGATTAACATCTGCACCGAGGCCGGCTACACCAACCTGACCTCCACCACCTCGGTTTTGACCGGCATCGCCAAGGAAATCCCCTTCCCGGGCGAGAAGGCCAGCGAGGATTATTACGCCTGGCTTTGCTACTCGGCCAGCGGCGCGGAATTCGCCTTTACGCCACTGACGCCCACCAACTACCGCATCCCCCAGAACACCCAGGGGTCGGCCTCCCGCAGCCGCGAAGGCGGCAAGTCCAAGTTCTACGAGACCAAGTGCCGGGTGGACGCGGCGGGCGTGGAAAAGGCCATTGAGCTGGCCACCAAGCGCGGCGCGCTGGATGAGAAGAAGGCCAACGACATCCGGGCCAAATTCTACGTCAAGGAAGCGGTCACCATGTTCCGCGAGAACGAAATGGGCCTGGCCAAGATGTGCATCGATAATGCCCGGAAGTTCAACGCCGGCATCGCCGAAAAGCTCATCGCCGAAAAGGGCCTGTCCGGCGTCAAATAAGGCGGCTGGAAAAACCGGCCGGTTGCGGGTAAAGTTTCAACAAAGGACCACCCAAGATGGGGTGGTCCTTTTTAATTTCCGCCCATGGGCGGAGGGCCGGACGAGATGAAGATGAAGGCTGCACTTCCAATCCACCGCTGGGTCTTGGGGCTTGGTTTCCTTTTGGCCCCGCCCCTTTGGGCGGCGCCTGTTTCGTCCCAAGGCACGGAATTTTGGCTGGCCTTCCCCACCCAGTACCTGGTGCCTTCCTACGCCCAAGCCCTGGATCTTTTCGTCCTTTCCCAGACGGGGGCCTCGGGGCAGGTTTCCATCACCGGGCTTTCCTACGGCCAGACCTTCTCAGTGGCGGCCAACTCGGCCGTGACGGTGGTCCTGCCCGAGACGGCCATGCTTTCGACGGCGGATGGACTGCAGTCCCTGGCCATCCACGTCACGGCGGACAACGACATCACCGTTTTCGGGCTCGAATACGAACAATTCGCCACCGACGGCTATCTGGCCCTGCCCGTGGGGGCCATCGGCACCCAATACTGGGTGGCCAGCTACACGGCGGACGTCAACCAGAGCGCCACGACGACGATCAGCACCTCGGAGTTCGCATTGGCCGCGTCGCAGGATTCCACCAGCGTCACCATTACCCCCCCCGTCACCGTGGGTTCCCACCCCGCGGGGGTCCCCTATACGGTCAACTTGAACCGGGGCCAGGCCTACCAATTGCAGGACGATCTCTTGGGCAGCGACCTCACCGGAACCCAGGTGGCCTCCAACGTTCCCATCGCCTTGTTTTCCGCCAATGCCTGTGCCGACGTACCAATCAGTTTCGTCACCTGCAACCTGGTCTTGGAGCAGGAAATCCCCCTGGCCACCTGGGGTACTTCCTTTGTTACCGTGCCCCTGGCAAGCCGGAGCTCGGACAGTTTCCGCTACCTGGCCTCGGCCAACGGTACGGTGGTCAGTGTCAACGGCACGGCCGTTACCACCCTGAACCAGGGCCAGTTTTTCGAACAGATACTTTCCACGGCCTCCTATGTCACCTCTACGGCGCCCATCCTGGTCATGCAATATTCCAACAGCCACAGCTACGACAACGTGACCATGGGGGACCCCTGCCAGATCACGGTGTCGCCCATCACGGATTACGGCACGGCCTACCAATTGGCGGCGCCCGCCACGGGTTTTTCCATGAATTACGTGAACTTGTCCGCACCCAGCACGGAAGCGGGTTCCATCCTATTGGACGGGTCCGCGGTCCCCGCGGGCAGCTTTGCGGCGGTGGGGGCCAGCGGCTATTCGGCGGCCCAGGTGACCATCGGCCCCGGCTACCACAAGCTTTCCGGGCCCGCGCCTTTCGGCGTGGAGTCCTACGGTTTCGACGTCCGCGACGCCTACGGTTATCCGGGGGGCCTGGTTTTCACCAGCCTCCCCACCCTGACGCCCACGCCCAGCCCCACCATCACCCCGACCCCGATCCCCACTTTGACTCCCACGCCAGTCTGCGAGGTCAAGATTTGGCCCGTACCTTTCAATCCTAAGCTCGCGGTAGGCGGGACCCTGAAGATGGACTGCCTCCAGCCGGGCGACCAGGTTTCCCTTTATACGCTGGCGGGGGAGAAGGTATTTCAAACCAACGCTTCCAGTGGGCAGTTCAATTGGGATGGGACCAATATGCAGGGAACTTTCGTAACTCCGGGGATTTACTTTTACGCGGTGATAAGGAATGGAAACGTGGTAAAGCGGGATAAGTTTATTCTCGTTTACTAAGGAGAAGACATAGCAGGCCTTTTCAGCAGTTGAATCACCTTCAAGAATGGTATACGCTTGTATTCTTATGAACCGTCTCATCGCCCATATCGACATGAACTCCTTCTTCGTGTCCTGCGAGCGTCTGCTGGACCCGTCCCTCAACGGCAAGCCGGTCATCGTGGGCGGGCGCAAAGGGGAGCGCGGGGTTGTGGCTTCGGCCTCCTACGAGGCGCGCAAATACGGCATTAAGAGCGGTATGCCCCTCATGACCGCCGAGAAGCTCTGCCCCAAGGCCCTCTTCGTGCCGGGACACCACCGGCTTTATTCCAAATATTCCCGTAAGGTTTACGTACTGCTCCGACGCGTCGCGCCCTTGGTGGAATACGCCTCCATCGACGAGTTCTACCTGGATTTCACCGGCTGTGAGGCCCTTTACGGAAACGACTGTTGGGCCATGGCGCGCAAGGTGAGGGATTCGGTCTTCGACCGCACCCAACTTTCCTGCACGGTTGCCATCGCTTCCAACAAATACGTGGCCAAGATCGCGGGCAAGACCGTCAAGCCTGACCCGGCCACACTGGGGAAGAAGGTAGGGGAAAACACCGGGGTCGTCGTGGTGCCGGAGGGGGAGGAGCAGAAATTCCTGGCCCATCTGCCCATCGAGCGACTGCACGGGGCGGGAGAAAAGACCCAGCCCCGCCTAAAGGAAATGCGCATCCACCGGATCGGCGACATCCTGTCCATCCCCCTGCCCAAGCTGCAAAAGGCTTTCGGCCCCTCGGCTGGGGAATGGCTCCACCAGGCCGCCCGGGGCCTGGGGGACACGGAAGTGCATCCCTTCCACGACGCGAAGAGCGTGGGGCACGAGACCACCTTCGAGAAGGACACGGACAACCTTGAGCAGATCCACCAGACCCTGGCCTGGCTTTCGGAAAAAGGCTGTTACCGCCTGCGGCGCACGGGCAAGAAGGCGCGCACCATCACCTTGAAGCTGCGCTACGACGACTTCCAAACCATCACCCGCGCCAAGACCATCCCTGAGACCGACGACGACGCGGTGGTCATGAAGACGGCCTATGAGTTGTTCAAGGAATCCCACGTGCGCAAACGCAAGATCAGGCTCCTAGGGGTGTCCCTCTCCAAATTCGAAAAGGGTGAGGAGCAGGACCAATGGCTCTTCCCGGAGATGAGTTCCAAGAGGAAGGAAGCGCTTTTCAAGAGCGTGGATAGCATCAAACGCAAATACGGCTTCCATAAGCTGGAAAAGGCCTCTTCCTTGGACCCCAACGAAAAACATGATGCCGAAAGGGAAGGGCCGTCGCCGTTCGAAAAGCCAAAGATTAAATAAAGTTGTCATTGCGAGGCCCAACCCCAATCGGGGTGATTTGGGCCGTGGCAATCTCAGGTTTTGGTCCTTTTACAACCTGGGATTCCCACGTCGCAATTCGAGCCTATCGGCTCTGCTCCTCGGAATGACATTGAAAAACCAATACTTCCTCCTTTCGGCGTTTCTCGCTTTTTACACTTCCTTTTGGGTAACATAGACCCGATTTCCAAGGGGGGCCGATGAAAGCGGAAGAGACGGGTATTCTGCTGAACGTCCGAAATTACCAAGCCTGCGTCGAGTTCTATGAAAAAGCCCTGGGACTCAAGGTCCGTCTCCGGAAGCCCGACCTGACTAATTTCCAATTCGGCCACGGTTATTTGCTGGTCGAGAAGGCCAATGACAAGACCCCCGGAGGGCGCCATCCCGAGAAGAGCGGGCTGACCCTCCGTATCAATGTCCCCGACGTCCAACAGGCCGTGTGGCACTTAAGGGCCAAGGACGTCGAGGTGGAATTCAATTCCTACGACTGGGGCGACATCGGGCACTTCCACGACCCGGACGGGAACCGGCTGGAATTCTGCAAGTGGAAATAAAACCTTAATGCTCCTTTCCTTCCTCCAACGCGTGCCCTGGGAAAAGTTTTTCCTCCTCTGGTTCCTGGCCATCCTCATGGGTTCCAGCCTTTTGTGGTTGCACTACGGCTTTACCCCGAAGATATTAGGGCCGGTGGGCGTTTTGGTTTTGGCCGCAGCCCTGGGGATTTTGTGGGGCACCACCCGGCCCCGCTGGCAGAAGGCCCATTGCGCCTGGTGCGCCTCAAGGGTAAGGGCCAGTTCGATGCGGTTCGACGAGGCCCAAAAGGCCTGGGTGCTGGTTTACCGCTGCGAGAAATGCGGGCAGGTCACGGAAAAAGTTAAAAAGTGAAAAGTTTAAAAGTGTAAGGCCACAGACTTGCGTTTGAAAACGTGAAAAAAGGCAATAGCGTAATGGCAAAAGAGCAATCCGCCGCCCTGCCGTTGAACCAATCCCCGTCCTTCGCCCGGTTCATCCTTTGGGAAATCCTGGGCATCGTGGGGTTCCTCCACATCCTTTTTTACGCCCCGGCCAACGATCCCACGCCCCTTTTCTTCCTGGGAAACTCCCTGGTCTTCGTGGTGCTTTACCCGGTCCTTTATTTTTACAGCCAACTGAAGCTTCCGGTGGTGTTGAAGTTCCTCATCCTGCCCCTGAGCGTCAGCCTGAGGATTTTGCTGATGATCAGCAGTTTTTACTGGATCACCTATATCCTCTACGCCTCCGGATTTTTCCTGGGCCAAGCCTCCTGTTTCATGGTGGTGAAGCATTATTGGATGTTCCTGGCGCCCTTTTATGTGCTGGATTATTTCCTTTTCTTCGAGCACCTTTGGGGCTTGAGCCGGGTGAATTTCACCTTCTGGTCCTCGGTGGGCATGATCTCCGATTCGGTATCGGGTGTGGTGGCTGGGCTCAAATTGGGACAGATATTGGTTTCCAAATGGGGGATGTTTTTCGGGGATCCGGAAGTCCAGGGTCTTATCTGGAGCATGTTCATCCTGACCGGTGTGGCGGCGGTGGTTTGGTTCGGCAATAAAACCCGGCACGGCTAAAACCAGTTAATAGTTCGCAGTCGGCTGTCGGCAGGTTTAATACCTCTTCAAAACAAGGCAAGGCAATGGCAAAAGATTCCGGCCGCTCCCTAATCCGCCTACTCTTTTGGGAGGGATTGGCGGCGGCAGGGCTCGTTTACATCCGCCTTCATCCCTATGCCGACCACATTTGGAACTTGAATTTTTTCTATAACGCGCTCTTTTTCCTTTTGGCCTATCCCCTCCTGTATGTCTACCGCTGGAAGCTCACCGACGGCTGCCTGGCCACCTTCATGTGGCCCGTTAGTTTCGTACTCACCTGGGGCCTGGGCGCTTCGGCTTACCTTTGGATCGCTTATCTTCTTCTCATCACCGGAAGCCCCACTTTTTTCGCCATGACCACCCACCTCCTTCCGTTGGGGATCCTTTTCGCCTTCGTTTATTTCCCGCTGATCCAACCCCTCCTGGGAACCAGCAAAAATTACCTGACCTTGGGCGGGCTTTTTTGGCTGATCTTTTACTCCGCATTGGGGTGCTTTTTCGGCTATGAGACGGGCTGGTTTCTCAGCAAAAAGCTTCCCTCGGTCCAAACCGAGCACAGCCATTGGCTTTTACTCTGGCTGGGACTCACCTTCCTGGGTACGGCCACCGGGGCCCTGATCGCCCAAAGGCGGGAAAAAGGCTAAAGCTGATTCGGGTCATATTTGGATGAAACCTGCGGGCCCTATCCTTGGTATTACAGGAGGGCCGCCCGTCCTTGCCTAGGGGTTCCAAAACCCGGGTTTGACGGCACCGGCTGAAAGGCAGTAGTATTCAACCATGCGCCAAGCATTCAAAATCCTCAACCGAATGATGCTCATCCTCGGGGTCCTCGTGGCCCTGACGCCCTGCAACGCCTGCCAAAAGGGTGAGGCGCAGGGAAGCCAGACGGTAGCCTGCCATATGAGCTCCGCGGCCCACGGTATGGGTTGCTGCCATGGCAAGAAGAGCCCGAGTCCCCTTTGCAAGGTGATGGACCAATCCTCCCTCAAGGCTTCCGGGGTCCATTTTTACGCCGCCGTTGTTCCGGCTATTTCCTTTGCCGGAGCTGTGACGCCCGTCCTTCGGACGGTGGAAGCTTCGCATCAACCGCTTTTTGATACCTCCCCCCCCAAGCCGCTTATTCTCCGCATTTAAATTTTTTTCCTAAACAGCCACAGGCGCCGTGGAACGGCCTGTGACGTTTTCGCGCGCCTTTTCAAGGCACCCGAAAATCCGTTTTTCCCTTCCGCATACCCAAAAACCGGCAAGAGCCCAGCTCGAGCCCTATCCACTTTTTGAAAAAACTTAAGGAGCAATCCCATGAAAACTTTAACTTTTGTTTTGACCTTCGCTTTCGCCCTGGCTTTCACCACCCTGAGCTTCGCAGGCAACAAGCCCGCCTTGACCTACCCGGCGGGACAATTGGCTGTGACCGCTGGCACGGTGGATGTCACCCCCTGGCATAAGGGAGAACCGGCCTACCAGGGCGGGATCGTGGTAGCCAAGACCGGAAACGGTATTTGCCCGGTCATGAACCACCGGATCACGTCAAAGCACCACGCCATGATCGTCCTGTCGAATGGGAAAGGGATGGAAGTCTGCTGCCCTTCCTGCAAGCAGGACGTCGAGAAGGACCTATCAAAGTACGAAACCTACATGTTCTAAGAACGCCGGGAAGCGGGGGAGCGAAAGCTCCCCCGCTTTTCCTTCAATGCGAACGAAAGGAGTGATTCAAGTGGAATTTCAAAAGGTTTTTAACCTCATTTTGGCGGCCGGCTTCTTTTTAACCGGCCTCGCACAGGCCCAAGAAGACAGCTCGGCCTCGGCCACCGTTCAATTGACCCTACAAAAGGCCGAGGAACTGGCGCTTTCGGGGAACCCCCATATCCGCGCTGCGGAGGAAAGGACCCGGGCGGCCGACAAGCAGGTCCTTCCCACCCTTTTCCCCGATGATCCGACGGTCATGGTGGACACCACTTTTCCGGGGATGGAAATGTGGCAAGTGGAAGAAAAATTAGGATTCCCCGGCAAGGGGATCGCCAAGGCCGACATGGCCGGCGCCGAGGCCAAAAAGACCGATGCGGAGGCGCAAGACACCCGTCGGTCCATCGTGCTTCAGGCCCGCCAGGCCTATTGGGACTTTTATTACCGCAGCAAGGTGGACAAGGTGCTGCAGGAAGCCCAGGCGCGATGGAACACCCTGGGACAGACCGTCCAGTCCAAGGAACTCAGCGGCCAGTGGCTTTCCCTTCAAGCCATCAAAACCCAGATGGAAACGGCCAAGGCCCTCAACGAACTGGTCACCAACAGCCGGGCCCTCAAGATCTCCCAGTTCAACCTCAACCACCTCTTCAGCCTGCCGCATTTCACGGCCTATGTGCTGGAAGGGGAGCCCCCCTTTCCGGCTTTTGACGGCAAGGAAGAGGAGTGGGTCAACCGGGCCCTGCAAGGAAACCCCGAAATCGCGGTCTACCAAAGGGCCATCGAAGCGCAGGAAGCCCGCCGCCAAATGGCCTCGCTGGACTACCTGCCCGATTTCGACGTGGTGTTTTCGGGGGTCAAGGACCCCAACGGGGGCCTCTCCAATTACGGCTACCGGTTGGGCGTCAGCATCCCGATTTTCTTTCCCGCCAAGCAAAGCCAGGAGGAGGGAGCGGCTTCCGACGAAGTCGCCGCCGCCAAGGACGACCTCCGGGGCAAGCAAAACGAGGTCATCCACATGGTGGAGGACGCCTATGTGAGCGCCGAGTCGGACTGGCGCATCCTCCAGCTTTATGACCAAGGCGGGCTGTTGCAGCAAACCCAAAGGGCCTGGGCCGCCGCCCAGCTTTCCTACCGCAACGAAGAAATGGGCCTTTCGGAATTCGTTGAGAACTTCAACACCTATTTGGAAACCGTCACGAACTATTACCAGGCCCAGGCCGATTACGGGAAGGCCCTGGCCCAGCTGGATTACGAAGCCGGTGTGCTGCCGGCCCAAGGAGAAAGCAAATGAAAAAGTCCATCATCTTTATCGTCTTGCTGGCGGTTGTGGGAGGGGGGATTTACCTGTGGAAGGGACGGCCGATGAACCCCGCGGCCTCCAAACCCGCTTCCGACGTCCTTTATTACACCTGTGTCATGCACCCCTTCATCCACCGGGACGAGGCGGGCAAGTGTCCCATCTGTTCGATGGACTTGGTGCCGGTCAAAAAGGACAAGGCCCAGGCGCAAACCGCCGCTTCGGCTGGGTCCCCTGAACCCGACGTCCTGAAGGGCCTTGCGCCGGTGACGCTGACCCCCTTCAAGGAGCAGATGATCGGCGTGCGGCTTGCCCCGGTGCGGGCGGACCAAGTCGTACGGGAAATTCGCACCGTCGGCCGTTTCGCGGGCGGCGCGGGAAATTTCGCGGCCGCCTCGGCGGATTTCACCGGACAGGGAACCGTCGCGGGTGGAGAAGCCTATGTGGTCGCGGACGTTTACGCGCTCGACCAGCCCTTCGTGAAGGCCGGGCAAAGGGCCTGGGTTTCCCCCTTCAGCCATCCGGAGCTCAAGGTGGAAGGCCGGGTGGCCCGTTTTTACCCCTATGACGGCACCCAATCCCGCGTGATGCGGGTGAGGATCGACCTCCGGGCGCCCCTGTCCCAGGAAGTTTTCGCCAATGTGCAGATCGAAGCGACGGTCCCGGCCCGCATGGCGGTGCCCCGGGACGCGGTGCTGCATACGGGCACCCGGGCTTATGTCTTTGTCGAGCGCTCTCCCGGTGAGTTCCAAGCCACGCCGGTGGTGGTGGGCTTCCAGGGCGACGACCTCTGCGAGATCGCCTCGGGGCTCAAAGCCGGGGACCAGGTGGCCTGGGGCGGGAACTTCATGCTGGACGCCGACGCCCATATCAACGCCGTTTCCCCGGAGGGCAAGCCATGATCGCCAAGGTCATCGGATGGTGCGCGAAGAACCGCTTCCTGGTCGTCCTGGCCACGGCCTTCCTGGCCGGGTGGGGCTGGTGGTCCCTGAAGAACATCCCCTTGGACGCCATCCCGGACATCTCGGACACCCAGGTGGTGGTCTACGCCCAATGGATGAGAAGTCCCGACATACTGGAAGACCAGGTGGCGACCCCCATCGTGCGGGCCCTCTTAGGAGCCCCCAAGGTCAAGGCGGTGCGGGCCTTTTCCGACTTCGGGTTCACCTATGTTTACATCCTTTTCGAGGACGGCACGGACGTCTATTGGGCCCGCAGCCGGGTCTTGGAATACCTCTCCAAGGTGCAGGGGTCGCTTCCGGAAGGCGTGAAACTCCAATTAGGCCCGGACGCCACGGGCGTGGGCTGGGTTTACCAATATGCCCTGGTGGACAAGACGGGCCGGCACGACCTGGAAGAGCTCAAGAGCTACCAGGATTGGACCTTGAAGTACCTGCTCCAGGGCGTGCCGGGCGTGGCGGAAGTTTCCACCGTAGGCGGAATGACGAAGGAGTACCAGGTGGAAGTGAACCCCAACGCCCTTTCAGCCTACGGCCTTTCCTTCAGCGATGTGACCGCCGCTGTAAGGGCCTCCAACCGCGACGTGGGCGGGCGGCTTCTGGAAATGAACGGCGCCGAATACATGGTGCGGGGCCTGGGTTACGTTAAAAATGTCCAGGACTTAGAAACGACGGCGGTGGGCCGGGATAAGCAGGGGGTGCCTATCCTGGTGCGCGACATCGGCAAAGTGGAGATCGGCCCGGCCTTGCGGCGCGGGGTGGCCGAACTGGACGGCCAGGGCGAGGTGGTGGGCGGCATCGTGACGGCCCGTTACGGGGAAAATGCCCTGAATGTCATCGCCCGGGTGAAGCAGAAAATCGAGGAAATCAAACCCTCGCTGCCGGAAGGCGTGGAAATCGTGCCGGTTTACGACCGGTCGGAACTGATCGGAAAGTCCGTCGAAACCCTGACCCATGAACTGCTCAAGCTGGCCTTGGCGGTTTCCCTCGTTTGTTTGGTGTTCCTTTGGAACCTCCCCTCGGCCATCGTCATCCTCCTGACCCTTCCCTTGTCGGTGCTCTTGTCCTTCATCTGCATGCGGAGCCTGGGCATTTCCTCCAACATCATGAGCCTGGGGGGCATCGCCATCGCCATCGGGGCCATGGTGGATGCCTCCATCATCATGGTGGAGAACGCCATGAAGCGGCTGGAAGAGTGGAAGGGCCAAAAACGGAACGGCGGAAGGGAAGAGGTCATCATCCGGGCGGCGCAGGAAGTGGGGCCGTCGTTGTTCTACACCCTGCTGGTCATCACGGCGGGGTTCATCCCGGTTTTCGCTTTGACGGGCCAGGCGGGCAAGCTTTTTTCGCCCCTGGCCTTCACCAAGACCTTCTCCATGTTCTTCGCGGCCATCCTGGCGGTGACCCTGACGCCCGTCCTCATGGTGGTCTTCCTCAGGGGGAAGATCCGCGGCGAGGAAGGCCATCCCCTCAACCGGTGGCTGAAGAGGGCCTATGAACCGGCGGTCCGCTGGACCTTGAGGCACGGCCTCAAGGTGGCGGGGGGCGCCACCCTTCTGGTGCTCCTCACCCTTTTTCCCGCCTCCCGGTTGGGGTCGGAGTTCATGCCCGACCTTTGGGAAGGAACCATCCTCTACATGCCCATCACCCTGCCCGGAATCTCGGTGACGGAAGCCGCCAAGATCCTCCAGAACCAGGATAAGGTCCTCAAGACCTTCCCGGAAGTGGAGCGGGTTTTCGGCAAGGTCGGCCGGGCCGAAACGCCGCTGGATCCGGCGCCTTTCTCGATGGTGGAAACCACCGTGCTTTTGAAGCCGGAGAGCCAATGGCCCCAAGGCGTGACCCGGGAAAAACTCATGGCCCAAATGAACGAGGCTTTGCAGATCCCCGGATGGACCAACGCCCTGACCATGCCCATCATCAACCGCATCAACATGCTCACCACCGGCGTGCGCACGCCCGTGGGCATCAAGATCCTGGGGGAGGATTTCGGCACCATCGAGAAGGTCGGGGAACAAATCGAAGCCGCCCTCAAGGAAGTGCGGGGCACCCGGTCGGCCTTCGCCGAGCGCGTGACGGGCGGCTATTTCGTGGACATCAAGGCGCGCCGCGACCAGCTGGCCCGCTTCGGCATGAAGGTGGAGGATGTCAACGAGATCATTGAAATGGGCGTCGGCGGGGACAAGGTGACCGAAACAGTGGAGGGCCGGGCCCGTTACCCGGTGGCGGTGCGGTTCGCCCGGGATTTCCGGGACGACGTGGAGAAGCTCAAGCGCCTGCCCGTGACCACCCCGGCCGGCACCCAGGTCCAACTGGGCCAATTGGCGGATATCACCACCAGCCAGGGACCGGGAATGATCCGCGACGAAAACGGCTTCCTGGCCGGGTATGTTTTCGTGGACATGGCGGGCCGCGACCCGGGCGGTTACGTGGAGGAAGCCAAGAAGGCGGTGGGGGAGAAGGTAAAGCTGCCCCCGGGTGTAACCCTTATTTGGAGCGGGCAGTATGAATTCATGGTGCTGGCCGCCCAGCGGCTCAAGATCATGGTGCCCCTGGCCCTGCTCCTGGTGTTCCTGTTGATCTACCTCAACACCCGTTCCGTCACCCAGACGTCCCTGATCCTCTGGGCCGTGCCTTTTTCGCTGGTGGGGGCGGTCTGGCTCTTGTGGGGGCTGGGCTACAACCTGTCGGTGGCGGTGTGGGTGGGCATGATCGCCCTGGCCGGGCTCGACGCCGAAACGGGCGTAGTCATGATGCTGTACTTGAACCTGGCCTACCAAAGCCGCAGGGGCCAGGGACGGATGCGCAGCCGGAAGGACCTGGAGGAGGCCATCCTGGAAGGGGCGGTCCAACGCATAAGGCCCAAGCTGATGACCGTGGGAACGGCCTGGTTCGGGCTGGTGCCCATCCTTTTTTCCACGGGCATCGGAAGCGACGTGATGCGGCGTATCGCGGCGCCCATGGTAGGGGGGGTACTGACGTCCTTTATCCTGGAGTTGTTGGTTTACCCCGTTTTTTTCCTGGCCTGGAAATGGAATACGGAGGTGGGGCCGGACCGGGCCCGGGGGCTCTGGAAATGGGTGGCCAAGATCGGTTAGATTCATTCCGGCCAGTTGCAACCTCCCTGAAAAAATCGGCTTCACCGCTTTTTTCAGAAAAGCATTTGAGGTAGCCCCACGATTTCCTGCGAAATCTTTGGGGTCGAGCCCCCTGGTTTCATTTTTTGCAAGGTTTCAGGGGTCTCAGCCCGGATGAAAAATTTTGATAGAAGGAGTCTCAGATGAAAAAGATCGTTGCAGTCGGAATGATGTTGGCGGCATGGATGGCGGCGGGTACCACCGTTTGGGCGGATGACATGGCCCCGGCCGCGGGTTCGGCGGCGGTTTCCCAACCGGCCGCTTCTTCCACGCCGGCCATGAAGATGAAGAAGGCCAAAAAGGCCAAGAAGATGGCCGCTAAAAAAGAAACGGCCGCCACCTGGGTCTGCCCCATGGGGGATTATTCGGGCCCCAAGACCAAGGACGGCAAGTGCCCCACTTGCGGCATGGACTTGGTCGAAAAGAAGTAAGTTGGTTCGATTTCCCGGCGGGTTTTCCGCCCGCCGGGCATCCTTTACGCCCCCGGCCCTCAAAGACACTGGGAGATGGCGGGAATTCGTAATAAAATAGCGCCGAAGACACAATTTACCGACGGGTGGGTTCAAAACAGTGGCTCGGATCGTTTTAGGACTTCGGAATATTATTTTAGTGATCGCGGCATTCCTGTTTTTGTTGGCGGCCGTCTGGTACGTGGGCTTCGACCGGAATATTTCCCTCCCCAACAGGATCAATATCCGGAAGATCGAAGTGTGCCAGAACGATTTCAAGCAGCGCGCCCAGCAAATCACCTACATCGAAGACGCGCAGAAGATCCAAAGGATCTACGATTTCATCGACAAGCGTAAGAAGGGGTGGGAACCCCTCCTTTATTCACCCACCGAGCCGGTGGTGATGACCAAGTTTTACGGGTCCGACACCGAATTGTTCGACCTGTACCTGATGAAATCCTCCAACTTCCTGATCAGCAGCAGCAACGGCACCTACCTCAAGAGCCTCCACAACGACGAAGTCAAACAATTCTTCGACTTGTTGGGCGTCCAGGCCAACCGGCTGGTTTTCACCCCCCCCAAGGGCAGCTCCCTCTAGCTTGAGAAAATAGATAAATTTTTTTCAGCCCGTCCCCCCGGCATGCTTTCCCCATGCGCATGCGCGGAATTTTTATGCCTTTTTTACGCCTGTGCCCGCGCCTTTGGTCTAAAAATAAGGCCGTTGGTCTTTTGATGATCCGACGCCATTCCGGGAGGTCAAATTGACAGGCCTAAAACAAAAAGGGTTCACTCTCATCGAACTGATGATCGTTGTGGCGATCATCGGAATCCTGGCGGCGATCGCGATTCCGCGCTTCGCCCAGATGCTGGAAAAATCAAGGGAAGGGTCGACCAAGGGCAACCTGGGCAGCATCAAATCGGCCGCTTCCATTTACTACGGGGACACGCAGGGAATTTGGCCCACAACCCTGAACTCCGTCAGCAACTATGGTTTCAGCCGCTACCTGGACAACGTTTCGCCGGTAAAAGTGACGGGCGCCTTTGTATCGGGGGCCGTCAGCCCTTCCGGGGCCAAGATCACGATGACCACGATGAGCTCGGTGCCGACAGGCAGCGGGACGGGGTGGCTTTACGACAGCTCCTTCGGGAGCGTCTACGTCAATAGCACGGTCAAAGATTCCAAGAGCCTGCCTTATTCTTTTTACGGGTTCGAATAAGTTTTCGATTTTAAAAGGGGACGGGGTTTGAACCCCCGTCCCCTTTTTTATTAAGGCCAAACGGTGGGCTTTTTACCCGGCTTTTATTATCAAGGAAATCCATTACAATAAAACCCTATTCAAACCATTCATTTGTTGTGAGGCTTTATGGATTGCCGACAGGTTCACCAGGCTTACAGCGTTTATCTCCAGGGAAAACTTCCCCCCAGCCAAGCGGAATGGATCTCCAAGCACATCCAGGAATGCCCCGATTGCCAGCTTTTGGACCAAAACGTCCGGAAGCTCTTCGTCCAGGAAGCCATGGGCGATTCGGCAGGATCCAACTTCTAATCATTTTTTACCGACAACTTCAAAAATCATTTCGCCACAGATGCATGGGATTCATTGGATAAGCCAAAGACATAAAACATTTCCTTTTATCGTGTTTTGGATTAGTGGCCCTATCTTGTCTGTTTATTGTTTTTAAGCCATCCCTTGAATCCCATGCATCTGTGGCGAAAAGCTTTCGCCTTCCATTCTCATAATAAAACGGGAATCGGGTTCTCAACCTCCGACGACTTCAACCCCACCCGGGTCCGCAAGGCCCGCAAAACCACTTTCGACCGCCCCGCTTGCCGCAGGGTTTGCGCAAAAACGGGGTCCGTGTCTTCCTTGGGGCTGATGGACCTGCCCCAGGGGTTCTGCAGGACGAAATAAACAAAACATTTGGTCTTCGGTTTTTTCGCCAGGGCCATCAGCTCCCGCAGGTGCTTGGAAGCGCGTTCGGAAGGGGCGTCGGGAAAAAAGCCGCGCCCCTTGGAATCCACCAAGGTCACGCATTTCACCTCGATCCAGGCCCGGTTGCCGGTCTTTGAATTTTCGGCAAGGAAGTCAAACCGGGTATGGGCGTTCAAGGGAACCTCGGCCCGCAGGCGGTCGTAATCCCGCAGGTCACCGACCCGGCCTGACTGCCAGGCTTCCTTCAATAATTTGGGGGCGATGTTGGCCTCGATGCAAACCCATTTGCCCCGGTAAAAAGCCAGGCGGACGGCGTAACGGGTCTTGCGGAGGGGTTGGGAGCGGCGGCCGTGGTCCACCAAGGCCACCTTGGCGCCGGGCCGAAGAAGCTCCCGAAGCCGGCCCGAGTTGGTCACGTGACAATACTCATTCCGCCCGGCAACCTTGACGTTGGCGCCGAACCGGTGAAGCCGCTGGACGAAACTGCCTAAAATTAGGGGGGCCTCAGGCCAGTCCAAAGTTTCCTTCCAGGATAAAATCCACGCCGGTTTGGGGTAAAATGTGACTTATTGCAGTGTTTTGCCTTAGAGTAAGGCTTGAAGCTTCTCATCTTTCGGTGGAAAAGGGAACCATGGTTCTACTCCAACTCCTACGGCGGTTTTTCTTAGTCCTTGCCCTGGGTTTGCTATTCCTTGGAAAGGCCGGGGCCAGCCCTGAGCAGGATTTCCAGAACCAAGCCCAAGCGGACTACCAAAGCATCGATAATTACGTGAACGCCCAATTCGCCAAAAGCATGGGGTTCATCACGACCCTGGGTTGGAACACCCCTCCCGACGTGTTCGACATCGTCAGCGGCCCCCGCGTGGAAATCGGGGTGGGCGCCGGGGCGGACCTGATGGGCCTGCCGGACCTCAACAAACTTTCCCTGGGCGCCATCAACCTGGGATCCAATTTCAACCTTCCTTCGGCCATCCCCTTCCCCTTCCCGGTCATTACGGGCCGGGTGGGCCTGGAGAACGGCCTGGATTTCGGGGTGAAGTTCCTCTACCTTCCCACCATCACCCTGCCGGACGTCAACTTTTCCGGCAATTTCTGGGGATGGGGCCTGGACTTGCGCTACAAGATGCTCGACGGGGTTTACCTGCCTACGGTCACGGTGGGGGTGAGCCTGGATTCGATGCAGGGCAACTTCGCCCTGGGGACCGCCATCAACCAGACTTCCAGCTACACCGACCCCGGCACCTCCACCACCTATAACAACATCACTTTTACCGGGACCAACAACTACACCCTGAACTGGAATACCAAAAGTTTCGGGGCCCAAGTCCAGGTGGGGAAGGACCTGAAGGTGGTCTACCCTTTTGCGGCCATAGGGTTCCAGAGGAACTCCGGCAGTATCACCTCTTCCATGACGGGAAGCGGCACCCTCACCATACCGTCCCCGGGTTCCAACACGCCGACCCCCGTCAGCGTTTCCGCAACGAACGTCGCGGCCCCGGTTTACTTCGAACCGAAATTCGTGCTGGGACTGGACTTCGGGCAGGGGCTGCACTGGGCGGTGGTCGGCGAGTCCAACGGCACGGACATCGCCGGCAGCACGAGCTTTAGAGTACAGTTTTGAGTTTTCAGTGTTGAGTTGTGAGTTTTGGAAGTTTTTGAACCAAGGGTTCAAAAACATTCATTAACTCAAAACCCAAAACTCAGAACCCAAACTTTTGAGGTTAATTATGGCGGATACCAAGAAACTCAACCGGATTTCTTTCGTCGACCAGAACGAATGCACGGGCTGCGAGGCCTGCGTGGTGGAAACGCCCAAGGTCTTCCGCATGACCTCCGACGGGCTTTCGGAAGTTTTCAACCCCCAGGGGGACACGGAAGATAAGATCCAGGCGGCCATGGACAGCTGCCCGGTTTCCTGCATCCATTGGAAAAAGTAACGGCAAGCTCATAGCTGACAGTTCGCAGTTGGCAGGTAAAACTTTCGGGTATTCCTGTGAACTGTGGACCGCGAACTGTGAGCTATCTTTGAGGAGTTTTATATGACATCGATCCACACGGGGTGGATGGAAAAACGGCAGTTCGAGCGCATCGACGCTTCCATTAAAGTCACCTATTGCCTCATCCCCAAGGCGGAGCTGGTGCAAATCCTCTCCGACCCGTCCTACCGGGAATCCTCGGCGGACCACCTGCCCGAGCTTTCCAAGAAGTCGGCCACCTTCCACGCCGTGACCCGGGACATCTCCATGGGAGGCATGGCCCTGGTGGGGGAACAGGCCTTCCCGGCCGATTCGGCCCTCCAGATCCACCTTTACCTGCCGGGTTACCCCACCCCCATCACCCTGATCGCCGAGGTGGTCCGCGCCCAGGTGGACGCCAACGGCTCGAACGGCACCACCTACCGGGCCGGCATCAAGATACTCGCCGTCAACCGCAAGGATGTGGTCCATCTCGACAAGTATCTTTTGGCCGAGAAGATCCGCCAGCGCGGCGCCAAAAAATAAATGCCTTTGAAGAACTCCCTCAAGATCCTCTCCACGGTCAAGGCCGGGGGCTATGACATCCCCGGTCATCCGGAGCACCCTTTAAGGGTCCTGCGTTCGCTGGAGCACCTCAAAGCCATCCTTCCGGCCTCCGCCTTCGAGGAGCCTTCCGCCGCGCCATTGGAAAAAATCCGCGCGGTCCACACCGAGGCGGTGGTCAAGGTGGTCCAGAAGGAAGGCTATTTCGACCCGGATACACCGGGGGCGCCGGGCGTCCTCGAGTGCAGCCTGCTCTCGGCGGGGGCGGCCCTGCAGGCCGCCGCTGAAAGCCTGGGGGGAACGAAGGTTTTTTCGCTCATGCGCCCCCCCGGCCACCATGCCACGCCCGGCAGCGGCATGGGGTTTTGCTATTTCAATTCCATGGCGGTGGCCATCCAGGATTTGATCCAGCAAAAGCTGGCCCGGCGGGTCGCGGTGCTGGACCTGGACTGCCACCACGGCAACGGCACGGAGGACTTCTGCCTGGGCAAGGAGGGGTTGATGTACGTCTCCCTGCACCAATTCCCGGCCTATCCGGGCACGGGGCGGCAATCCCGGGCCAATTGCGTCAATTACCCCCTGCCGCCGGGCACCGAAGAAGGGGACTATTTTCCGGCCA
>JAJPJW010000050.1 GCA_021324075.1 Pseudomonadota bacterium | reverse complement strand
GGTTTCGGGCTTTCGGCCGTGGGGACGGTGGGCGGCATCCGGCACAGCCACGGGGAGGACCTGATGGGCTATATCGGCCAAATCAAGGCCGGCAAAGACGTGCTTCAAAAGGAACATCTGCCCGAAGGAACCCGGGTTTGGGAAAGACTGATGCTGGGCCTGCGCACCAAGGACGGAGTGGAGAAAACCGAAGTCGACCGTTATGCCGGGGCCGGGCGCCGGGGCCTTTCGGCCAAATGGGACCGCCTGTTGGAAGAGGGGTTTTTGTCCCTCCGGGAAGGCCGGTACCGGGTCACCTCCAAGGGATACTTTGTTTTAAACGGAATTTTGGAAGCTTTGGCGGCCTGAGAACCCTTTGCCAGCGTTGACTTTGGCCTTTACCTACTTATTATGATGTGTCCTGAAAGACCAATTGAGGTAGCTCTTTGATGTCCAACCAACCCCTGCAGGAACGCGAAGAAAGCATCCTTTCCTCGGTGATCCACCATTACGTGGCCACGGCCAAACCGGTGGGCTCCCAGGCGATTTCGGGCAGGATCGACCTTTCCTCCGCCACCATCCGCAACGTCCTGATGGACCTGGAGAAAAAAGGCTTCCTGACCCATCCCCATACCTCGGCCGGGCGGATTCCCCTGGACCAAGGCTACCGGTTTTACGTGGACCGGCTCATGAAGGCCAAGACCCTGAACCTGAAGGAAAAGCAGCAGGTCGAGCGCGAATACGTGACGGCCAAGGACGAGATCGAAGTGCTCATGCGGCACACGGCCAAAATCCTTTCGGCTATGACCCGCCTGGCGGGGCTGGCGGTTTTCCACGTACCCCAGGAAATCTCCCTGGACCACTTCAAGGTCATCGCCGTGGATTCCCACCGCATCCTGGTGGTGCTGGCCCTGGAGGAGGGGCTGGTCAAGGAAGAATGGGTCCGGCTGGAGGCCCCGGTGGAGCTGAAGGAAATCACCAGGATCACCCAGCTTTTGAATTCCCGTTTCGCGGGACGGACCCTGGCCCAGATCCGGGAGAGCCTTCTGAAGGAAGTCGAGTCGGTCAAGAGGGCCAAGCTCAGCATCCTGGAAACGGCCCTGAAGCTTATTGAAAAGGCCCTGCAGTTCAACTCCGAGGAGGTGCACTTGGAAGGTGTTTCGGCCCTCGCCGAACAGCCCGAATTCCACAACGTCCAGATGATGGAGCAGGTGGTGCGGCTGGTGGAGCAAAAACAGCCCCTGGTGCAGATCCTGGGCCGCCAATGGTCCAAGCCGGGGCTCTCGGTGGATATCGGACATGAATTCCCCCAGGCCGCCTTGAGGGCTTTTTCCTTCGTGCATGTTCCTTATTATTACCAGGGCAAGGTGGTGGGGGCCCTGGGCGTGCTGGGTCCCACCCGCATGGCCTATGACCGCGTCACCGGCGTGGTGCGGCACATGGCCCAGTGCCTGCAGGCCACCCTAGCCCAAAGAGGAGAGTAACGTGGCGGACGCCAACGAAGAACCTGAAATCGAGATCCTTTCCAGCCAGGCCGAAGCCTATGACGACGCGGGCAACGCGGCCACCCTCCCGGACGAACCGGTGCTGCCGGCCAAGGCCCAGGAGGAACTGGAAGAATGGAAGAAGAAGCACGATGAGCTGAAGGACAAGCTCATGTGGATTGCCGCGGACTTCGACAACTACAAGAAGCGGGCCTTGAAGGAAAAAGAGGAGTTCCTTAAATTCTCGCAGGCCTCCCTGCTCAAAGAGTTCCTTGTCGTGGTCGACAACCTGGAGAGGGCGGTAAGTTCCATCCCGGCCGAGGACCAGGACAAGGGTCTGTTGGTGCTCAAACAAGGCGTGGAACTGACCCTCAAACAGTTCCAGTCGGTGCTGGAAAAACACGGGGTCACCAAGGTGAAGGCGGCGGGGGAAAAATTCGACCCCCGTTTCCACGAGGTGATGTTCCAGGAAGAAACGGACAAGGTGCCCGACGAGACGGTGCTGGAGGAACTGCAAAGCGGCTATTTGCTGAACGACCGGGTCCTGCGGCCCGCGTTGGTGAAGACGGCGAAAAATTCTAAGAAATAAGGATCGAATCACAGAGTACACGGAGGACACAGAGGAAGGCCAAAATCAAATTTCTTGTTTTACTCTGTGAACCCTGTGACCTCTGTGGTGAAAAAGATTTTAAGGAGATGTTGAAATGGCAACGAACAAAGTATTGGGAATCGATTTAGGAACGACTAATTCCTGCATGGCGATCATGGAGGGCGGGGAGCCCAAGGTCATCGCCAACGCGGAAGGCGCGCGCACGACCCCCTCGGTGGTCGGCTTTTCCAAGTCCGGCGAAAGGCTGGTGGGCCGGGTGGCCAAGAACCAGGCCATTACCAACCCCACCAACACGGTGTTTTCCATCAAGCGCTTCATGGGCCGCAAGCTGCATGATTCGGAAGTTGAGATGGACAAGAAGCTGGTCCCCTATACCCTCAAGGAAGCCTCCAACGGCGACGTGCGGGTAAAGATCGACGACAAGGAATATTCGCCGCCCGAGATCTCGGCCATGATCCTGCAAAAGCTCAAGGCCGACGCCGAGGCTTATTTGGGCACTGAAATCAAGGAAGCGGTCATCACCGTGCCCGCCTATTTCAACGACGCCCAAAGGCAGGCCACCAAGGACGCCGGCAAGATCGCCGGGCTGGAAGTGCTGCGCATCATCAACGAGCCCACGGCCGCGGCCCTGGCCTACGGCCTGGACAAGGACAAGAAAAACGAAAAGATCGCCGTCTATGACCTGGGCGGCGGCACCTTCGACGTTTCCATCCTGGAGCTGGGCGACGGGGTCTTCGAGGTGAAATCCACCAACGGCGACACCCACCTGGGCGGGGACGACTTCGACCAGAAGATCATCCAGTGGCTTATCGACGAGTTCAAAAAGGAATCGGGCGTTGACCTGAAAAACGACCGCATGGCCCTGCAGCGCCTGAAAGAGGCCGCGGAAAAGGCCAAGATCGACCTTTCCACCACGCAGGAAACGGACCTCAACCTGCCCTTTATCACGGCGGACGCGTCCGGCCCCAAGCACCTGAACATGAAGCTCACCCGCGCCAAGCTGGAACAGCTAGTGGGGGACTATGTGCAGAACACCCTGGAGCCCTGCCGCAAAGCCCTGAAGGATGCGGGCCTGACGGTGGACGAGATCCACGAGGTGGTGTTGGTGGGCGGCATGACCCGCATGCCCTTGGTTGTCAAGACCGTGAAGGACTTCTTCAAGAAGGAGCCCCACAAGGGCGTCAACCCGGACGAGGTGGTCGCCGTCGGCGCCGCCATCCAGGGCGGGGTCCTGAAGGGCGAAGTAAAGGACGTGCTGCTGCTGGACGTGACGCCGCTGTCCCTGGGCGTGGAAACCCTCGGGAGCGTCATGACCAAGATCATCGAGCGCAACACCACCATCCCGGCCAAGAAGAGCCAGGTATTCTCCACCGCTGCGGACAGCCAAAGCACGGTCTCCATCCACGTGCTGCAGGGCGAGCGCGAGATGGCCTCGGACAACCGCACTCTGGGCCGGTTCGACCTGGTGGGCATCCCGCCCGCCCCGCGCGGCGTGCCGCAGATCGAGGTGACCTTCAACATCGACGCCAACGGCATCCTGCACGTGGGCGCCAAGGACCTGGGTACGGGCAAGGAACAGTCCATCCGCATCACGCCGTCCTCCGGATTGTCCGAGGATGAGATCAAGAAGATGCAAAAGGACGCCGAGTTGCATGCCGACGAGGACAAGAAAAAGAAGGAAAAAATCGAGGCCAAGAACCACGCGGACACGCTGGCTTATTCCACCGAGAAGGCCCTGAAGGATTACGGGGACAAGGTGGACGCGGACACCAAGAAGGCCATCGAAGAGAAGCTGGAGGCCCTGAAGAAGGTCCTCGCCGGCGACGACATCGATGCCATCAAGAAGGCCTCGGAGGAACTGTCGCAGGCTTCCATGAAGCTGGGCGAGGCCATGTACAAGGCCGGCGCAGGGGCCCAAGGCGCCCCGGGCGCGGCCCCCTCGGGTGAGGGTGGTTCTCCGGAAGGCGAGAAGCCCAAGGACGGACCGGTGGACGCCGAGTACGAGCCGGTGGATAAGGATAAAAAATAAAATTTTGAGTTCTGAGTTTTAAGTTTTGGATCAAGGAAGGCGGCCGAAAGGCCGCCTTTTTTATTAACCACTGCTGAGGAAGATAATGATTGCATGTCCGAATTGCGGCTTTGCTCATGAGAGCCTAAGCAAGGTTGAAAAGCAGTTGGAGCAAGCAATAACAGACACACGTTATGTTTATAAAAAAACGAAAAAAATAAAAGACCAACTTATTCGGATTAAAACGAAGGATTTTGAGAAATTAGGAAAAGATCAACAAGTGCTGCTGGATATTTCACTAAGAGCTTATTCCTGGTTCGATAGTATCTTCTGTTTGAGAAAAGTTGTTCATTTTCAAACTGCATCATCAATCGCCAGGTCTATTTTTGAACTATATTTGGACGCAATATATTTAGTAACGAATAAAAATAAAAATTCTTATGTGGAAACATTTGCCGCAGTCGACCTAATAAATCAATACGAGCAAACGCAATGGGTTGTTCAAAAAATGTTTTCTTGCAAAAGATTGGGTAAGTTCGATCTTGAAATAATTAAGAATTGCAAAATATTTCTTCGGAAGAATAAAAAAGCATTCAGCGAAATGAAAGCTAAGTTTGGTAGTCGTTTTAATGGTTCTTCGCGCCACTGGACGGGCTTAGAAATAGAAGACCGGTTGGATATATTGAAGAAAAAAAGACCACAAGACTTTAAGAATTGGATTCTTGTTTACAAAACTTTAAACGCACACATTCATTCGGGTTCGCCAGTGATTAATCCGGCCTCCTTGAATCATATGGCGTTTTATTCAGCGGTTTGTCATCGTTATGCGCATACCTATTATTGGAGAATTTTGGATATATGCTTAACAAGTATCTATAAATCGGAAATGGCTAAAAGGCGGTTGGAAAAGGACATGAAGAGGCTAGATAAAATCGGCACCAATTGAATTTCATTAAGATGTTATAATTTGCCACTTTCCATTCCTAAGCTTCAGGTACCTCAATTCATGTCCAAAAAAATCGCCATCCTGGGTTCGACCGGCTCCATCGGACTCTCCACCCTCAAGGTCGTCCAAAAACTCAAGCCGGCTTTCCAAGTAACAGGCCTGACCGCCTACCGCAACGCCAAGGAACTGGCCCGGCAGGTGAGGCTCTTCAGGCCCAAGGTCGCGGCCATCCTGGACTGGAAGTTCTTCCCGGACCTCAAGGCCCTGACCAAGGGAACCCCGACCCAAATTTTGGCGGGCGAGGAAGGCTTGGTGGCCGTGGCCGCCGAATCGGGCGCCGACCTGGTCTTGTCCGCCATCGTGGGGGCGGCGGGTTTGAAGCCCACCCTGGCGGCCATCCAGAAGGGCAAGGATATCGCCCTGGCCAACAAGGAAACCATGGTCATGGCCGGGGAAGTGGTGACCAGGGCCGCCCGTAAATCGGGCTCCAAGATCCTGCCCGTGGACAGCGAGCACTGCGCGGTCTTCCAATGCCTGGCCGGTTCCTCCTCCCCCAAGGAAATCCACAAGATCATCCTTACCGCCTCGGGCGGGCCCTTCCGAAACCTGGACAAAAAGCATTTCCCCAAGATTACCCGCAAGGACGCCTTGAACCACCCGACTTGGCGCATGGGGCCCAAGATCACCATCGACTCGGCGACCCTCATGAACAAGGGGTTGGAGGTCATCGAAGCCCATTTCCTGTTCAACACCCCCTTTGAAAAGATCGACATCGTGATCCACCCCGAATCCATCATCCATTCCATGGTGGAATATATCGACGGCTCGGTGCTGGCCCAACTGGGCACCACGGACATGCAGATCCCCATCCAATACGCCATGACCTACCCCGCGCGCGGCAATTCCCCCGTCGAACGCCTGGACCTGGCCCAAGTCGGCCGCCTGCAATTCGAGAAGCCGGATAGGAAAAAGTTTCCCTGCGTGGACCTGGCTTATGAGGCGGGGAAAAAGGGGGGCACCTACCCGGCGGTCCTTAACGCCGCCAACGAGGTGGCGGTGGGCCGGTTTTTAAACGACGAGATCCCCTTTACCCGCATCCCCACAATTATTAGTAATACCTTACGCAAGTACCGGCCCCTGACAAACGGTACCCTCGATGGTATATTGAGGGCCGATCATTGGGCCCGCCAGGAAGCGTCTAAAATCAGCTGACAGTTGTCAGTCCGCAGCTCTCGGCCAGGCTTTTAAACAGAACTAAAAAAGACGGATTAAAACGAGGCAAGTGATGAACATCGTTCACGTGATTGAAGTGGTCCTCGCCTTCGGGTTCATGATTTTCATCCACGAAGGGGGGCATTTCGTGGCCTGCCGTCTTTTCGGCGTGGATGTGGATGAATTCGCACTTGGCTTTGGCAACATCCTGGTTTCCCGCAAGTGGGGCAAAACCCTTTATTCCATCCGGGCTTTCCCCCTGGGTGGTTTCTGCAAGCCCAAGGGCGGCGACTTGAGCGGCTCCTCGGCCGAGGAAATGTACGCCAAGGCTCCCGAGCCGGGCGAGTTCCTTTATGCCTCCTGGTGGAAGCGGGTGGTCATCTTCCTGGCCGGACCGGGCATGAACTTCATCTCCGCCTTGTTCCTGGTCGCCCTGCTCACCCTGTTGATCGGGGAAAAGGTGCCGGTGGAAAAACCCATCCTGGGGTTCGTCCCCCCTGAAAGCGTGGCCGGGCAGGCGGGTCTCCAAAAGGGCGACCATCTTTTAACGGCCAACGGCAAGGCCGTCACCAACCTGGAAACCGCCGACGACTTATTCCCCGATTACGGCAAGTCCGTCACCCTTTCTTATGAGAGGAACGGCAAAACCGCCACCGCTTCCATGACCCGCCCCGCCAAACCCCAAACCGATTGGGCCCTTTCGGGCAACTTCTTCCTCAAGCTCCTGGCCGGCATGGGTTTGGGGCCCGACGCCCCGGCCGAACAGGACTGGGGCATCTCCGACCTGGCCCCTGCCATCGTTGGCACGGCGGCCCTGGGCAACCCCGCCCGCGATGCGGGCATCCAGGACAACGACGAGGTCGTCTCCATCAACGGCCAAAAGGTGGGGGATTGGGCCCAACTGGCCTACCTCCTGCGCAATGCCAAGACCGACCCCCTGCAGATCGAAATCCGCAGGGACAACCAGATCCACACCGTTTCCGTTTCCCGGATTTACAACGGCAGTTACAAGGCCATCGGCGTCATGCGGGTGATGCCCGCGGAGGAGGAAGTCAAAAAAGTGTCCGTTTTCACCGCCGTCGGCGACGCCTTCAACTTTTCAACCAGCAAGACCGGCGAGATGTTGAACGGGATTTGGAAGATGATCACCGGCAAGATCTCCTTCAAGGACAATATCGGCGGGCCGGTCACCATCATGCGCATGATGTACCACCAGGCCGCCCAGAAGCTGGAGGATTTCATCATGCTGGTGGCGGTCATTTCCCTGATGCTCTTCATCATGAACCTGCTCCCCATCCCCGTGGTGGACGGCGGCCAGATCGTGCTCTGCGTCGTCGAAGGCGTCAAGCGGCACCCGGTTTCGGTCAAGCTGCAACTGGCCTACCAGCAGGTGGGCTTTTTCCTCATCATCGCACTCATGGCCCTGGCCGTTTTCAACGACTTTAAAAACCTGTTTTTGGAAGTCCACAACCACATTCACTGAAAAGCAGCCGCCGGTCGTCCGTCGTCAACAAAGGCTTTTTCCAATATCAATGAGGTGAGGAGGGCTTTTTGAAACTGCACGAATACCAGGCCAAGGAGATATTCGCCAAATACGGGCTGCCCGTCACGCCCGGGATGGTGATCAAGCACCTGTCCGAACTCGATGAAGCCCTCAAAAAATTCCCCGACGCGCCCTGGGTGGTCAAGGCCCAGATCCACGCCGGAGGCCGGGGAAAGGCCGGCGGCGTGAAACTGGCGAAGAACGAGACCGAACTGCGCGACAAGGCCAGCGACATCCTGGGAATGACCCTGGTTTCCCCCCAAACCGGCCCGCAAGGCAAGTTGGTCAAGAAAATCTTCATCACCCCCGCCGCCGACTACACCAAGGAACTTTACGTCAGCGTGGTCCTGGACCGCGCCCGCCAATGCCCGGTCATCCTGGCCTCCTCCGAGGGAGGAACCGAGATCGAGGAACTGGCCGCCCACAAGCCCCAGGCCATCCAGAGGATGTATGTGGACCCGCTGGCGGGGCTCCAGCCCTACCAGGCCCGGCAACTGCACCTGAACCTGGGCCTTTCGCGCGACAAGATCAACCAGGGCGCCAGGCTTTTCCAAGACCTGGTGAAAATGTTCCTGGAACTGGACCTCTCCATGGTGGAAGTGAACCCCTTGGTTGTCCTCAAGGACGGCAACATCCACTGCCTGGACGCCAAGCTGGCCTTCGAGGACAACGGCCTGGCGCGCCACAAGGAATACGCCGAATGGCGCGACCCGGATGAGGAGGACGCGAGGGAATTGGAGGCCGCGGGCCATGGGCTTTCCTATATTTCACTCGACGGCAACATCGGCTGCCTGGTCAATGGCGCGGGACTGGCCATGGCCACCGCCGACGCCATCCAGCATTTCGGCGGATCGCCCGCCAACTTCCTGGACGTGGGCGGCAGCGCCACCACCAAGGCCGTCACCCAGGCCTTCAAGATCATCCTTTCCGACAGCCGCGTGAAGGCCATCCTGGTCAACATTTTCGGGGGCATCATGAAGTGCGACGTCATCGCCCAGGGCATCATCGACGCGGCCAAGGAAGTGGGCCTTTCCCTTCCCCTGGTCATCCGCCTGGAAGGCACCAACGTGGAGCAGGGCAAGAAACTGCTCTCCACCTCCACCCTGCATTACCAGTTCGCCTCCAGCATGGACTCGGCCGCCAAAACGGTGGTGGCCGCGGCCAAGGAGGTGGCGAAATGAGCATCTACCTGGATAAAAACGCGAGGGTCATCTGCCAGGGCATCACGGGCACGGCGGGATTGTTCCACTCCAAGGCCTGCCGGGACTACGGCACCAAGATGGTGGGCGGGGTGACGCCGGGCAAGGGCGGCAGCGACATCGAAGGCTTCAAGGTTTACGACACGGTGGAGGAGGCGGTGGGCAAGACCGGCGCCAACACCACCATGATCTTCGTTCCGGCGCTCTTCGCGGCCGACGCCATCCTGGAAGCGGCCGCGGCGGGCATCAAGCTGATCGTGGCCATCACCGAAGGCATCCCGGCCAACGACATGGCCCGGGTGAAGGCGGTCCTGAAGAACAACCACAAGGACGTGCGCCTCATCGGCCCCAATTGCCCGGGTATCATCACGCCGGGCGTGGCCAAGGTAGGCATCATGCCGGGCTATATCCATAAGCCGGGCAAGGTGGGCATCGTATCCCGCTCGGGCACCCTTACCTATGAGGCGGTCTGGCAGGTCACCCAACTCAAGCTCGGCCAATCCACCTGCATCGGCATCGGGGGCGACCCCATCGTGGGCACCACCCACTTGGACACCCTGGAAGCCTACAATGCGGACAAGGCCACCGAGGCCGTCATCATGATCGGGGAAATCGGCGGCACGGCCGAGGAGGAAGCGGCCCTCTATGTGAAGAAGTACATGAAAAAACCGGTGGCGGCCTTCATCGCCGGCACCACCGCCCCCCCGGGCAAGCGCATGGGCCACGCGGGCGCCATCGTCTCCGGCGGCAAGGGGACGGCCAAGGAGAAGATCGCGGCCCTGGAAGCGGCCGGCATCGTCGTGGCCCAGAGCCCGGGCGAGATCGGCAACGCCTTGGTCGAGGCCCTCAAGGGCAAGGGACGCAAGCCCAAGGGGAAGAAAAAGAAGAAATAAAAACGGGCTCGAAAAAACAGCCGGGTGAAAAAGGCGCCTTCCTCCGGGAAGGGGCCTTTTTTGTTTCAGGGAAGGTTAGTGCCAGTTGCCGTTGAGCATGGACAGCAGTATGAAATCCGCCTGGGGGCCCCAAATCCTGGCGTCGGTGGTATTGAACACCGCGAAGGTCCGCAGTCCGCAGGCCGAGGCAAATTGGGTGACGCCGCTGTCATTGCCCAGGTAGGCCGAAGACTGGGAAAAGACCGCCGCCAGGTCCTTCAAAGGAAGGATTTCGGGGAGGACCTTCACCTGCGGAATGCCGGCAAAGGCCTCTTTCAGGGAGGACAGGTTCTGTTGCTCCGCCTCGCCCCACACCACCAAGACCTGCCTGGCGGATTCCTTGGCGGCGCGCTCGGCCGCGCTGCGGAAAAAGGAAAGGGGCGCGTTCTTGGCCGGGCTGCCGCTTCCAGGGTGGATCACCAGGGGAGAAGCCGCCGCGAGGGAATTCAAAATGAAGGCACCCCTTTGGCGAAGGGCGCCGTCGATCTGGAGTTTGGCCTGCCGGAAGGGGGAGTCGGGCGCCAAGGGGCAGGCGAAAGCCGCCTCCAGCCAATATTCGGCGGCCCAACGGGCTTCTTTTAAAAATTCGGCGAAAGGTTTTGCGGGGCAATGCACTTGGGCCCCGGAAAGGACCGCCAGTTTTTCCAACAACGCGGCATCCTTTTCCTTGAAGAAAAGGTGGATATCTCGGAACTGTTTCAGGAATTCCTGGTTTTTTGAATCCAGCGGGGAAGAGGAGAGCAGGGTTTGGAGCAGGGGGTCCAAGGGAACGACATGGTGGATGCCCAAGAGGTCGGCCCCCAGGGACTGGTAGGGCGCGGTGCCCGCAACCGTCACCTCGGAGCGGGATTCCAGCAGCCTCAAGGCCGGCAGGGTCAAAAGGGCGTCACCCAGGCTGCCCGCCGCCAGAACCAGTGTGGCCTGTTTTTCCATGGCCGGCATTATAGTCTTTTTTCGGGCTCGCTTTCGCAGCCGCAGCTTCGTTAGAAAAATGCCGTTTTTGGCGTCTTTGTGTCGGAATAGTCCGGAAGAAATGGTTGAACCGGTTTCCTAGCTTCGTTGGGGGTGAAGCTAAGGGGCTTTAGGAAACAAAAAGCGCTTTCGCGGGCCCTCGGAGGTCCTTTTCATTTTATTTTCCGCACCCTTCGTGGCATAGTTTCTGCACTTCTTTTTAGGTCCATCTCACCTGGGGGCAAGCCGTCTTGGGGAAAAATAAACTTCTTTTGGCCGGGTTTTTCTTTTTCGGCCTCCTTGCAGGCGCGGCCCAGGCCCAAACGATCAGTACCTGCGCCCAGTTCCAAAGCGCCAACATCGCCACCACCCCCGGCTATTACGTGCAGACGAATTTCTGGAACCCAAGCTGCAATTCCTCCCCCACCACCCAATGCATGACCGTGAACGTGGCCACGGGCGATTTCGCGGTCACTGCTGGAAATTTCACCTGCGGCGACAACGTGACCAACTATCCCTCCATCGTTTACGGCTGCCAATCCGGGGGTTCCTGCAGCCCGGGCACGAACCTCCCGATCCAGGTCAGCGCGCTCCAATGCGTCACCAGCAGTTGGGCCATCGGCGTCACCAACCAGACGGGCTCGGATTTATGGGACGCGGCCTACGACATCTGGTTCTGCAGCTCCAACACGAACCTCAACAGCCACAGCGCCGAGTTGATGATATGGATGAATTACATGCCGGGAACCGGGCCTGCGGGATCGTTCAAGGCCTCCGGCGTCACCCTCGGGAATTCCCCGACCGCCTGGACCGTCTATGAGGGCCCCATCGGCTGGAACTACATCGCCTTTATGGCGGAAACCCCCAACGTCACTTCCTTCGACGACG
>JAJPJW010000111.1 GCA_021324075.1 Pseudomonadota bacterium | reverse complement strand
TGCCCCCTACCAACGGCACCTGGTCGAAATAAGTCACGACGGGCGCCGGGTAGCCGTTGACGAAGGTGACGGGAACCGTGGCGATCGATTGGTAGACGCTCCCTCCGTCGGTCGAACTATAGACTTCATAGCCTCCCAGCGGATACATCGTTTGCGCGTTGAAGGCGCCCTGTTGGTCGGCCCCTCCCCAGCTCAAGGTATTCCCTATCAGGGTCTGGGCATTGCTGGCGTTTTGGGCCAGGGTCACCGGGGCTACCAGGATGGAACCACCCGAACCGGATACGGCCACCAGGGGAAGGACCGGGCCCGCCGCCGGCAAAGCGGTCACCGCCGCCGAAACATTCGAAGTCAAGCCTTGGGCATCCACCGTATAAACGTTGTAAATATAAAAGTTCTTGTCCACCACGCCCGTGTCGGTGAAATTCACGCCCTGGAAATTCGTCTTGAGGGTCTGGGGAGCGCCGCCAAGGGCCGTTCCCAACTGGCGGGTGATGAAAAAGCTGTTCGTGGCCACCCCCTGGTAGGTCCACCGGAGTTGGACCAGGCCGTCCCCTGAAGCGGCGATCAAATTGGCGACCGGCCGGGGATACACATACTGGGTCACCGCATTGGAAAAGGCCCCCAAGATCCCGTTCGACGTTGATGGCGCAATTTGATAAACATAGGTCGCCCCATCCGACAATGTCGTGGCATCGGCATAGGTGGTGTTGGAAAGCGGTTCGACCTGGGCAACCGGGGCGAAGACCAGCGGTGTTCCCTGGGTCAAGGGGGCCCGAAAAACGGAATAACCCGTGACGGGGCTGGTGGTCGGAACAGAAATGGGGGCCCAAACCAATTGATTCCTTTCCGGTAACGGAGTGAGGGTGATCACCGGCGCCTGGATCGGAACAATGGTGGCGGGGGCCGAAAGGGTGCTTCCGCCCGATGTGTTTTGGGCGTCCATCCAATAAAGATAGGGGCTTCCCGTCGTCAAGCCTGAATCCACGTAGGAAAGGGCCGTCGGAGTGGTCGTAGCGATCAAGACGGGCGTGGTGGTGGGATAGGCGTTGCGGTAGATATCGTAAAAGCTGACCGGCACATTTCCCGTCGGCGGCGCCCAGGAAAGGGTCACCGAGGTGTTGTTCGGAAGCAGGGTCGGATTGGCGGCGGCGGGCCAGAGGGTGACGGAAAGTTGGGCCGAAATCGTCGGCAAGGCGGTTACCCCGGCCCCATTGTCGGCAACGACTTGGTAGTTGTTGACGTAGCCCGCCATCGGGCTTGAATCCTCAAAAACGGGGGTCGAGGTTCCCAACGGCACCGACCCCAAATAGACGTAGGGGCTCGCGACCGGCGTTGCGCTGAAGGCTGGAGTCGGCGCGCTTTGCCGGTAGATGGAATAATCGCTGACGGCCCCGGAAGCGGTGAACCCGGAAATCCAGACTCCCGGCGTGATCGTAGCCGTTGGCGTGACAAATGACGGAGGCGCCAGGCCGATCACCGGCGTCACGGCCGGCGGCACTAAGATACTGAGGGTTTGGGAAGGATCGCTGGAGCCGTTCCCATTGTTCGCAACCACATCGTACGAAGATTGGCTTCCCGCTGTTTCGGTGATCGTAACGCCATAGGTTGGCGTGGGGCTGAGGTTTGCCGACACTGTCGTGATCGGAGTGGGACTGCCGTTCCAGAACACGGAATAGCTGGCAACCCCTTCCTGGGGATTGTTACCCGCCCAATAAAGCTTCGTTTGATTCACGGCTGAAAGGGCCGAAAAAGCGGAAGGCGGATTGGGCCAGGTCAAAATCCCCGCTTCCGGATTGGGTGTCATGACCGGGTAAAGCGGGCTTTCCGCGGTTTGTGTGGTGCCGCCGGCCTTGGCGGTAATCCGGTAATAATAAATGTTCCCAGCTGAGATATTTCCGTCCTGGTAACCCAGGGTCGGAACAGGCACCACCGCCACCTGGGTAAAGTTCACTCCCGGCGTTAACGACCGGTAAACCCCATAACTATCCACTGCGGGCGTTGAAACAGGGGTCGGTACCATGTCCCAGGAAACTTGGGCCTGGCGCCCACCAGGCGTCATGAGGGCGGTGACATGGTAGAGGGGCACCGGAATCCCCGAAAGGGTGGCCGGTCCGCTGGAACCCTGGCCGTTCTGGGCCAGGAGGTAGTAATAAGTGGCGGCCCAGGGTGTCGGGCTGGGCGCGAACAAGAGGGTGGGCGTCGGACTCTGGGTGGCCAATACGGTCACGGAGGGCAAGGCTGTCGGGTTCGAGTTGGGCCAATTGGAGCCGAAGATCGAATAAGCCGTCACGGCTTCCGCCAAGGAGTCATTCATCCAGGCAAATTCAATGGAACTGGGCGATCCGGCGAAAGGCAGAACGGTGGGAACCGCGGGAACGGTCGGGTTCGCCAGGATGATGCTATTCCCCGCTAAAACCAAATCTGAAATGTTCCCCGCCGCATCCTGCAGGCCAATTTGGTAAATGACCCCCGTCCCCGGGGCGAACCCCGAAACGCTGTCGATAAAGCTCAACTGGGTCGCCGGCACAGTCGCGACCGCTTGGGGCGTAGCCGTTGGGCTCGTCAACAGCACGCGGTAAACCACGTAGTCCTGCGGCGGCCCAAAAAAGCCCGCGATGCCGGCCGTCCAGGAAACCGTAACCTGGTTGTTCCCCACCGGGTTGGCCACGCCCGGGTTGGAAGGCGGGGTCGGGGCCAAGTTGAGCGCAGGTGTCGGGGCCCCGCTGACCACTCCGCCATGGCCCGTCAGGTCAACTGGTTCCACCCAATAACTCATGTGGTTGGGGATGGGCGCGTCCACTGCCGTCAAGGTGAGCGTAGCCGAAGGGGTAATGACCACCGTCGCGAAGGGCGTGGGGGTTAGGGTTGCGGTGGGGCTACCCGCGGTAATAGGGCTTGGGTTGGCGGCCGGAACACCGGACAAGCCCCGGTAAAGCCGGTAGCCTCCCAATCCATAGGTGCCGGGCTGGGCCGGATCCCACGAGAGGGAAACCGCATTCGTGGTGGCGTTAGGCGTTACTTCGATGTCATTTGATTCATTTGCGGAAACGATGGACACTTCCACGCTGTTGGAAGTCCCGGGACCATAGGTATTCACGGCCACCACGTTGTAACTCACCGGGGCGGAGCCGTTCCCCTCCACAAGGGTCGTGTCGTCATAGACCATGGTCGGGGTTGCGGTCTGGTAAGGAAGGGTGGCAATCGGCGTACCGTTTTGCAGAACCTCGTAGGCCGTTACCCCTTCCGAACCCAGGGAGGAATTCCAGATGAGCCGGGCCCCGTAGCCATTGGTCCCGATGACCGGCGTAGCGGTGAGGGCCACCAATGCTGAGAGCGCGGGAGGCCCGGGAGGGGCCATATTGTGGGGCAAGGCGGGGTTGGAAGCATAAGTGGGCAGGGCGCCCGGATTGTTTTGGCTGTCAAAAGCCAGGACCAGGTAATAAAAGGCCGCAACGCCGGAAGTGTTGGCGGTGGTGTCGCTATAGCTGTTCGTAAAAACGGTCGCCAGCGGCGTTGCCGCGGCCACGGTAGAGGCCGGAACGGGTGTTTGGGGAAAAGTGGGCGTCGGTGACGGTGTCAAGGTTCCCGCGGGCGTAAAGGTTGGGGTAAAAAACAGGTTGGGTGTCGCCGTGGGAGTCGGCGGCTCGTAAAGATAAACCTGGTAATAGGAAACGGGATAGCTGGAGTTCGGGACTCCCCAGGAAAGATCCAGGGCGTTGGAATGGATATTTTGGACCGTCAACGGCTGGACGGCCACCGGGGCCAAAAAGGGCCGGGCCGTCACACTGGCCGAGCTTCCGGTCCCCCCCGAATCCTGGCCCCATACCTGGTAAAGGTAGTTTTGGCCGTTGGTCACCTGGAAGTCCTGATAAATGGCCGTTCCCGGCCCGGACATGGAGGACAAGAGGACCGTGGCAATGGGGGTCGGGGTACCCGTGGGGTTGGGCGTGGGGGTATTGGTCAGGTCCACCAGCTCACGGGAAATGAAGTAAGCCGTGACGGTCGGGCTGGCGACGGCATTGGGGGTCCAAATCAGGTTCACTTCCCCGTCATAAGGGGCGGCCACCGCAAGTCCCGACGGCGGGGCGGGCTGTGCCCATCCCAATGAACAAATCCAAAAGATAAAAAAAGTTAGCAGTTGTCGGCTCGCAGTTCGCAGCTGCGATTTTGGAAATCCACGCTGCCAACTGCGAACTATCAGCTGTGAACTGTTATTGGGTCTCATTGTTAGAACCTGGCCTCAGCGGAAATATCCCCTTGCCACAAGACGTAGTCCAATTGGGGGTTCTGGTAATTGGTGAAATATTCGTTGGCCAAACCGATGCCGACCCGGAGGTTCTTCAAGGCGTTGTAATTGATGTCGAGTGTACCACGGTACTTATCGGTCTGAAGCACGTTGTTGATGTAGGACGATTGGTTGTTGACGAATTCCATGAGGAAGGTGGCCTTGAGCTCAATGGAATTCTCGAGTTTGATCTTCCAGTGGGTGAAGGGGATGTGCACTTCCAGGTTCGGCGCCAGCTTCTGGTCGTACTCGAAGTACCCCTGGTCGTCCAACTGGGTGACCAGGGTGTCCTGGGTCGAGATGCCGTATTGGGTTCCCGTGGTGCGCTGGAGGCGGAAATTACCTTGGGCCCAGTTCTTGTTGATGTCGTAGGGAAGGGTCAGGCTATAGAGGTCGCTGGTGGTCTGGTTGGCAATGGCGGCCTGGGCCGAACTGTCGTATTGGGTGCTGTCCGTGTGGGTATATTGAACCTGGGCCGAATCCATGGTGAAGGCCGCGAGGGGCAGGGTAAAGATCTTGCGGTTATAAACCGTGGTAATGCCGAAGGTCTCTCCGTATTGGGAAACGGGATTCGACCCCTGGGAGAGCACGCTGAGCTGGTTGGTGAAGGTGCCGGTGGGCCGGAAATCCCAGACGTCGAAAAGCTTGAAACTGGCGTTGATCTGGTGGGACAGCGACTGGTTGGCGGTGAGGGAGTCGGTGAAATCAGGGGTGACATACCACATCTGGTCGAAATTCAGCAGGCCGCTGTGGTAGCCGGGAATGGTGGAAGTCGCGCTTTGGGTGAGGCTGTAGGTCGCCGTGAAGTTCATCTTCTGGAAAAAGTCGAACCAGCTCCCGGGGGTCCAGTTGACGGTATAGGTGAGGTTGTTGGCGCTGGTGAACCGGGTGCCGTCCGTGAAGGAGACAAAGTCGTATTGGTTGCTGCCGGTGTAATCCACGGAAGGAATCAGGCCCGGAATGCCGCGGTAGACCAGGCCCGCCTTGGGCTGGTCCCTTTCCTGGAACTGCATGAAGGTGGCGGAGGAACTGGCCACCGTGACCGGGACCCCGGGTGAATTGGTGTTGCCCTGGGCGTCGGTCAGGGAAAGGCTGTAGCCGGGCGTGAAAACCAGGTTCTTCACGATTTCAGTCGTGTTGGTCCAGCCGTAATTCTGGGCCCGCGTTTCACGGTCGTAGTTGGCCAGGGCATAGTTGGAATCATAGCCCTGGTAGTCATGGGTCATCGAATAGCTTTCGGTGAACTGGTTGGCGCCCAGGGGGATGAAGAAAAGCTTGCCCGGGGCGTCGTAGGTCGAGGCGACGGTATAGATTTCCTCACCCTTATGGGTGTCGCCCAGGACCCCCGGCTGGCCGAGGTAGGCGTCCTGGTATTGGTCCTTTTCATAGTTGGTGCTCCCCGAAACCCGTACGGCGGTCAGCCGCCCGAAGGAAAGTCCCAGGTCCTTGGTATAGCTGATGCTCCCTGTGGCGTTGTCGATATGGCTGTCGGGCAGGGAGAGGTAGTAGGGGTTGTCCTGCAGGGCGGCCTCCGTATAGAGGTCCTGATGCGTATAGGAGGCCTGTGTCACCAGGGGTTGGGAGAAGATGGAAACCCCGTTCGAGGCGTAGTCGCCCCCCAACTGGGTAGAGTGCTGGAAATGGGTGCTGGTCTGGTCGATCTGGGTGAACCCCGAATCCACTTCCCGGTAGCGGGTATTGATGGTGGCGAAGGGGTTTTGGGGGTTGTCCCCCACCAGGAAGGCCGCGTTGGCCCGACGCGCAACGCCGCTGCGGATGGTCGAGTTGGCGCAACGCAGGTTGTTGACCCAAAGGTCCCCCACGGCGCCCGAGGGGGCATTGGGTGAAACCACGCCAATGCTGATATTCGTGGCCCGGTTGATAAAGGGCGTCCCCACCGTCTGCCGGTTGCCCCCCGACCCGTCCAGGGGAATGTTGACCGTGCCCCAGGTGTTCAGGCAGGTCACCGCCGCGGCGCTCAATTGGATGTTGTACTGGTAGTAATCCTGCTGGTCGTTCCCCACCCTCACGAAGAGCACGTCCCCGGTTCGGAAAGACCGGATATAGAGGTCCAGCCGCAGGTCCTGGTAATCGGTCAGGTCCAGCCCCTGGTTGAAGATACGCGTGGTGTAATAAATGGGGAGGCCGTTGATGTTGCCCGAGGGTTCGAAGTCGGCGGAAGAAAGGTTGTAGGTAACTTCCAGGGCCTTTTCCTTGAAGAGGATGGCCGATTGGTCCTGTCCCGCCTCGACCGTCAGGAACCGGAGGGACGGCTGGTAGCTGGGATTCTGGTCCTGGCTGATGGAGTTCACGTCGAACTTGGCCGTATTGACCGTCACCCCCTGGTTGACGTTGGCCGTAGGGTCCACCTGAAGCTGCCAGAGGTTGTGGGCGAAGCTGATGTTTTCGAAATAGACATCGCCGTTGATCGGGTTCGGGTTTTCGCCCGTCATCCATACCCGGACCGTTCGGATGATGGAGGGACTGGCCAGGCCCTGGGTCTGGAAGAAATAGGGGATGCCATCGGGAGTGCTGTAGAGGTTGTTCGGGGCCGTGAAATTGACCGGGATCTTGACCTGGTGCCATCCCGTCCAGTTGGCCTGGATGCCGTATTCGTAATAGGCGTCCGTCGGGTCCAGTGTATTGTTGCCGTTCATGTCCTCGGTGACATAACTGGTGTTTTGCCCCACGCTGACCCCTTCCTGGGAGGTTTGTTCAGGGTTGATCAGGTAGTTTACGGGTGCCGAAACGCTGCCGCTGGGCGACCAGGGGTTGCCTTGGTAATAAAAAGTCGGAAGCCCGTATTGTGGGTTGGCAACCGTCTGGGGCTGCCCGTATTCGTTGGGGTCGGAGAAGAAAGGACTGCCCGGACCCGCGGAGGTATTGCCGTTAGCCGCCTCGTTCATGACTCCGAAATCAACCATAATCCACTTCGGGTTGCCGTCATTGTAGATCCAGCTTTCGAAATAACTCACGTTGGAGAAATCCGTGCCGGTGGTGGAAACAACCTGCCGCAATCCCCCCCACCTCTGGTTGGTGAGGTTGGAATAGGGGAACTGGAGGACCTGGACCGCGTCGTTGGCCTGGCCTGTCTGGGCGTAAATATGGCCGCCATAGGCGGGGACGTTGGTGTAGCTCAAGGAGCCGGAGTTTTGGGTGCCGATGGTCTGGAAAATCACCATATTGGCGTTGGGCGCGCCTGAATTATAAAAGCGGACGCGGTTATTACCCGGATCCGCTCCTGCATCGGGCGGCGTGGTACCTGAAAGACCCGGTAGGAATCCCACCGGCACGGGAGGGGCGGAAACCAGCCAGCTGGTCTGGTTCATGGAGGCGCCCGTCACGCTGTCGATGCCCTCCATGTTGTCCAGCATGGCCACCCCCGATTCCCCTTCGGCGTTGTAAGTATCGGGGTTGTAGTAGCTTTGGGCCACTTCGCCGGAGAGCTTGACGCTCAAGGGCGGTTTCCAATTTTCCAAACCGGGGATGACGCCGGTCAGGGACTTCACGTCGTCCTGGGAGAGATCCAGCCGGCTGTCGGCGTCGAAGAGCGCCAGCGAATTCGGGGTGGAGCCGATCTGGGGAACCTCGATGGGCTGCTGGGCGTCGCTTTCCAGGAAGGTTGAGCCCACGAAGAAATTGTCCGTGATGTCGTACTCGGCCCGGGCCCCCAGGATGTTGTCCTGGCCGAAGGTGCCGAAGGGCGCGTATTCATAGGTCACCACGATCTGGCTGTCGGGCCTCAGGATGCTTTTGTCCGGGAAATCCAGGAAGCCCGAGGTGTAGTCGAACAGGTAGTCCACGTCCCGCCTCAGGCGCCTTCCGTCCAGGAAGACCGATTCGCTGCCCCGGATGATGTTGAACCGCCCGAGCGAATAATTGCTGGACTGGGTTTTATAGCGCATATGGATGCTGTAAAGGCTGGTAGGCGGGACCGTCTGGCTGTAAACGTCCGAGGGGTTGTTGCTGGAGCTGGAACCACCGCTCGTATCCAGGTTGGCGAAGGGCCTCTCCGGCCAAAGAAAGGAGGAGGGCGCCCCCGGGGCCAGGAAATTGGAATTCGTGACGGTCAAATAGTTGAAATCCAGGTTCACGTTGTAGACCCACGGATTGGAAGCACCCACCTGGGAAACACCCTGCCCCGTCTGGAGCACGTTGTTGGTGCCGTTGGAGATAACCTGGAAGAGGAAGTCCGGGTCCTGGTCCGGCGGGATGATTTTGGTCGTGCCCAAATTGAAATAATTCACCAGGTAAAGGGGCGAAAGGGCGATGGCGGTGGGCGAAGTTCCTCCCACCGAGTTGTTATTGTCCTTGATCAGGAATCCGGAATGGGCCCCCGAGGTATTGACGCCGACGATGCCGTCATCCGGCACCGAGAGGTTGGCCAGGGTGACGTTGGTGGAAAAGGTGGTTGCGCTGTAGATGTTGAGGCCTCGGTTTTGGCCGGCAATGTTCCTGAACCCGACGGCGATTCGGGCCGTCGAAGGCAGGGCCCGGATGAAGGTGATGATGCCCGTGGTGTAGTCGATGGTGTAGTCCCGGCCCGGCAACCAGTGCTCAAAGGCGTTTTGGGGCCCCCCGAAATTGGGCCCGGCCGGGTTGAGGATGCCCGTGGCCGAGTCCACCCAGATCTGCTCCGAATTGGGGGCCGGCAGGGCGCCATTTGTCCCGTTCGCCTGGATTGAAGCCTCGCGGGTGATCAGGTAATAGCGGTTCGGAATATAGGTGATGTCCTGCACGACCGTGTCCACTTGAACCGAATTCCCGTTGAAGACCTTGGTTTCGGAGATACCCTTGGTTTGGGCGAAAAAGGTGGTCAGGCGGAACTGGTCGAACTTCAGCTTGGCCTGGAGCCCGAAGAGGTTCTTGCTGAAGCCGGCGAATTCGGTGTTGGGCAGCAACAACTGCAGGTCCCCGAACTCCACTTCCTGGATGGGGCTGTTGTCCTCGCCGTGGTATTTGATGGAAATTTCCTGCTTACTTTGGTCCACGCCGCCCGCCCGGTTGACGTCGCTGTAGTCCACGTTCACGTCCACGTTCTTCCCCACCTTGCCCTGCAGGTTGACCACCAGTTCCTGGTTGACCAGGGTGGTGTCCTGTTCCTGGGGGATGCCGTTGGCGATGGGGCGGTTGTAGAAATTTTGGAATCCCAATTGGACGTCGATTTTCTTGTACCCCTGGATGGAAAGCTGGGTGTCGGCGGGCAGCTTCAGGTTGACGATGTTCTTGTCCGGGAGCGCGATTTCCTTTTCCTCGGGGGTGGCGGTGGGGGTGGCCGCGGCCTCCTCCTCGGGCATTTCCATGCCCTGGGGGGTGACGGTGATTTCGTCCGAGATGGGGCTGGCTTTCCCCATCGAATCCAGGGCGGAAACCACGTAAAAATAATCCTCCCCGTTCCTCGGGGGCGCCAGGCTGGCCTGGGTGCCGTCCAGGAAATAGGGGGCGGGAATGGGCTTGGCGTTGACCCTTTTGTAGCCCCCGCCCGGCGTAGTGGAGCGCAGGACGTTATAGGCCGTAACGGCCGAGCCCGAGGACGTTGCGTCCCAGGAGAGGTAGACCCCTTCCTTGAGGATGAGGACGCTCAGGCCCGTGGGGGCCGTCGGGGGCGCGTAGTTGGCCGGGGGGGCGGCGGCTTGCGAAACGGATGCGGCGCTCGCGGAAACGGCCGCCGCGGAGGATGACCGGGCGCCGGAAGTATTGGACTGGGCGTCGATGGCGTCCAGGATCTTGATCTCTTCCTCCGGACTGATGCTCAGTTCGGTTTGCGGCGAACCGGCCTGTCCGGAAGCGGCCGGGGAGGCCGGGCCCGAAGAAGGGGATCGAACGGCCCCCGCGGCCTGCGGGGACGGGGTAGCCTGGGCGCGCGCCAGCAGGGGCAAAAGGAAAACAAAAGCGGCCGCCAGGCCCGGAAGGGCCCGTGGGTGTCGATGGGAGATAGGGGTGCTTCCGCCCGCCCGCATAAAAACCGCCTCGCAATCCTGTGAATTTGAAAATCGTCCCCGTTCCAAGGCCGGGGAACGCCTAGTCCAGCCCCAAAACCTTCCTTAAGTCCTCCAACCTTTCCCGGCTGACCGGCAGGCGCGTCTTTGCCGGATCGGACAAAACGGCCGTGTATTTGCGGTCTCCCTCGTGTTCCAGTTCCCGCAGGTAGTCCAGGTTGATGATGGCGCTGCGGTGGATCCTCAGAAAACGGGCCGGGTCGAGCCGCTGGGCGAGCTGGTCCAGGCTGTCGTCCGCCAAAAGCTCCTGCCCTTCCACCAGCAGGGCCGCGTAATGTTCCCGGGCCACGATGGCCGAGACCTGGGAGGGTTCAAAGACCCGGTACTTGGCCCCGCACTTCACCGCCATGCGCCTCTTGGCGCGCCCTTCCTCCAGCCGTTCGATCAGTTTCTGGAGTTGGGAGGGGGAGGAAGGCTTCCGGCGGCGGACCCGCTCCATCGTTTCCGCCAGCCTCTCCGGCGCCACGGGTTTCACCAGGTAATCCAGCGCCGATAGTTCGAAGGCCTTCAAGGCGTGCTCGCTGTAGGCCGTCACAAAGACCACCGTGGGCCCTTCCCCTCCCAGGGCCTCCGCCACTTCCAGCCCGTTCAATTCGGGCATTTCAATGTCGAGGAAAACCACGTCCGGCTGCAGGCTCTGGGCGGCCTGCAGGGCTTCCAGGCCGTTGGAGGCCTCCCCCACCACCTTCAGGTCGGCAAAAGCCGCCAGCAGCCGGGAAAGCCGGGTCCTGGCGGGAGCCTCGTCGTCCACAATCATTGCATTGATCATTGTTCCCCCCTCAAACCGAAATGGCGGCCCCTACCGGTCAGCCCGGCTCCTGTTTCAAAGCCGGCATGGAAAGGATTATCCGGGTTCCCCCGCCTTCGCGGGGGAGTATTTCCAGCTTTCCCTCTTTTCCGAATCCCAGTTCCAGGCGCTTGCGGCAATTGTCCAGGGCCGTCCCTGAGCCCGCATAGGGTGAATTGCCAAAACCGACCCCGTCGTCTTCCACTTTGATTTGCAGACTTCCGCCGGAAAGTCCCGCCCCGATCCATATCCGGCCTCCCGAGGCCCGGGAGGAAAGGCCGTGCTTGACCGCGTTTTCCACCAAGGGTTGGAGCGATAGCACCGGGATCAGGACCCGGGTGGGGTCCAAACCGGGCTCCATTTCAATCGTCGATACGAGCCTGGGCCCAAAGCGGGCCTTTTCGATATCCAGGTAGTTCCGGCAGAACTCCAATTCTTTCTCAAGGGAATGATTGGACTTGCGGGTGGCCTCCAGCACACCCTGGAAAATGGTCGAAAGCTTGACCACGACTTCCTCGGCCTTGCCCGGATCGGCGGGGATCAGCGCCGCCACCGTATTGAGCGTATTGAAGAGGAAATGGGGGTTCATCTGGTCCTTCAATTTGTCCAGCGCGGCTTGGAGCCTTTCCTTTTCCAGTTCCTCCGCCCGGAGGGCCACGTCGCGCAAATCCAGCCAGTACTTGAAGAGGAAGCAGACGAAAAGAAGCACCCAAATCCAGAAGACCTCAATGGCGTAAAACTTCAGGGGAAACTGGGCCAGCATGGGGTCGCCGATATGGAAGAAAAAATTGATGCCGGCCACCATGACGTGGAAGGCGACAAAAAGGCCCGGGAGGACCAGAACCGCCAAAAAAAGCAGGTACCATCCGGTCCCATGGCCCGGCGGTTTGCGGGAAGACCGGGCCATCCAGGCCTTTTCGGCCAGGACAAAGAACCGGATCACGGCGATTCCCAAAACACAGGCGATGGAAACCTGGAGGAAATACCAGGGCCACATGAAAAGGATGGAGGCCAGGGTCCGGTTGCCGATAAGGGTCACCAGCAGGGTGCCGAGGGTGATCCAAACCATGAAAAGCTTGAGGCAGGAAAGGAAAAAGGACTTCTGGAAATCGAGGAAGAAAAGCGCCTTCCCGAAGGAAAGAAGCATCTGAGAAATTCGGTTCATCCGCCGTTCACCCGGGTTGGAATTTCGTCTGGGGAATTTTTCTGCGTCGTCCCGGGTCCGTCCCGGGAAAAAGGAATTTTCTCCGGAAATGATAGCAACACCGCGGCGGTTCCAACGGCTTATTTTTAACCTTTGAAGGACATCCTGTGCCATGAGATTCACGCTTTATAAACACGGTTCCCGCCCCTTTGGAGGACGGGAACCGTGTTGCCCAAAATCATCCCGGTGGCGGCTCACCGCCCGGCCGGGTTGATTGCCCTGCAGTAAAAATATCCCAAGGCCCCGGGCGATGGGCCTTCAAATCCGCAAGAGGACGAAAAAGCCCCCCCAATGGGCGTCTTCCGGCCCTTTCGTCGGCGGCAAAAAGCCGTGTTATACTGCCTCCCCTGTGCGCCCACGACCCGGCCCTTGCCGGAAAGGGCGGCACGAACCCGGCTTTAAGGAAGGCCCGTGAAAACCGTCTACCGCTACGTCCTGAGTGAGATGATGCCTTCCTTCCTCTTGTGCCTTTTCCTGCTTTCGTTCCTTTTCATGACCAACAAAGTCATGCTTTTGCTGGATCTTGTCCTGAATAAAAAGGTCCCCTTCCTGGAAACACTGGTCCTTTATTTCAGCCTTTTCCCTTTCATCCTTTCCATGACGATCCCCATGTCCATGATGGTGGGGACCTTGCTTGCCTTCGGCCGGTTGAGTTCGGACATGGAAGTGACGGCCTTCAAGAGCAGCGGGGTGCATTTGTTCCACTTGATCGCTCCCGTCCTGGCCCTGGGGCTGGTCCTGACGGGCTGCATGGTTTTTTTCAACGACAAGGTGCTGCCGGCCGCGAACTTCGCTTTCAAACAGGCCGAATTCAAGATCCTCCAGAAGCAGGCCAATTTGGCGATCCGCGAGAAAATTTGGATCGATAAGTTTGAGAATTACCGGTTTTATATCGATCACCAGGAATCGGACGGCTCCTTTACCAACATCAAGGCCTTCAACCGCTGGTCACCGAACCAGCCGCTGCTGACCACCGTGGCCAGGACGGGGACTTTGGACACGAATCCCGAGTCCCACCAGATTTCATTCCATCTTTCGAACGGCATCATGAGCTGGGACAACACAACCTACAACACGTTCAACCAGCTTTATTTCCAGACCGAAACCATCCCCCTGAAACTGGAAGGCCAACTCACCCACCTGTCGGACATCAAAAAGGACTACGAGGAAATGGACCTGGGCGAGATCGCCAGGGCCATCCCGTTGGAAAAGGACGGCGGGCGTTACAACTACTTGAGGACCGAGTATCAAAAAAGGCTGTCCCTGCCCTTCGCCTGCCTGGTCTTGGCCTGGTTTTCGGCCTCCTTGGGGCTCTGGACGCGGTCCAAGGGTTTTATGGGTTTTATCCTGGGTCTCGTGCTCATCTTCGTTTATTACCTGATGTTCATCTTCGGGCAAACCTTGAGCAACCAGGGGACGGTAAGCCCGGTGGTCGGCCTTTGGGGGGCGGATTTCGTTTTGGGCCTGGCGGGCTTCCTTGTTTATTACCTTGTCGTCGCCGAACAGTCGGCTTTCCGTGCCCTTCCCCGGGCCGGGTCGCGGGGGAAGACCTCGTGAAAGTCCTGACCCGTTACATCCTGGCCGAGTTCCTCAAGCCCTTCCTGCTCTCCCTGGCCGGGTTCAGTGTCATCGTCCTGATCGTCCAGGTCTTCAACGACATGCACCTGTTGATGGAATTCAGGCCCGGTATCTGGGTGACCCTCAAGTACTTTTTCTTTTACATCCCGGGCTTCATGGTCCAAATCATCCCCATCGCCTGCCTCTTCGGCGTCCTTTTTTCCCTGGGAGGGCTCTCCAAAGGCAACGAACTGATCGCCATGCGCTCCGGCGGCGTGGACATCTACCGCATCGCCGTCCCCCTCTTTTTCGCCGGCGCCCTCATTTGCTCCTCGAGCCTCCTTTTCAGCGAAGTGGTGGTTCCCCGGGCCGAGGTCCAAAAACACCATACGGTCTGGGTCCAAATTTCCCACCACCCGGAGGAATCGGCGGACCTTACCCGCCAGAACATCTCCATGGTGGGGGCCGAGGGCCAGATCTACCACATCGGAGCCTTCGACGGCTCCTCCAACACCATGACGGACGTCCTGGTGCTGAATTTCGATTCGGATATACGCTTAAAAAGCCGCCTGGACGCCCAAAGCGCCAAGTACGAGAACGGCCAGTGGATTTTCTTCGGGGGCTATCTGAGGAGTTTCGATGACACGGGGGCCGAGATCGCCGACCAGGGCTTCGACCGCCTGGCCGTCCCCATCCCGGAAAAGCCGGGGGACTTCCTGAAGGCGCAAAAGGAACCGGGGCAGTTGAACATGGTGGAGCTGGCCGCCTATATCCGCCAGCTCAAGCGCAACGGCTCGGACTACCACAAGGAGCTGGTCACCCTTTATTTGAAGTTCGCGTCGCCCTTCGGCTGCATCATCATGGTGGTGCTGGGGGTGCCCTGGGGCTGGAGCATGCGAAAATACACGGGGATGATCGCCAGCGTGGGCATTTGCGCCCTGGTGGCCTTCGCCTATATCGGTGGAATGCAGATTGGGCAGCACCTGGGCGAATCCGGGGTGGTCTCGCCCTTCTTCTCCGTTTGGATCGCCAACGTCATCTTCGCGGTGGTCGGACCCGTTCTCTTGGTGTGGAAAAACCGTTAAGGGGACTGGTACTGGTAGGCCGTCCCATAATCGCTCCCCGGGACGCCGTGGTTGAGGTGGATATAACCCAGAAAAGCGGCCGAAACCAGTAGTTGGGCCGCCCACAAAACCGCCAAAAACTTCCCGCCCTTCCCCGAGTTCCCCGGATTGAGCCGGGCCAGCCAAACCCATTCCAATGGAAAACTCATGATGAGGTAATGTTGGAAAACCCGGAACCCGCAAAGGGCCATCAGGACTCCGGCTGCGATCAAGAGCGAATTGACCGCCAGGCCCGTTTCGGAGCGGTCGCGGATTCCCCGCAGGAATTCCCCCGTCTTGAAGCCCGAGTAAAGGAAAAGAATCCCTGAAACAAGGACGACCAAATGGAGGACTCCGACAAGATAAGTGGGCCATCCACCGATCAAAGGATAGCGGAGGAATTCTTTAAAAGGGACCGAGCCCAGGCTGTGGGTGAGGCCCAGCCCCAAGCTGTCCGTCACCCAATAGATCCAGTACTTCGGATAGATAAGCCACCAGAAATACCGCCAATCGAAGGGGGCCGTATTACCGGGCTTCGTCGCCATGTAGTGGAGCCATGGAATCAAGGGTAGGGCCCCGAGAATCGATCCCAAGAACCAGGCGCCCCACTTTGCGACGCGGTCATGAAGAAGGGTCCAAAGGAGGACGCCCCCCGCCAGGTAAAAACCCGACATGTGGATTTGCCCCACACAGGCCCCCAGCAAGCCCCAACAAAAAGCCCCGAACCGGGTTTTCCGGTAGTACCAAGCGATCCAGATCAGGATGCAAAGCAACGGAAGGGTGGATTGGGCCCAAATCTTCCTTTGGAACAGCACTGCAGCCGGATTGACCGCCGCAAAGGCCGTGGCCCAGTACCAGGGAAGCCTTTGGGTTTCGGGCAACAGCCGCAGTGCAAAAAAGGCCAGGACCAAAAGGCCGAGGATATTCATCAGCTGGACGGCCCGCGCCAACCCCGGCGGGTTGGAAGCCCCGGTCACCTTTGCCAGGACCACGAAAACCCAAACGCTCATTCCCGGGTTGTTGATGTTGGCGCCCGAGGTCATCCCCAAGCCGGGCCAGGGCTGGGTGACCCCCACCTTTTGGCTGGCATCGAACATGTACCTCTCGTCGCCCTTATATTCGATGTCGCCGGGAAAAACGAGCCGGAGAACAGCCCCCAGAAGCAGGGCGATGGCGAGGAAGGCCATCCAATTCTTCCGTTGGGATTGTGGGATCGATTCATTCATGCCGGGTTCTTTCGGGATCGTTTAGTCGTTCGGCCGTCTTTAAACCGCGAGGATAAAGATGCCGCTCTTCTCGGCCAGTTGGACCGTTTTGGCCCTGCTTAAAAGGAAGCTGCGCCCTCCCTCGACCACGACTCCGGCGGCCTTGGCCCGGATCAAGCTTTGGAGGGTCCGCGGCCCCAGGGTCGGAATGTCAAAGCGCCAATCCTGCCGGGGGCTGGCCACCTTCACCATGAGGATTCCCGGCCCCGCCCAGCGTCCCGCCCGCCGGATGGCCTCGTCCGTGCCCTCCATGGCCTCGACCGCTGCCACCGCATTCCCCTTAACAAGGATGGTTTGCCCGATTCCGGCTTGGGCCAGGCGGCGGGCCTGCCGGAGGCCGTAAGCGAGGGACTCCCGGGCCGGGCCTTGGGCGCGGGTTTTGGTCAGCCAGCCTTTCGGGATGATGGCTTCTTCCATGAAATGACGGCCGTCCATCAGGTTGACGCCGGATCGCCGGAGTTCCCCCGCCACGGCTTTCAGGAGGGCTTCCCCTGACCGGTCCTTCAGGCGGGCCCAGAGCTTCAGGGCCTTCCAATCCAGGCGGAAATGCCGGAACAGTTGCGAATGCTGGACTTTGCCGTGCATGACGGCGCGCTTAACGCCCTGTTTGTTGAAAAAACCGGTCAAGGCCCCGAGTTGGCCGATGGAGACCCAGGTGATGGCGTCGCTGAACTTCTCAAGGGAAGGGGAGGCCGAACCACGGATGGCGGCCGTCCGGAGCGAAAACCCCCGCTTTTTGGCCTGGCGGGCAAAAAGAAGGGGAAGTTCCCCGCCGCCCGCAATCAAGCCGATGGTGGGCGCCGGGGCCATGGTCACCGGACAATGCCGCGGGTGCAGGATTGGAGGAAGTCGATCAGGCACTTGATTTCATCAAGGGGAGGAAAATCCGTGGACAAGGCTTGGATGGCCTCCTTTAAAGTCAGGTTCTGGCGGAAAATGACCTTATGGGCCTTCTTGAGCGCTTCGATGGTTTCCTTGGGGAATTGGTTGCGTTCCAAGCCGATCTGGTTGAGTCCGTAAATCTTCAGGGGTTCATCCCCGGCGATCATGAAGGGCACCACGTCCTGGACCACGCGGAATCCCCCGCCGATCATGGCGTATTTGCCGATCCGGACATATTGGTGGACCGGCGTGCCGCCTCCCACCGTGGCGTAGTCCTCGATGACGGCGTGGCCGCCCAGCATGACCCCGTTCGCTAATTTAGCGTGGTTGTGGATGACGCAGTTGTGCCCGACGTGGGCCTGGATCATGAGCCAGTTGTCGTTGCCGATGACCGTTTTGCTTCCCTCGCCCGTACCGGGGTTGATCGTCACATATTCACGGATGACGTTCTCGTCCCCGATTTCCAGGTAGGTTTCCTCGCCGTGGTATTTCACGTCCTGGGGTTCACTGCCCACCACCGCGCCGGTGAAAACCCGGTTTTTCCGTCCCATCACCGTATGTCCCGTGATGACGCAATGGGTGCCGATGACGGTTCCATCCCCGATGGTGACGCCGCCGTCCACGATGGAATAGGGGCCGACCTCGACCCCGCTTCCCAGCCGGGCTTTCGGGTCCACGATGGCCGTTGGATGGATTTTGGAGGTGGCGAGGGACATGTTATTCCTGGTCCTTGCCCTCGTTTTTGCTCATCATCATGCACATGATGTCGGCCTCAACGGCCACCTTGCCGTCGATATAGGCCTTGCCGGTGAACTTCGCGGCCTTCCCGCGGTTGGAGAGGATTTCCACTTCGAAGCGGATCTGGTCGCCGGGAAGGGCGGGCCTGCGGAACCGGGCGTTGTCCACCCCCGCCAGGTACATGATCTTGCCCTCGCTTCCCTCCGTGGCCTTGAGGAGCGCGATCCCGCCCACTTGGGCCATGGCCTCGATAATCAGGACCCCCGGCATGACCGGATGGCCGGGGAAATGGCCCTCAAAGAACGGCTCGTTCACCGAAACGTTCTTGATGCCGACCACCCTCTTGTTGGGTTCCAGTTCCAAGATCCGGTCCACCAGCAAAAACGGATACCGGTGCGGCAGGGTTTTCTGGATTTCCAAAATATCGAGCATTGCCTTCTCTCCTAACGCAGGTTTAGCCGTCTCTTGCCCCTTGCCGGCTTGCTTCAAAATGGCCTTCGCCAGTTCCACATGGTAACGGTGGCCGGCCTTTTTCACCGTGACCTTCGCCCAAAGGGGGCGGTTTAAAAGCGTCAAATCCCCCAGAAGGTCCAATGTCTTGTGGCGGACGATTTCGTCCTCGTAGCGGAAGGGCCCGTTGAGGATGCCCTTTTTCCCCATCACAATGGCACAATCCAGGTTGCCGCCCTTGATCAGGCCCTGCCGGCGCAATTGCTCCACCTCTTCCTCAAAACAAAAGGTTCGGGCGGAGGCCAGTTCGGTTTCAAAACTCTGGTTCAGCAGGCTGAAGGTCTTCTTCTGGTTTTCCAGTCCCGGATAGGGAAAGGAGGTGACCACATCCAGCTCAAGGCCTTGGGCCGGTTCGGCCTTCAGCAGTGTTTCCCCGAATTGGAGCTCGATGGTCGAGGTGATGCGCAGCGGTTCCAGGCTCTTTGCCTGCTGGGCGATTCCGGATTCCTTGAACATTTGGCAAAAGGGCGCGGCGCTTCCGTCCATGATGGGCATCTCTTCCGCGTCCATTTCGATCTTGAGGTTGGTGACCCCCAAACCCTGGACGGTGGCCAGGAAATGTTCGACGGTGTGGATGACGGCGCCTTTTTCGCCCGTCAGGGCCGTGCCCCGCTGGGTGCTGGAAACCGCCTCGGGGGTGACGGGGATTTCGGCGTTGAGGTCCGACCGGAAAAACTTGAGGCCCGAATCCTCCGGAAGGGGGGAAACCTTCACCCGGCATTTCTTGCCTGTGTGCAGGCCGACGCCTTCAAAGTCGAAGGGACGGGCGATGGTCTTTTGGTGGGGCAAGGTCGGTTCATTTCCCATGGGCCCCTCCTTTTTTTTCGAGCGCCTCCAGGGCCTTTTCCAGGGCCCGGATGCGCTTCACCAGTTCGGGTAGTTGGCGGTAGGCCGCCACCTTTTTCATTTCAACCGACATTTCGTCCGAAGGCGAACCCCAATAGACGCCTTTCTCGGGAATGTCCTCCATGACGCCGGTCCGGGTGGCCAGTGTCACCCCGTCGCCGATCTTCAAGTGACCCGCCAATCCGACCTGCCCCCCCATGACCACGTGGTTCCCCACCTTGGTGGAGCCCGAGATGCCCGTCAGGGCCGCCATGACCGTATGTTGCCCGATTTCGACGTTGTGGCCGATCTGGATAAGGTTATCGAGCTTGGTTCCCTTGCCGATCCGGGTCGTTCCTAAAACCGCCCGGTCCACGCAGGTGTTGGCCCCCAATTCCACGTCGTCCTCGATCACCACATTCCCCACCTGGGGGATCTTGCGGTAGCCTTCCCCTTCCGGGGCGAAACCGAAGCCGTCGGAGCCCACCACCACTCCGGGTTGGAGGATGACCCGGCTGCCCAGGACGCAATTCTCGCGGACCGTGACGTTGGGATGGAGCAGGCAATCCTCGCCGACCACGGCATTCTCACCGATGTAGACGCCGGGATAAAGGATGGAACGGGCCCCAATCCGGGCGCCCATGGCGATCGCCACGCCGTCTGCGATGGAAGCCTGTGGATCGACGGAGGCCTGGGGGTGGACCCAGGCGCCTTTTTGGATGCCGGGAGCCGGGGCTTTCAATGGGAAAAAAAGGCCAATGACCTTGGCCAGTGCCGCGTAGGGGTTGGGGCAGAGCAGGAAAGACTTGGAAACGCCTGGCAGGATCTGCTGGCACAAAACCGCCGAGGCGCGGGAGGAACCCACATTTTTCGCGTAGCGGGGGTTGGTGAGGAAGGTCAAGTCCCCTTCCTTGGCCGAATCCAGGGGTGCCACCCCCGTCACCACCAAAGACCCATCGCCTTGGACGGTAGCCCCTACTTCGCGGGCCAGGTTTTCCAACGAAAAAGAAGTCCCCATTCTTACCAACCTTCGCATCCTTTTCCGATGGCCGGCGAAAGCGAAGGTAGTTCCCCGAAGCCCTGGTGAGGGGGGCCTCTCCGATCTCCAAGGTCCGTTTGGCCGGCCAACTCTCGCTCGCTTGATCGAACTAGGCGGCTGTGCTTATGCGTTTACTTGGAATCGTCGTCTTTGTCCGAACCCTTGAAATGTTTCGAAACCTCGTCGGTCAAATCCACCGCGTCCTTGGCGTAAACGGTCTTATCCTGGTCCAATACGAGGTCAACGCCCTTGTCTTTGGCCACCGCTGCCACCACGTCCTTGATTTCGCCGATGATGGTCTGGGTCATATCGGTTTCTTTTGCCATCAGTTCCTTCTGCGCCTGCTCCTGGTCCTGGCTGAAAGCGGCCAGCTTGGTCTTATATTCGGCGGTCTTCTTCTCTTTTTGCTTGTCGGAAAGGACGGAAGAATCGCCCAACTGTTTTTCCAAATCCTTGAGTTCCTGGGCCTCGTCGGACAAATCGTCCTTTTTCTTTTTCTCCAAGGCCGAGAGCTTGTCCTTCGCCTTCTGGGTGCCCGGATAACCGTTGAAAAGCTTCTGCATGTCGACGATGCCGATCTTCATGTCCTTGGCCGAGGCCAGGGAAGCGGCTAAGAAACAGCACAACAAGGCGATCCAACGCATAAAAGTCTCCTTGAAAGTTTTATCCGGCGCGGCTGTCATCCCTCGTTCATTCAAGCCGTCGCAACTTAGGGGAAGGGTGGGCAAAGGCCCCGTCCGGAAGAAATCGAACCGAGATATTACACGAATTGGGACAGGAGGACAAGGAAGCTTTAAGAAAGGGCCGAAATGGCGGCTTTGCCCGCCCTATCCCCCGGCCACCCTCAGGAACTTATCCAGGGTCTCCCGGAAATGGGGGTGCATGGAAAGAAATCGAAGGCCGTATTCATAACGACCCTGGTTCGGAAAATTGGCGTGGTTGGCGCGGACAACTTCGACCTCCGCCCGCAGGACCTGCTTGAATTCCTCAAGCGGAAACTCGATCTCAATTCGCGAAGCGACTTCCAGGTAATTTTTGGTGGAGAGGAAAAAACCCGTGCGGCTGACGTTGGACATTAGGTTGTTGCCGTTGTGAAGCTCCGGTTCAGGGGGCTCGCCGGTCGGCGAGCTCAAAAGGCGGAAACGGATGTGGATCCTGACCGGATAACGGGGGGCAATACGCTTGTCAGAGGATGAAGGAAGGGCCATGGATCAACCGCCGCCTTTCAAGAAGTCTTCCAATTTTTCCAGGTCGTCCTCATAAACCGGAATAAATTGGATCCCCGAGCGGTATTCCCCGCCGGACCCGTCTTTCTCGCACCAAATGACCTTGGCCACCGACCTTATCCGTCCGCCGCCAGGAACCTCCAACTGGATTTCCAGGATATCCCCCTTTTGGAAGGCCCTCGTGGAAACAACCTGGAGACCGCCCAAACTGACATTATGAAGGGCGGCGTTCAGCCCTAGGGCCTCATCCCGGACGTCCTTTTCCAGTTGGTCCAGTTGGAAAATCTTGTATTGCACCGAAACCGATAAAATCACACGGTTGGCTTTTCGTTTCTCGAGCTTCATCGGGCACACCACGAAACGGGTTGGTCAGACATGACATTATGGCAAAAGAGGGGGGCCGGG
>JAJPJW010000094.1 GCA_021324075.1 Pseudomonadota bacterium | reverse complement strand
GTGCCCCGCAAGCCCGGCATGAGCCGGGAGGACCTGGTGGCCATCAACCAGGGCATCGTGGCCGATGTCACCAAGAAGATCGTGGCTTCGTCCCCCAACGTCATCCTCATCGTGGTCACCAACCCCTTGGACACCATGTGTTCGGTGGCCTACAAGGCCTCCGGGCTCCCCAAACACCGCGTCATCGGCCAGGCGGGCGTTTTGGATTCCGCCCGCATGCGCACTTTCCTGGCCCAGGCCGCGGACGTGGCGGTCCAAAACGTCACCGCCTCGGTCATCGGCGGGCACGGCGACGAAATGGTGCCGCTGGTGAGCTACTGCAACATCGCGGGCATCCCCATCAGCAACATCCTGAAGAAAGAACAGATCGACGCCATCGTGGAGCGCACCCGCAAGGGTGGGGGCGAACTGGTGAACCTGCTGGGCGTTTCCGCCTGGTATGCACCCGGGGCGGCCGCGGGTTCCATGGTCGAGGCCATCCTGAAGGATTCTAAATTGGTGGTCCCTTGTTCCTGCTATCTGGAAGGTGAATACGGCCTGAAGGATATGTACTTCGGCGTTTACGCCAAGCTCAGCCGCAAGGGCCTGGAGATGGTCATTGAAGTGCCCCTGAATGAGGAGGAAAAGGCCATGGTGAAGAAGTCCGCCGACTTGATCCGCGAAACCATGAAGGCCTTGAAGTAAGACCCTTCCCAGCCACAACCAGTCGTAGTGCAAGGCGGGAGCCCTCTCCCGCCTTTTTTATTGGGGATAATCGTCATCCCCTTTTCTCCAACTTTACCTGGGCGTAACCGGCCCTTCCCGTACAATAGGGTGTTGGTACACAGTTTATCTGTTGCGGTGGGGCCTTCGGCCCCAAAACTGAAAACTGTGTGACCCTCATTTCATTATTCGGGCTACGCCCGTTCATGAGAAGAGAATGAGGGTAATCTTTTTGGGGAGGTTGGGATGGACATACATACGAATTGGATCGCCGTGATCGTGGCCGCGGTCGCGCATTTCATCATCGGTTTTCTCTGGTATTCGGTCTTTTTCATGAAACCGTGGATGAAGGAAATGGGCTTGGACAAACTGACCCCCAAACAACGCAAGGAAGGAATGAAGGAGATGCCCAAGTCCATGGCCATCAATTTCGTCACCTTGGTGATCACCGCTTGGGTGCTTTCTTACGTCATTGCCTACGCGGGGGCCTTTTACAAGATGTCCGGGGCGATGACCGGCGTCCAATCGGCCATCTGGGTCTGGCTTGGCTTCTTCGCCACCACCCTGGTCAACACGGTCATTTGGGAAAAGAAAAGCTGGAAGCTCTACGCCATCAATGTCTCCCACCACTTGGCGGGGCTTTTGGCCATGGGGATCATCCTGGGAGCCTGGATGTAAAAGCCGGCGGGTTGAAGTCCAAAGCCTCCGGGCAAAACCCGGGGGCTTTTTTGTTTTAAAAGCCTGCAAAAACCCAGGTATCTTGCGGGCTTCCCTCTCGTTTGGTTTTTTTCAAAGCCCCCTGAGGATTTGGTCCAGGGCGGCCTGGTCCACGGCCAGGATCCGCATGCCGGAGCGGTAATGGGCGGATGCGGAGGCGTCCAACACGCAATGAACGACCTCGGCCACGACGACGAGGGAATGGTCCTGTCGGGGAGGATGGATGTAAAGAAGCAGTTTGGTCCCCGGCGCGAGGGACCGGGGCCCCACGACAGCCAGTCCCTGGGCCGAGACATCATGCGTCCGGGCGCCGGTTGCGGCGATGGCGTCCCCCGGCGCGGCCTCGGCTTCCTGGCGCAGGTGTTCCTTGCAGAGTTGGGCCGCCTCCTCGTCGCCGATGACCTGGTAGGTCAATTCCCAGGCGGCTTCCTTGCGTTCGCTTTCCCTTTTTTCGATCCAACCTGTTTGAAGGCCCATGGATTTCCCCGCCGTCGTTCGTTTCGGATAGTTTATCCCCGGCGGGGAAGGCCCAAAAGTTTTTCCATCCGGAAAGAAAAATCGGACAGCTTTTAAACAGTTAACTGTTGGTTTTGTTTCTGGATTCCTGCAATCCCAGGAGGACGCAGGCCGTCAGCACAAGAACCGTTCCCAGGATGAAGTGGGGGGTCAAAGCCTCTCCCAGGAGGACCCAGCCGAACAGGGCCGCCAGAACGGGGACCGACTGGGCCAGGAGTGTTCCCATGGCCAGGCTGGCGTGTCCCAGGCCCTGCGTGTAGAGAAGCTGGGCCGCCATGCCCAGCGCCCCCATGAGGCAGAGGATGGCCGCGCCCCGGCCGTCCACGGCGGTCCAATGGGTGAGGGGCCCCGCGGCGGCCTTTCCCGCCAGCAGGATCAAGGCGGTGATGCCCAGGCCGAAGAAAGTGAAACTCCCGAAAACCGAAAGGGCGTTGTCCGTGCGGCGGGCCTCCTTGGCCGACAGGACCCCCGCGCCGCCGAGGAAGCCGGAGAGGAAGCCCGCGGCGTCCCCAGCTCCCAGCCGGTCAAAATGGGTCCCCAGCACCAGCCAAACCCCCGCCCCCGCCAGGAGCAGCAGGAAAGCCAGTCCCTTCGGGGCCTTTTGCCGCAGGAAAAGGACGGCAAAGACGTTGGCCCAGATGGAATAGGTGTAATTGAGCAGGGTGGCCTCGGCCGCCGTGGTCCAGTGGAGGGCCAGGAAATAGCAGAGCACCGTCGACCCGCCGAAAAATCCGCGCCAGAGCAGGAGCTTTGTATTGACCACCTTCAATTTCTGCCACCCCCAGGCCGAAAGGGCCAGGATGCCCGCGGTAGCGAAGGCGAAGCGGAAAAAGGCGGTTTGCACGGCCGGATAGTCCATTCGGCCCGCCCATTTAACGGTGATGGGAAGCAGGCCGAAGAAAAGGTTGGAAAGGCAAAGCAGCAGGACGCCGTTATGGCTCAGTTTCATAGGTGCCTGAGGATAGCGGTGAGGTCCCGGGTTTTCAAATCCTTGTCCGCCAGGCGCTTGAGGAAGCCGTCCTGGTTGAGGGCGATGCGCAGCCCCGCGGTCTTGAAGACTTCCCGGTCGGAGCGGCTGTCCCCCACCGCCACCGTGCGTTCCAGCGGCACCCGCAGGCTTTGGGAAAGCCGGCGCAGGAAGAGGGCCTTCTCATGCTCCTCAAAGATCCTCATTTTCCGGCCGGTTAGGACTCCCCTTTTCACTTCCAGGGTCGTTCCCCGCACCTCGTCGAAACCGTACCGTTTCTGGAAATACCGGGCCGAGAGCTCGTAGCCCAGGGTGGCCAGCGCCACATAAAAACCCCGTTTTTTCAGGGCCCGGACGGTCGCGCCAATGCCCCGGACCTTGGGAATCAGGTGAAGGGACCTTTCGATGTCCCTCACTTTCCAACCCGTCATGCGCGCCGTGACTTTCTTCGCCAGGGCCAGGTGGCCCATTCGGTCCTTGAGCCACTCCCTTTCCAGGAACTCGAAGAAGGCCTCGTCCCCGGCGCGGCGGAAAAGGAACCGCGTGCTGGAAACGCCGTAGGTGAGGGTGCCGTCCAGGTCGAAAAGGATGATGCGGGTGGGTTTCAAAAGAAAAGGCCTTTCAGTTGTCGCTGAAAGGCCCCGCCCTCATTTTCATTGCTTGAAAATCGGGTGGGGCCCGATATTCGATAATGAGGGTAGCACAGTTCCCCTCTTTTGAGCTTACGCCCAATTTTTGGAAGAACCGCGCAGCAAAGGTGAGGTGGGATTCATTTTCAAAACAAAAGGGTGTCGGAACTTTAATTTTTAGCCGGACTCCCCGGTTGACCGAGTTGTTGCTGTAACTGGTTTTTCTGGTCCAGGGTGATTTCCTTCCGTCCGTTTTGGCGGAAATACTCGAGCTCCTGCCGGCGGATGTCTTTCAAGGAAGCCATCTCGGTCTTCGCCTGGCCCCGGGTCAACCGGCCCGATTTCAACCCTTTGCGGATTTGGGCCATCCTTTCGCGGATTTGCAGGTTGATTCCATGTTGGTTTGAATTTTGGGTGACGGGGTTTCGGGGACCCGCCCAATCCAAAACCGGGCATAACAAGCAGGCCGTCAGGGCCAGGATTTTCATCTTTTTCATTTCAGCGCCTCTCTTTTTAAAACCGTGTCAATGGAGGACGGCGACTTTTCCACGCTGGCTTTGGGCGGAAACCCCGTCGCCGGCCGTAACGGCGTAGATATAAAGCCCGCTGGCCACGTTGCTTCCCGAATTGTTCACCAGGCCCCAGGAGATCCGGTTGACGCCCTGCGGGCCCTGGACCGCCTGTTGGAATACCTGCTCCCCGGTAAGGTCGAAGACCTTCAGTTCCATCCTCATAGGCTTGTCCAGGTTCACCAGGAATTGGATCGCTTCCCCATCCCGGGAAATATTGGGCGCCGCAACCACAAAGTAGGAGGCGGTCGGTGTGGCCGTCGGGCTGTTGGTGGAAGTGGGAGTGGCCGTCAGGGTGCCCCTGGCCGGCTGCACGTTCGACCGGAGCTGTCCGGCCGGCGGCGTAGGCGTGAGGGTTGGTTCGGTCACGCAGCCCTGTAATACGGTCACCGACCCGCCTGCCAATTCGCTCACGTAGATCCTTCCATTCCCGTCCACCGCCACCCCCCAGGGATTATTGGGCAAGGGGCAGGCAAAGGGGGTGTTGGAAAGGCTGGTGCCGTACTCCAACAGTTCGTTTTGGTCCCGGGCGGTCACGTAATAGTTCCCCGCCAGGTCCGTCCGCACCGCGAAAGGATTGAAGCCCGTGTCCAAAACGCTCATGGCGAAGCTGGTGGTATCGAATCCGACCACCCTTCCGTCCCCCCAATCCGCCACATAGACCGTCGTCCCGGCCGAATTGGCCGTCAAGCCCCTGGCCGTATTCAAATCCCCCGACCCGAAATTCGCCGCGGGGTCCGCCGGGTAACCCGATCCCGTATTGTCAAACCGCAGGACGTTCGTCCCATTCTCCGTCACATAAAGGGAATAGGTCCCGCCCTGGCGGGTGACCCCCACGCCCCAGGCCTGCCCCAGGTTGGTGGCGATGGCTTCCGTGAAGGACAGGCCGGAGACGGTCGGGGCGAATTCTTCGACCTGGTCCCCATCGGCCACGAAGACATTTCCCTGGTCGTCCACCGTCACGTCGGCGACATAGGTGAAGGTTTGGTTTTGGCCCCAGGAGGTGATCTGGACCGGGGTTCCGATCGTGCCCCCGGTGACGGGATAACGCCACAGGCTATGGTGGTTGGTGTCGGTCACGTAAAGGTAGCCGTTCCCGTAATCGAACCCCACCCCGGCCGGGATATCGAATCCGGAAAGACTGGCCACCCCCTGGCAGCAGTCGGCCGTCGGGCTGCCTGTGACCGTGCTGGTGGCGGTAAAAGTGGGTGTCAGTGTGAAAGTAGCCGTGAAGATGCCGGTAACGGTATTGGTGGGGGTATTCGTATGGGTGGAGGTCGCCGTCAGGGTCGGCGGCACCGTCACCGTATTGGTGGGCGTCCGGGTGGCGGTGGAAACGGGGGTATTGGTCCTGGTCGGGGTAAACGAATGGGTGGGGCTGGGGGTGTCCGTCCTCGTAAAGGTCGCGGTGATGGTCGACGTCGGGGTTTTGGTCGGCGTCCTTGTCCCCCGGGGCGTCGGGGTCTTGGTGGCGGTTCGGGTGAGGGTGGAAGTGGGGGTCCTGGTGGCCGTTGGGGTCGGCGTCTTCGTTTTCGTCGGGGTCCTTGTGATCGTGGCCGTCGGGGTCTTGGTGGGGGTTTTCGTGGCCGTCCCTTGAACGGTTCGCGTGGCCGTCTTGGTTGAGGTCCGGGTGGAAGTCGGGGACAAAGTCGGGGTTCCCGTGGCCGTCTTCGTAAAGGTCAAGGTCGGCGTCAGGCTGTTCGTATGGGTCGGGGTGGGCGTTTTGGTCCACGTGGCGGTGGGGGTGAAGCTGTTGGTGGCCGTCAAGGTCGGCGTGTTCGTAAAGGTGGCGGTGGCGGTCAGCGTCGGGGGCACCGTGACAGTATTGGTGGCCGTATTGGTATTGGTGGAAGTGGCCGTCAACGTGGGGGGGACGGTGACCGTAAGGGTAGCCGTGTTGGTATAGCTCGATGTTGCCGTCAATGTTGGCGTCCAGGTATTGGTCGCGGTATTGGTAGTCGTATCCGTATTCGTGGAAGTGGCCGTCCAGGTTGGCGTCCAGCTGTTGGTCGCCGTAGCCGTGGCCGTATTCGTCGGCGTTGAATTGCAGGGCTGGGTGGGAGTGGGCGTCAGGTAGGGCGGCTCGGCCTGGCATCCGCCGGTAACTTGGCACAGTTTATTGTTGCCCGTATCGGACAAATAAACGTTCCCCAGGGCGTCAACGCCGACGCCAAAATCCGTTCCATAAGCGGAATTCTGGCAGCTTCGCAGGAGGTTCCCCTTCGCGTCATAGACGACGAAACCGCTGTTGCCGAAATTCGTCACATAGACGTTGCCCGCCAAGTCCGTGGTCAATTCCTGCGGGGTGTTGTAGGGCGGCGTACCGGCGGCCAAGATCGTGACGAGGTTGTAGTTGTTCGACCCCACAGTCGATTCCTTGAGCATCAACACCCGGCTGTTCACCGAATCGGCCACGAAAAGGCTGTTCCCCACCTTGGCGATGCCCGTGGGCGTGTTGAGGCTTGTCCCCACGCTCAGGGTGACCTTGGTATAGGTCGGGTTGCCGCCGCAAATGGCCGGCGGGTTGTAGACGTAACGGTAAAGGGTGGTCGTACTGTTCAGGGAGGACAGGTACACGTCGCCGTTGGTGTCCTCAAAAATACCGCGCACATTTCCCAGTCCGTCTCCGGCTCCATAGGTCACGGGGACTTGGGCGCTGGTCGGGTCCAGGCGCTGCCAGGTGCCGACGCTGTAGTTGGCCACGTAGAGGAACCCGTCGCTGCCCATGGCGATGCCTTGGGGCTCCCCGAAGAACCCCGCCGTTCCCACCGTCCCTGTCAGGGCCCCGGTGGATAGGTTGAAGGACCGGATGGTGCTGTTATCCGCCACGTAGCCGGCGTTCCTCCCGTAATCGATGGCGATTCCCCGGGCGCTGGTGAGGGTGCCGTTGGATTGGGACCAGGCCAACTGGCAGCACCCCGTTACCGGGGTCACAGTGGGCGTGTTTGTCCAGGTCGAGGTGGCCGTATTG
>JAJPJW010000097.1 GCA_021324075.1 Pseudomonadota bacterium | reverse complement strand
TTCACGAAAACCTCCTCGTCATCTTCAACGGAGAAAATAACGCTTCATTGACGGAATAAAAGGATCACCAATTTTTCTTGAATTTAAAGACACCCCAATTAGTGAACGTAGGCGACCCATTGCAACAGTTCGAGACATAAAGATTACCTTGAGAATCCAGGGCAGTCCCGGTCGTGCCCGTTAACAAAGTCCCCCCGAAGGTCGTAATCGCGGCTCCATTGGAGTTATATTCCTTGACTTCATGGACGGTGTAATCCGTTCCCACAAAAACATTTCCGGAATTGTCCACCGCCACATCCGTAGGTTTAACCGAAGTGAGCGTGACCGCGCCTAAATAATTTCCGGTCGGCCCATATTCAACGATTCTCGAAGTGTTGTAATCGGCAACATAAACGGTCGTGCCCGCACTGTTAAGGATCAGGTTCGAGGGAAAAGTCAAAGAAACAGAACCGGTATTTCCAAAAACCGAATTAAAAGTAAAGGTTTTTGAGGCACCAGTACCTGCGATGTTATAAAGCAGAATCCTGGGGTTTTGGGAATCCAACACATAAGCATAGGTGTTACTTGCGGCTACACCCACTGCCGAATCGCCGTTTAAACCGGTCGCGTCTCCCGCAAAAGTCAATCCGCCGCTCCCCACGCCAGTCGTTCCATTCACAAAGAAACCTAATACAGACGGGTTTTCCCATACATAAACATAGCCGTCAAATCCCACACCTACTGTTGTATCCGCGGGCCAATAGTTGGTTCCCGCGTTGACCTCCGTAACCGCCTGCATCAAAGTGCCGTCGGTCAAATATTGGAGAAGCGAGTTATAACTCGGGCTCGGGGGCTCACCGACCCAAAGGGTATTATTCGAGTCAACGCGGATGGGGCCTGCATTGGCAGAGAAGTATCCGTTGGTCCCAAAAGAAGGGTCGAGGGTGTACTGGTTAACGGGGGGAGGAGGGGCCGGCACCGAAATCTTGTTGGTACAAGCGCATGAAAAAACGACTATTCCCGACAATAGTGAAGCAAAAATAATCCGGTAATGAACCATATAAAAACTCCCAATAAAAAAGTCTTAAATAAAAATCGGGAACGATAATTTCCCGCACGCCTAAATGCAGCCTCTTGACATAGAACCTAACGGCTTTATTGATTCGAACTTGAAGTTGATTTTTTTGAGGAACGGATTCGAGGGCTCAAACACCGTTTGAAAAAATTAAAACGGGAATTTCAGGAAACCCACGGCCAGAACGCCTAATCCGCAAAGGAGAAAGGCGACCCGCAGGTCCCAGGTCGCCGGGGAAACCGCAGTCGCCTGGTCTTCGGAGGGCTTCATATAAAGGAACACCACGACCCTCAGGTAGTAATAGGCGGAGACGAAGCTGTTGAGGACGCCGACCAGTGCCAACCCGATCAACCCGTGGTCCACGGCCAGTTTGAAAAGATAATACTTCCCAAAAAAACCCGCCGTCGGCGTCATGCCCGCCAGGGAAAACATGAAAAGGGCCATCATGAGGCCCGTCACGGGATACTTGAGCCCCAAACCCTTGTAACTTTCAATGCCGGTGGAGGCTTCCCCCTTGCCGGCCGCCCAGGCGATCCATCCGAAGGCCCCGGCTGTCATCAGGGTATAGGCCAAAAGGTAAAAGGCCACGGCCCTTTCCACTTCGTCCGCCGGCGCCAGGGAGACCGTCGCCAGGCCCACCGCCAGGTAACCCGCGTGGGCCACGCTGGAATAAGAAAGCATCCGCTTGACGCTGTCCTGGGCCAGGGCGCCCAGGTTGCCCAGGGTCATGGTGAGCACGGCCAGGACCGCCAGGGCCGGGACCCAGGCCCCCGGAAGTCCGAAGGCCTCGGCAAAAAGCCGGGTGAAAGCCCCGAAAGCCGCGGCCTTGACCCCGGTGGAAAGGAAGGCCGAAACGGGCGCCGGGGCGCCGTCGTAAACGTCCGGGGCCCAGCCGTGAAAGGGCACCAGGGCCACCTTGAAGCCCAGCCCCACCAACAGTAGGGCCGCGCCCAGGCCGACGAAAAGGGAGGAAAGATGCCCTTGCTCCAGGAAAATCCTCAGGTCCGGGAAATGGATCGTTCCCGAGGCCCCGTAAAGGAGGGCGATGCCGTAAAGCAGAAAACCGGAGGCGAAGACCCCCAGCGTGAAATATTTCAAGGCGGCTTCGGTGGAGGACTCCTTCACCCGCAGGTAGCCTGCCAGGACGTAGGCCGCCAGCGACATCAGTTCCAACCCCACGAAAAAGGTCAGGAAATCGCCCGCCAAAACCAATGTGAACATGCCCGACACGGCCAGCAGAAGCAGTGCGTAGTATTCCCCCGTTACAGCCTTCTCCCGTTTCAAATAAGAAGCGGAAAAAACGCAGGTCAAGAGCGCCGACAGCAGGCAGACGCCCTGGAGCGTGAGGGAAAAGAGGTCCACCACCACCGAACCGTGGAAAAGGGCGCCCGGCATGGCATGGAGGGAAAGCAGGTGGAAGACGCCCCCCAGGGACAGTACCAGGATGGTTCCGGCCAGGACCGGTGCCACCTTTCGCCCCTCCTCGTGCAGGAGGGCTTCCAAGAAAAGCAGCGCCAAAGCCCCGAGGACGACGATCCAAAGGGGCAACAGCGCGGTGAATTCAACCGGTAGTGGATTCAACTTAAAACCTCGGAAAGACTGGATGAAATGCTCAATGGGCCTTTTTCGTCTTCTTGTTGGACTCGATCTCGTCCTGCAACCGCCGCTGCTGGGCGGCGAAATCCATCATGACCGGCGGCGGCTTCAATTTCTCGATGACTTTCATTTCCAGGGTTTTTTCCATGGGCGCCAGGAAAAAATTGGCGTTCAGGCCGATCCAAAGGGCCGCCAGGGCCAGCGGCAGGAGGGCCAATCCCTCGTTCCAGGAAAGGTCGGCAAGGGGCTTGGGTTCCTCCTCCTTTTTCGCTTTCTTTGAATTCTTTGCCTCTTCGGAATTCGCCTTCCCCTTCCCGAAAAAAACCTTCCCGTACATGTTGAAAAGGTACCAGGCCGAAAGGACGAACCCCGCGATGGCCACCAGGGCCGGCAGGGGCCAGGTTTTGTAGGCGGAGGTCAGGATGAGGATTTCCCCCGTGAAGCCGGCGAAACCCGGCAGGCCCGCGGCCGAAAGGACCATCCAGAGGAAGGCCGCCGCCAAAAGCGGGGCCGCCTTGGCCACGCCCCCATAGGCGTCCATCTCGTGGGATTCCCTGCGTTGGAAGAGCATGCCGGTCAAAAGGAAAAGGCCCGCCATATAAACCCCGTGTCCGACCATCTGCACCAGGCCGCCCTCAAGCCCGGTCAAAGAAAAGGTGAAGATGCCCAGCGTGATGAGGCCCATGTGGGAAAGGGAGGAATAGGCCGTCATGCGCTTGAAATCGGTCTGGAGGGTTGCCATGAGGGCGCCGTGTACCACGCCCGCCACCGCCAGCACCATGATCCAGGGCGCGAAGTCCTTGGCCGCCTCGGGGAAAAGCGGGATGCAGAACCGCAACAGGCCGTAGGCGCCCAGTTTGACCAGGATGGCCGAAAGCATCACCGTGCCGCCCGCGGGGGCCTCCGTATAGGCGTCGGGCAGCCAGCCGTGGAAGGGGAAAAGGGGGACCTTGATGAAGAAAGCCAGGGCAAAGGCCAGGAAGCACCAGAACTGTACGTCCTCCGGGAAACTGTGGTCGAACAACTTGGTGTAATCGAAACTCTTCACCTCATGGGTCACGTAAAGGAGGGCCACCAGCATTAACAGCGACCCCGCCATGGTGAAAAGCACGAACTTCAGCGTCCCCTTGACCCGGTTGGGCCCGCCCCAGACCCCGATGAGGAAGAAAGCCGGGATCAGCATGAGCTCCCAGAAGACGTAAAAGAGGAAGATATCGGTGGAGGCCAGGGTGCCGATGACCGAGGATTCCAAAAGAAGCAGGCAGGCGTAAAAACCCCGGACGTTCTTCCCGATCATGCCGAAGCTCCCCAGGATGACCCATGGGGTGATAAAGGTCGTCAACAGGACCAGCCAGAGGGAAAGGCCGTCCAACCCCAGGCTGTAATTGATGGAGAACCGGGGCACCAGCGGCATGAGTTCCTGGAACTGGAACCCGCCGTTGGCCGGGTCAAAACCCGTATAAAGCGTCAGGGAGAAGGCGAAGGTCGTGAGCGAAGCCAGCAAGGCGAGGGCCTTGGCGATCCTTTCTTGGGGGAAAAGAGCCGCCAAAACCGCGCCTAAAACCGGCAATCCGATGAGCAGGGACAGGATCAAGAAAAACCCTCTTTCAATGAAGGATCAGATAAATGAGCAGCGCCGCGCCGGCCACCACATAGGCCAGGTAGGCCCGGACCATCCCCACCTGGGTCTTTTTAAGCAGCTTGGCCACCCCGTAAACCCCCTGGGTGGTGAGTTCCAAAAACCGGTTGATGAGGATCTGCTCCACCAGACGGTCCGAAACCCAATGGGCGAAGCCCTTGACGGCGCGCACCACCATGACGTCATAAAGCTCGTCCACGTAGTATTTTTCCTCCACCGCCTTCTTGCCGCCGGGAATGAGTTTCAACAACCAGGGGCTGATGGTGTGCTTCCATCCATAGACATACCAAGCGGCGAGGACTCCCAAGGCCGCCACTAGAAGGGAAAGCAACATCAAAATCGGCTCCAATTTCGAGGAGACGTTGGTGGCCTCCAGGGTGGAAAGGTGGAAGATGGGGTCCACGAACTTGCCCAGCGAATTGCCCCCTCCGATGGCCTCGGGCACGCTCAGCCAGCCCGAAATGAGCGAACCTATTCCCAGCAGCAGCATGGGTATCGTCATCACCAGGGGTGAATCATGCAGGTGCTCGAAGATTTCCCTGTCCCCCCGGTATTCCCCGAAAAAGACCGTCACGAAAAGCCGGGTCATATAGAAGGCCGTCAGGAAGGCCGTGAAGAGCGCGGTGAAATAGAGGACCTCGGGCAGGAAAGGGACCACCGGGTTGGGCGTGGCCAGGGCCCGCCAGAGGATCTCATCCTTGCTGAAGAACCCGCCGCAAAAGGGCAGCACGCCCGTGATGGCCGCCCATCCCAGGAAGAAGGAAATGCTGGTCAGGGGGATGTGTTTGAGGAGCCCGCCCATCTTGCGGATGTCCTGTTCCCCTTTCAGGACGTGGATGACCGACCCGGCCGAAAGGAAGAGGCAGGCCTTGAAGAAGCCGTGGGTGATGAGGTGGAAAAGCCCAGCCCCATAGGCGCTCACCCCCGCCCCCAGGAACATGAAGCCCAGCTGGGAGATGGTGGAATAGGCCAGGACCTTCTTGATGTCGTTTTGCGCCAGGGCCAGGGTGGCCGCGAAAAGGGCGGTTAAAACACCGATCACCGCCACCGTCATCGAGGCCCAGGGCGCCAGCACGAAGAGGAAGTTGAGGCGTGCCACCAGGTAGACGCCCGCCGTCACCATGGTGGCGGCATGGATGAGGGCCGAGACCGGCGTGGGGCCCGCCATGGCGTCCGGAAGCCAGACGTAAAGGGGGATCTGGGCCGACTTGCCCGCCGCCCCGAAGAAGAAACACAGGCAGATGACCGTAGCCGAAAGTTCGGTGAAGGCGTGCTTGCCCAGTTGCAGCTCGTTGAAGTTGAAGGTGCCGGCCAGCGCGAAGAGGATCAGGAGACCGGCCAAAAAGCCGGCGTCCCCGATGCGGTTGACGATGATGGCCTTCTTGCCCGCGTTGGCCTTGGCCATGTCCTCGAACCAGAAACCGATCAAAAGGTAGGAGCAGAAACCCACCCCTTCCCAGCCCAGGAAAAGCACCAGCAGGTTCTGGGCCATGATCAGGACCAGCATGGAAAAGAGGAAGAGGTTCAGGTAGCTGAAATACCGGCCGAAACCGGGGTCGTCCTTCATGTAACCGGCCGAATAAAGGTGGATCAGGCTGGAAACGAAGGTGATGAAGACCACCATGCTCATGGAGAGGGCGTCGAGCTCAAAGTTCATGTTCACGTGGAAGAGGCCCGATTCAATCCAGTTGAACAGTTCCTGGGTCAGCACGCTTCCCTCCGGGAGGGTCCTGAAGTGCTGGAAGGTGAACCAGGCCGCCAGGAAGGAAAGGAAGGCCGCCCCGCAGCCGACCGTGGTGTAAAGGATCTCGGCGAAGCTTCGCTTCAGCCGGGCCCCGAAAAGGACCAGCAGGCCGTTGACCACCGCCCCCAAAAGGGGCGCCGCAACGATGACCCAGATCCAGTCGAACTGGATCAGGGATTTATATTGGAAGGAATCAAGTCCCATCTAAACCTCGAAAACAAAATTTGAACCACAGAGTACACATGCCACCCTTCCATAAAGCTGTTAAAGAGGGTGGTATAGTACCGATTTCTTTAACTTCCTTAAGGTAAATCGGCACAGAGGTCACAGAGTTAAATCATTAAATCTTTTATTCTTTTCGCCTTACTCTGTGTACTCCGTGTCCTCTGTGGTGAAATACTTTTAACCTTTAAGACTTTTGAAGAAATCCAAATCCACCGTCTCTTTCAGGCGGTAGAGGGCGATCACGATGGCCAGCCCCACGCAGGCTTCGGCCGCCGCGATGGCCACGACGAAGAGGACCACCACGTGGCCCGTCAAATCCCCGTTGACGCGGGAAAAGGTGACGAAGGAGAGGTTCACCGCGTTGAGCATCAGTTCCAGCGACATCAGCACCACGAACAGGTTCTTGCGGGACAAAACCCCCGCCACCCCGATGCCGAAAACCAGGGCCGACAGCACCAGGTAATGGGTCGGGGTAATTGGAAATAATAAATCCAAGTTTTTAGTTCTCAGTTCTTAGTTTTAAGTTCAGGAAATTTTTGAATCTTCGATTCAAAAATCCCTCAACAATTCAAAACTCAAAATTTAAAATTCAAAACTGCCTTTCAAAGTTTCCTTTTGGACAAAACGAGGGCCCCGACGATGGCTGTCAGGAGCACCAAGGAGAGCATTTCAAAGGGGAAGAGGTAATCGGAAAAGATCTTGCTTCCCACCGCGAAGATTCCCCCGAATCCATCCGGTAAGGGTGCCATGATCCAATTCCCCGAGGGAAAGACCACCAGCAGCACCGGGCCCAAGACCCCGGCCATAACCGCCAGCAGGGACAGCGCCACCGTCAGACCCCTGGCCGCCATGGGCCTCAAGTCGTCGGCGTGGAGGTTTAACAGCATGATGACGAAGATCATCAGCACCATGATGCCGCCCGCGTAAACCAGGATCTGGATGATGGCCACCAGCGAGGCGCTCAAAAGGGCGTAAAGCGCCGCTAGTGCCCCGAAAGCCACTACCAATCCCAAGGACGAAGCGATGGGGTTGGTCCGGGTGATGACCAAAAGGGTCATGCCCAGGAGGACGGCGGCTAGGATGTAAAAAAGTACGGCCTCTAGCATCAATAAACCTTTCTTTAAACCGACAGTCGACAGCTGGACGGATAACTTGTCTTGCCTTCCCTGCCGACTCTCGACTGCCAGCTGTGAACTGGCGTTAAGGGTTGGCGTGCGGGCCGTGCGTCCAAAGCACGGGCCGGGGCGGATTATAATCCGGCACCACGTCCTTGTTGTCGTGGTCCATCAGGAATTCCTTGTGATACACGAGGGAATCCCTCGTGTAACCGGCCACCGTCACTTCCGGAATGTCCATCCGGATGGCGTCCAGGGGACAGGCGTCCACGCAAAAACCGCAATAGACGCAGCGCAGCATGTCGATGTCGAACTTCGCCGGAAGTTTCTCGATGTCCGGGTTCGGGGATTCCTCCGCCAGGATATGGATGCATTCCGCCGGGCAGGCCGTGGCGCAGAGCATGCAGGCCGTACAGCGGGGCGACCCGTCCTCGCGCTTCATCAGGCGGTGCCGTCCGCGGGTGGCCGGTGGCAGGGCCTTTTTTTCCTCGGGGAAGAAGACCGTAGGGAGCTTTTCCGGGTGGAAAAGGTTGGAGACCACGTGGCCCATCGTCAGCCAGAGGCCCTTAAGCACCGCCACCACATAGGTTTTAAAGGGGCCCTTATTCCCGGGCCTTTGGACAACCTTCATCGTTTCATCCTCACTTTTGGGTCAATAAAAGCACGCCGGTCACCAGCAGGTTCAGCAGGGCCAGCGGCAGCATGAGTTTCCACCCCATCTTCATCAGCTGGTCGTAGCGGAACCGGGGCAGGGTCCAGCGCACCCAAACGAAGAGCCAGCAGAAGAACAGCACTTTCAACAAAAGGCAGAGCAATTGCAAAACCGGGATTAAAACGCCGTTAACCCCGGCGGGCAGCCCGGCCGTCAGGCCGTATCCCATCAAGCCCAAGGCGGCGACCACCACCGCGAAGCACAGTCCGGCGAAGAGAAAGGGCTCGGCCTGTTTTACGCCGGTATAAAGATGCTTTTGCTGCACGCCCCTCTTATAGAAGAAAACGCCCGCCAAACCCTTGAGGAGAACGAGCGTACAACACAAAAGAACCAGGGCCAGCTTGGGATCGGCTTGAAGCTCTTGGGTGGAGGCAAAGGGCACCTGGTAACCGCCCAGGAAGAGGGTGGCGATCACAAAAGCCGCCACCACCATGTTGGCGTATTCAGCCATGAAGAAGAGGGAGAACTTCACGCTGGAATATTCCAAGTGGAAGCCCGCCACCAGTTCGGACTCGCCCTCGGCCAGGTCGAAAGGATTGCGGTTGGTTTCGGCGAAAGCCGCCACGAGGAAAAGGAGGAATCCAACCGGTTGCAAAAAGATGCCCCAGTTGGGCAGGGGCAGCGCGTGGCCCCAGGCGGTCAAAAGCCGTCCCTGGGTTTCCACGATGACGCTCATCCGGACGTCCTGGTAGACCATGAGGAGCCCCACCATGGAGAGGCCCATGGAAAGCTCGTAGGAGATCATCTGGGCCGAGGAGCGCAGGCTGCCCAGGAGCGAAAATTTATTGTTGGAGGACCAGCCGGCCAGGATGATGCCGAAGACCCCCATGCTGGTGATGGAAAGGATGAAGAGCACGCCCACGCCCAGGTCCGCGGCCTGGAAGCGGATGGAATGTCCGGCCATCTCCAACGGCGCGGCCAGCGGAACCACCAGAAGGGGCAGCAGGCTCACCGTCATGGCCCAGAAGGGCGCCAGCATGAAATAGAAGCGGTTCACGTTGGCAGGCACGATGTTTTCCTTCATGACCAGCTTCACCACGTCCGCGAAGTTCTGCACCATGCCGAAGAGGCGGAAGCCCAGGATGCCCGTGCGGTTGGGCCCGACGCGGTCCTGGATGATGGCGCTTCCCTTTCGCTCCAGCCAGATGAAGAATGGCACGAACTGCAGCGGGATGAGCCACATAAGTACGGTCATGACGGCGATATTGATAAGGGTGCAGGTTTGGTTGGGGTCCATTAAACCTTCGCCTTTCCGGAAACGTTGGGTTGGGCCTTCACGCCCGGGAAGGGCTCGGCGGCCAGGGGTTTCAAGTCCAGGACCTTGCCGGTCGCGGGAATCTTGTTGAAGGTCAGTCCCTGGAGGGCCCCCACTTCCTTGGCCATGGCGTTGAAGACGGAGGGGCTGTCCTCAAAGTCAAAACCGGTGGCTCCCAGGGCCTTGGCCAGCCGGACCATCCATAAGGAGGCCTCCACGATGTCCGGATTTTCGGGTTCGACGGCCTGGCGGAACCGTTGGAGGCGGCTGGTGGCGTTGACGAAGGTGCCGTTTTTTTCGATGAAGGTCCTGACGGGGAAAGCCATGGACCCCGCCTCGACCGTCTTGGTCTTGTGCACCGAAAGCACGATAAGGGCCTTCACCTTGGCAAAAACCTTCTTGGCCCTTTCCTCATCCTGGCCGAAGGGGTTGTTGTGCGCGATCAGGACGACCTTGAACTCGCCCTTTTCAATCCTCGAAAGCAGGTCCTTCCCTTCCGTATCGAAGCCAAGGAGGTTCAAACCCTGGGTGTTGGGGGTCTTGTCCGCCAGTTTGAGGATTTTGTCCTCATCGCCCGGCTTGCCCCAGAAGGGCGCCGCCAGGTTTTTCAGCCTGAAGCGCTTTTCAAAGAGCTTCTTCATCACATAGAGGTCTTCCAAGGCGCCGGTCGGGGAGGCGATGCCGGCCACGTCGTCAGGCGAAAGGTCTTTCAAGAGGTTGGCCAGTTGGGCGATGCCATCGGACAGGTTGGAGGTGGCGTGCCCCAACCGCACCTCTTCAAGGCGGTTCTCCTGGAAGTAATTGAAGGAGAACCGGCCCTCGTCGCAGATCCAGGTCTTGTTGAGTTCGGCGTTCTCGCGGGGCATGAAGCGGTAGATCCTGCCCCGGTTGTGTTCCACCGTGATGTTGCAGCCCCGGGCGCAGCCGTGGCAGACGGACTCGGCTTTCTTCAGGAACCAGACCCTCTGCTTGAATCGGAATTCCTTGAGGGTGAGGGCCCCCACCGGGCAGATGTCGGTGACGTTGCCGGAGTAGGCGTTGTCGAGCCGGACGTCGGGAAAGATGGTGATCTTGGATTCGTGCCCGCGGCTCACGATGCCCAGCTCGGAGGACTTGGGGATCTCGTCCACGAAGCGGATACAGCGGGTGCAAAGCACGCAACGCTCCTGGTCGAGCATCACGTGTTCGCCGATGTCCTCAGCCTTGCCGCCCTTGAAATAGCGGGGCACACCCCGGCGGAAGTCGTAAAGGCCGTATTCCATATATTGGTTCTGTAACTTGCACTCCCCCGCCTTGTCGCAGACCGGGCAGTCGAGCGGGTGGTCCAGCAGGAGCATCTCCAGCGCGCTTTTTTGCGCCGTCTTGGCCTTGGGGGTGTCGGTATGGATCACCATGCCTTCGGCCACCTTGGTGTTGCAGCCGATCGTGAGCATGGGCCCCTTGGGGCCCTCGATTTCCACCATGCAGGTGCGGCAGTTGCCGGCCACCGGCAAATAGGGGTGGTAACAGAAATGCTCCAGGTGCACGCTGTTGGACAGGCAGGCTTCCAGCACGTTGGTGCCGTCGGCCACTTCCATTGGTTTGCCGTCGATGGTGATCTTGGCCATTAGGAAACCGCCTCGGGCACGGCCACGCCGGCCGGCTTGCAGTATTTCTCGAAATCCGCGCGGAACTTCTGGAGGAAGCTGCGCACCGGCATGGCCAGGGCCGCCGAAAGCACGCAGATGGTCTTGCCTTCCATGTTGTCGGCGATTTCCAGCATCATGCCCAGTTCCTTGGTGGTGGCTTCCCCGTCCAGGATCTTCTTCATCAGGCGGTCTTCCCAGGCCGTGCCTTCCCGGCAGGGCGTGCACTGGCCGCAGGATTCATGGGAATAGAAATGGGTCAGGTTCTTGAGGACCTTCACCATGTCCACGTGCTCGTTCATGATGATGGCGCAGCCCGTGCCGAACATGGTCTTGTGGTCCCGCATACTCTCGTAGGAAAGGGCGAGGTCCTCGCATTCCTTGGCGGTGAGGATGGGGCAGGAGGAGCCACCCGGGATGAAGGCTTTCAGTTTTTTGCCGTTGCGTATGCCGCCGCCAACCTCGTCGATCATTTTCATGACCGGGAAGCCGAGCGTGAGTTCGTAGAC
>JAJPJW010000171.1 GCA_021324075.1 Pseudomonadota bacterium | reverse complement strand
TGGTCCTCATCCGATTGTTTGGATTCCATGATCTTCTGGCTCGCGATATTGCTGGTCATGATGAGGACGGTGTTCTTGAAATCCACCACCCGGCCCTGACTGTCGGTCAAACGGCCGTCATCCAATACTTGGAGCAGGACGTTGAACACGTCCGCATGGGCCTTTTCGACCTCGTCGAATAACACAACCGAGTAAGGCCTACGGCGCACAGCCTCGGTCAATTGGCCGCCTTCATCGTAGCCCACATAGCCCGGGGGGGCGCCAATGAGGCGCGCCACCGAGTGCTTTTCCATGTATTCGCTCATGTCGATGCGGATCATCATCTTTTCATCGTCAAAGAGGTAGCCCGCCAGGGCTTTGGCCAGTTCGGTTTTGCCCACGCCGGTGGGCCCGACGAAAAGAAAGGAACCCAGGGGGCGGTTGGGGTCGGCCAAGCCGGAACGCGAGCGGCGGATGGCATTGGCCACCGCGGCCACGGCCTCATCCTGCCCCACCACGCGCTTCTTGAGCCCCTCTTCCAAACGAATGAGTTTTTCCGTCTCCCCTTCCATCATCTTGGCCACGGGGATGCCCATCCATTTGGCCACGACCCCGGCGATTTCCTGTTCGGTCACTTCTTCCTTCAGGAGGCCGCCCTTCTTCTGCAGGTCCGCCAGCTTGTCTTCCTGTTCCTTGACGAGCTTTTGCAATTTGGGCGCCTTGTCGTAGCGGATCTCCGCCACCTTGTCGAGCTTGCCTTCCCGCTCGAAATGGGTTTCCTGCAGTTTCAGGGCTTCCAGCTCTTCCTTGGTCTTTCGCAGGTCCTGGATGACCTTCTTTTCACCCTGCCAGCGGGCCTTGAGCCCGGCGGAGCTTTCCTTGAGGTTGGCCATTTCCTTTTCCAGGCGCGCCAGGCGGTCCTTGGAGGGCTCGTCCTTTTCTTTCTGGAGGGCCTGTTTTTCGATCTCGAGTTGGCGCAGTTTCCGCTCGGTTTCATCCAGCGCCACCGGCATGGAATCGATCTCGATGCGAAGCTTGGAAGCCGCTTCGTCGATCAGGTCGATGGCCTTGTCGGGCAGGAAGCGGTTGGTGATATAGCGGTTGGACAGAACGGCGGCGGCCACCAGGGCGGCGTCCTGGATGCGCACGCCGTGGTGCAGTTCGTAACGCTCTTTCAAACCCCGCAGGATGGAGATGGTGTCGACCACGGAAGGCTCGCCCACCAAAACCTGCTGGAAGCGGCGTTCCAGGGCCGGGTCTTTCTCGATGTATTTGCGGTATTCATCCAGGGTGGTGGCGCCGATGGCCCGCAGTTCCCCCCTGGCCAGGGCGGGCTTGAGCATGTTGGAGGCGTCCATGGAGCCGTCGGCCTTGCCGGCGCCGACCAGGGTGTGCAGTTCGTCGATGAAAAGGACGATGCGGCCGTCGCTTTCGGTGACTTCCTTCAGGAAGGCCTTCAAGCGGTCCTCGAACTCGCCGCGGAACTTGGCCCCGGCCACCATGGCGCCCAGGTCCAGCGCGATGACCTTCTTGCCCTTGAGGCCCTCGGGCACGTCACCCGAGACGATGCGGCCCGCGAGCCCTTCGGCGATGGCGGTCTTGCCCACGCCCGGCTCGCCGATGAGGACGGGGTTGTTCTTGGTGCGGCGCGAGAGCACCTGGATGACGCGGCGGATTTCCTCGTCCCGGCCGATGACCGGGTCCAGCTTGCCGCGCCGGGCCAAATCCGTCAGGTCCTTGCCGTATTTTTCCAGGGCCTGGTATTTGGCCTCGGGATTCTGGTCGGTCACGCGGGTATTGCCGCGCACGTCCGAGAGGGCCGACAGCACCTTGTCGCGGTTGAGGTGGTAATGCTTCACCAGCTTCTTGACGCCCCAATCCTCGGGGTGGCCCTGGGCGCCGGGGGCGTCCAAAAGGGCCAAAAGCAGGTGCTCGGTGGAGACGTATTCGTCCTTCATCTTATCCGCCTCTTTATGGGCGGCATCCAGCGCCTTGCCCAGGCGCGGGGAGGCGTAGATCTGCCCGCCGCCTTCCACCTTGGGCAGGCCCGCGATGTCCTTTTCGAGGGAATGGTCCAGCGCGGCCGGGTCCACGCCGATCTTCTTGAGGATGGGCGGCACGACGGATTCTTCCTGGCGCAAAAGGGCCAGGAAAAGATGCTCGTTATCGACCTGTTGTTGGCCGTATTCGGAGGCCAGCGACTGGGCCGCCTGAACGGCCTGCTGGGCATTGAGGGTGAATTGGTTGATATCCATGAAAAACCTCTTTAACCACGGAGTTTACGAAGTAAGACAAAAGACCAAACCTGTTTTTGCCACAGATGCATGGGATTAATGGGATTAACGACGATGGCAAAGGCAAAACCTAAACTTTGTTCAAAAATTTTTAAGCATTTAGTTTAAATCCATCCCATTTATCCCATGCATCTGTGGCTAAATTGCCGTTTGGGTTTGCTGACAGCAATTTAGTATTGAAGTGGGGTTCCTTCAATGGCAGGGGTCACAAAAACCTATTGTTTTTCATAAACATCCATCAGGGGCACCCCTTCCCGGGTGACGGAATAAAGCAGGGGGTTCTTAAGCCGGTGCTGGCCGCTGAAGGGCAGGAGGATCAGGGTGTCCGCCTTGTCCGAGGAGTCCTCATATTTCACGTTGGAGGGCAGGTAATAAACCGTCGAGAAGGGGTCCTGGTAGGACGCCACGTGGTAGGTCTTGGCGGGGTCCGTAAAGCGGTGGGCCATCAACCAGGCCACCGCCTCCTTGGCGGCGGTCCCCCGGTCCTCAATCTCAAACCGGCCATAAGCCCCGGGCAGCCCATCGGTGAATTCGTTGAAATAAACGTACTCGTAAGGATGCAGGCGCACCATATGCCCGGCCACGACCACCATATTGGCCAGGACGAGGAGGGAGACCGCCCAAAAGACCGTCCGATTGCGGATATTGAGCAGGAATTCCGAGGCCGAAAGGGCGGCCAGCAGGCCTAGGATCGGCAGCAGGTAAAGGAAATGCCGCATCCCCAGGTAGACCACCGGTTTCAAGGCGAAAACCAGGGCCAGGTTGACGGCCAAGGCCAACCCAAAGAAAACCAGCAGGCGGTTTTGGGGAAATTTTTTCACCACGAAGGGGATGGCCGCCAGGAAGAAGAGGATGAAAAGGGGCGTTGAAACCAAAAGCCAGAGGGGCAGGTAGGTCCAGGGCAGTTCATTGGCCGAAACCATCCGGCCGTTGAAAAGGAACTGGCCCGTCCAGGGAAAGCGCGAGGCCGCGCTCAGCACCTCGAGAAAACGCGAAAAAAATCCGTGGGCCAGGTAAGGCCAGGTCGCGGCCATAAAGAGAAGTGAGACCGCAAGGGTCAAAACGAAATCAACGGCGAAGCGGATATGCCGGCGGTGGCTTTCGGGCTTGTGCCGCCAAAGGGCGTTGTCCTGCCGCCACTCGTACAAATAAAACAGCGCCCAAACCAGGTAAAGCGACAGCCCCACCATCCGGGAGGACTGGGCCATTCCGAAAAGAAGGCCCAAGGCCAGGATTTTAGCCGTGCCGGTTTTTTCGCGCAGGAAGTAAAGGGCCGAAAGGGCCATGAAATAAGTGATGGCGAAGGCCGTATCGCGCGGGGTGAAAGGCAGGTGGCCCAGGAACCGAGGCATGAGGAAAAGAAAGACGGGGCCTGGGAGCGCCAGCAAGGGACTGCGGTAGGCCGAGTAAAGAAGTTCATAGGAGGAGATGAAGACCAGCGAGGCGAAAAGGAGGTTCAACCAGTGGAAATACTCCATTGAGAAGCCGTTGTTGAACAGGAAGAGGAGCATGGGGTACCAGTAGTCGTAAAGCACCCAGCCGTCGGCCTTGCCGTTGTTGACGAGGAAGTTGGAGGGGCCGAAGCCCCCCAGGAAATAATGGAACAGCGCGCCGCCCCGTGAATAGACGTCGTATTCGTCCCAGGCCACCCCGTAATCGCGGTAGGTGAAGAGGCAGAAGAGGAAATAGAAAAGAAGGAAATACAAAAGGGGATAGTGGGGGCGCAGGCCGTCGAAGGGGGGGGCGGTGCGGGGTTTCATAGGGGATTAATATAACAAACTTGGCTTTTCGATTTGGTTGTCATTCCGAGCCGATACGCCAATCGGCGCGGTTATCGGCGTGTGCCGATTTTCCATAAGGGAGTTAGAGAAATCGGTACTATACCGACCTCTTTAACAGCTTTATGGAGGGTCGGCATGGGAATCCCAGGTTTTTAGGCTTTTTAAAACCTGCGATTGCCACGGTCCAAAACGCCCCGATTGGGGCTGGATCTCGCAATGACATCCGGAAACCATATAAGGCAACCCCAGGTTTTTGTGTTCCGTTTTCAAAGCTTTTCAAATAAGTCTTCCCATTTCGGATTGAACTTGGACACCATCTCCACTTTCCTTGACCGATTCCAACCCTTTACCTGTTTTTCCCTTTGAATAGCCCCCTCAACGTTTTCAGTTTGCTCGTAGTAAACAAGGCGGTTCGCATTGAATTTCTTGGTGAATCCTTCCGCTAGTTTCTCCCGATGTTGATAGACACGTTTTTTCAAATCATTAGTGACGCCGGTGTATAAAACGGTATTGGTTTTATTGGAGAGGATATAAACGTAATAGTATTTCATTTTAAAACCTAAAGATTTGTTGTCATTGCGAGGCCCAGCCCCAATCGGGGCGTCTTGGGCCGTGGCAATCCCAGGTTGTAAAAATAACAACCAAAACCTGAGATCCCCACGTCGCCAAACGAGCCTATCGGCTCGGCTCCTCGGGATGACAGCAAAAATTAAGTCTCACTTAAAAGAAATCGCCCCTTCGATTTCGGCAAGCGGCGCCCCCAGCAGCTTTTTGGCGGCCTTGTCCAGGGCGTGGATATCCCCGGCGAAATGGAAGGTCTGGTGCAGGTGGGTGAGGGACTCCCCCGGTTTCAGGGCCGCCGCGGGCGAGGAGGTTTCCAGCTCGAAGAAGGGGCCCTCGGGCTTCTGGCCCGGGGCGGGCGGGCCGTCGTTGTAACTGTTGGCCACGTCGCCGCTATAGGGGTCGTCCTGGATTTCCCACATGGAGTTGACGTAAACGCCGGGTTTTTCGGGCAGGGTGTACCGGGCGATGGTGAGGATCTTGTTTTCCGCGTCCCAGGACCCCAGCACGGGCTTGGCCCGGCGCGGTTCCACCCCGATCTTGCTCCGGCACTGGCCGTCGCCGCTGAAAAAGAGGACGTCCTTCCCCACCTTCAGCCGCCCCTGCGGCACCTTGCCGAAATAAGCGTCGTTCACGACGGGGCCCAGGTCCTTCTCCGGCCCGGGGATGAAGGGGATGACCACGGTGGACTTGTCCGAAGGCTGGAACATGCCCAGGATCCAGATGGAAACCAGCCCGGTCTCCTTGCGCCAGGGCTCCTGGCCCCGGTTGAAGATCCTATTCACGGACTCGAACCCCACCGCTTCCAGGCCCGCGGCGTCCAACCCCAGCCCCGCGAAGATCTCCCCGTCACCCAGGAGGTTGATGCTTCGCTCCAGTTCGGCCTGGAAGGTGAACCCCGCGTAATTGGGCAGCTTCATGTGCTTGCGGAAGCGGATGGCCTTGGCGCTTTTTTCCGCTACCTCGAAGGATTCCTTGTCGAAAGGGGCGGGCACATAGGAATGTTCCAGCTCGAAGGGCCTGCCGGGGGCGAAGAAAAGGGCGTATTGCCCGGCCTCGGGGCCCATCCAGAAACGGTCTTCCCCGCCGTAGGAATTGAAGCGGGGCTTGCTTTCGCCCGATTCCAAAAGTTCCCGGTTGATCCAACCATGGCTGAGGCCCGTCGGGCCGCCCAGGGTGCTGGTGAAAACCCGGCCCTGCAGTTTGGGCGAAACGACCACCTGGCGGTCCCGGCCGTCGGTGAGGACGTGGATTTCGGTGTGGTTGTTCAGGAATTTCAGGTCGTCGTGAAAGGTCGGCATGGAAACACCCTCAGGAATCTTTAACCACAGAGTACACGGAGTACACAGAGTAAAAATTCAGTTTTAGATTTTAACAAATTCTAAATCTTGAACTCTGTGACCTCTGTGTACTCTGTGGTTCAATCTGTTTATTTCTTATACCGGTAGCTGGGGTTCTTGGGCAAGGCCCCCCGGTCGAACCCGTTCTTCGCGATGGTTTCCTTGTACCACTTGGCGCTGTCCTTGAAGCTGCGCTTCTGGGTCTTGTAATCCACGTGCACGATGCCGAAGCGGGGGTCGTAGCCGTAGGCCCACTCGAAGTTGTCCAGGAACGACCACACATAGTAGCCCTTGAGGGGCGCGCCGGCTTGGATGGCCTTGTGGGCCGCCTCCAGGTAGGTTCCCAGGTAATGCACCCGGGCGTCGTCGTGCACCGTCTGGTCCGGGGAGCGCAGGGAGTCGCGGGTGGAGAAGCCGTTTTCGGTGACGAAGAGCTTCCGGTAGCCGTAGTCCTTCCAGAGGCGCACCAGGAGGTTGCCGAGGACTTCCGGCACCACCGGCCAGTCCAGGTCGTTCAGGGGGGCGCCCGGCGGGGGGGTGCGGTCGTTGTCGAAGGCGTCGAACCCCGGGCTGTAGCGCGCGTAGGTCGGGAAATAATGGTTCACCCCCAGGAAATCCACGGGCTGGGCGATGGTCTTGAGGTCCTCCTCGCGGTAGCCCTCGGGCTTGCCCGCGAAATCGAAAAAGCTGTCCGGGTAGCCCCGGCCCGCGCCCACGCCCAGGTAAACACCCTGGCTGAGCTCCAGGAGCTTCTGGGCCTGCTCCAGGTCCTTTTTTTCGGAAGTGGCCGGGACGATTTCCTGCAGGGAGTGCACCCAGCCGATCTCGCCGGGCAGGTTCATCTGCCGGTAGGTTTGCACGGTCATGGCGTGGGCCAGGTTCAGGTGGTGGGTCACCCGGCCATAGGCCGTCCTGTCGTTGTTTCTGCCCGGGGGGAAGACCCCGAAAAGGCGGCCCAGTTCGGCCACGCAGATGGGTTCGTTCATGGTGCTCCACAAGGGGGCTTCCTTGCCCAGGGCCTTGAAGACGGCCTCGGCGTAATCGCGGAAGGCATGGGCGGTCTCGCGGTTTTCCCAGTCGCCCTCGGCCCAATCCGGCACTTCCCAGTGGAACAAGGTGACATTGGGGGTGATGCCCGCATCGTTGAGCTCGCCCAGCAGGCGGCGGTAGAAGTCCAGGCCCTTGGCGTTGACCTGCTTGCGCCCGGACATGACCCGCGGCCAGGAGATGGAAAACCGGTAGGTCTTGAGGCCCAGCTCTTTCATCAGGGCCACGTCTTCTGGATAACGGTGGTAGTGGTCGCAGGCCGTGTCGGCGTTTTCGCCGTTCAGGATGCGTCCGGGGGTCTTGGTGAAGCGGTACCAGTCGCTGGAAACCGCCCCGTCGGCCAGGGGCGAACCCTCGATTTGGAAGGAACTGGTGGCGGCGCCCCATAGAAAGTCCTTGGGGAATGAAATAAACTGGGAGGACATTACGACCTTTCTTTAAAAAATGTTAAAGCCGTCATTGCGAGGAATGAGTCCCAAATAGGGACTCGCTTATGACGAAGCAACCTCAGTTTAAATACCGCTTCTTGGGAAAAAGCTTATTTGGAACTGGGGTTGCCTCGTCGTAACCGCCCCGCTATTCGCGGGGCACTCCTCGCAATGACAGCAGTTATTGCGACGTGGCTAAGGTGGGTTAGTGTATGTTTTTTCGGTTAAATAGGAAGTATTAAATGACGCCAAAGGGGCTTTCATTGAAAAAACTCGGGATCGTCAAAATCGGAAATCCGGTCCTTCGACGGAAAATCTCAAATGTTCCCCTGGGAAAACTCAAAGGTAAAGAATTTACCGGCTTCCTGCGGCAGATGGTCCTAGCCATGCGCAAAGCCCAAGGGGTCGGTTTGGCCGCCAACCAGGTGGGTCAAAACCGCCGCGTCTTCGTGATGGAATGCCGCGGCAACAAGCGTTACCCCAAAGTGGCTTCCTTCCCTTTGCAGGGTTATGTGAACGCCCGGATCGTCGCCTATTCCAAATCCACCGTGAAGGGTTGGGAGGGCTGCCTGAGCATCCCCGGCTTCCGGGGCCTGGTTCCCCGTTCCCGCTGGGTCACTTTCGAGGCCCTGACGCCGGGCGGCCTGAAGATCCGCAAGACTGTTCGCGGCTTTGAAGCCCGGGTGGTACAGCACGAGATGGACCATTTGAACGGCTTCTTTTATATCGACCGCATGGGGGACTGGAAATCCTGGACCCACCTGGAGGAGTTCAACCGCCATTTCCGGGCCCGTATCCGCGACAAAGAATAAACCCGCACGGCAAATTTAATCCTGGCGTAACATAAGGCATAGGGATTCACTATTGATAGCCGCACCTTATTGGCATCCTGTTATATAGAGGTGATTTTATGGTCGTTTATCTATTCCGGCATGGCAAAGCCGCCCGCCAGGAGCCCGACGGGCCCCGCGGCCTGACTTCCGGCGGACGGGAAGAAGCCTCCCTCATCGCCAAGCACTTTAAGAAGAAGGACCTCAAGGTCCAAACCCTCTGGCACAGCCCCAAGACCCGCGCCAAGCAAACCGCCGAAATTTTCCTGGAGATCAACGGCAAGGGCGGGGTGAAAGTGGAGGAAAGGGCCGACATCAAACCCGAAGGGGATGCCCAGGCCGTTTACGGGGAAATCAACACCGAAAAAAGCGATTCCCTGATGCTGGTCACCCATCTTCCCTTCGTGGCGGAACTGGCTTCCCTTTTCGCCGACGATTCGCCGGAAGCCGAGATGGCTTTCCCCACCGGCGGCGTGGCCGCCTTTGAGCGGAAGGGGAAAAACTGGAAGTGGCTTTGGTCGCTGGACCCTTCGACGCTTAAATAAAGAAAACCTAAATCTCAAAATCCGGCGGTGGGTGAGTTTAAATCTCCCCCATTTGAAAAAGGGGGGAAGGGGGGCATTAGCCTTTTTTTAATCATTCCGAAAAAACTAACTCCCCCTCAATCCCCCTCTTTCAGAGGGGGAGGCCGAGTAGTAGCTTTTGACACGAGCCGCTAGATTGAGGAGAGGGGCTAATGGACGCCCCTCAGCGCCGGTTTAAGCCCTTGCCTTGGGGTAGATGCCATAGGTGCACTTGAGCACGGCTTTGTCCAGGACCAGGCCGGTCAAGGCGTTCAGGACGTCCTTGCAGGTGAAATTGCCTTCCACCGGGACCCTCTTTTCCCTCAAAGCGTAGAGGGTGAAAAGGTAGGTGTGGAGTTTCTCGTCGTTCCAGGGCGGGGCGGGACCGTCATAGCCGAAGTAGGTGCCTTCCATGTTCGGGTTCCCCTTGTACCATTCGGTGAAATCATTGATGGCATGACGGGTGCCGCGGGAGCCGGCCGGGCCGGGTTTGCCCTTGACCGTGACTTCCTTGCTGAATTCACCGGACTGGATGAAGGTCTTGGGGTCCAGGTCCACCGCCGCCCAATGGTAGAACTCGGTCCGGGGATAGGCATGGGGGACCACCTTGCCCACCTTGTTCACGAAGTCACGGCTGGTGGGGGCGTCGATGTCGTGCATGACAATGACGAGGGATTTGGTGCCTTCCGGCATTTCGCCCCAGGAGAAATGGGGGTTCCGGTTCTTGGCCAGTTCCGCGTAGTGGCTGAGGTGGGGCTTGAGAAAGACATATTCCCCTCCCAAACGGGAACCGTCGCCGAAACTATCGCTGTTGAATTTCATGACCTCTCCTTGCCCCGGGGTTTAGCGGCCCTTATTGAAGCACGGCTCCTGTAAAAAACAAGCCTGAAGTGGCTGACAAGGGCTTTAATGGACGCCCGTTGGAGTCCACTTCTTTCCCAAACTCGCGGGGAAAACCGGATGTTGCGTTCGAATCCTCCATCCGTAAACCTTTAAACGGTAAAACGGCCTTAAAAAGTCCGCCTTGTTTTTAGTTTCAAGGTGCTTCCCGTCACCGGCTTTTAAACCTCCTTTGGTTTAATTCCCTTTTTCACCTTATAAAGGGCCTGTTATAATAACGCTCCCTAAGTTTCCCATTTCTCCCCTGGAGGCTTTCTTTTATGTCCACTGCCACTCAATCCGTCACCGGCACCCACTATGAACAACTCATGAAGGGGGTGGATAGCGAGGTCCGGGATAAGGTCGAGGAGTTTATCCGCTTCTTCGCCAACGACGCCGACACTTCGGCCATCGCGGAAAAGTCCCGCTCGGATAAATTGCGCAACGCCTACAACGCGCTGGTGGATTACATCGTTCCCAACCTCTTGAACAACCTCAATGCCGAGCAATCCACCTTCCTTTGCACCGGGGCCATCGGGGACAGGATCACCGTCCAGACCGAGAAGGAGACCAAGCACATCGAGCTGATGCCGCCCGCTCTTTATGAGTCCCTTCTAAAATCCTTTTCAGGCCGCAACCCTGAGACGATCCCCGCCCCCGTTTACTGCATGGTCGACAAGTTCATGGCCATCGCCCGCAACGAGCTGGTTTCCTTCAAGATGGGCAAGGAGCGTGAGCGGGACCTGCGCGCCGCCTCCGGCGGCGATAACAGCTACGTCAAGAACGAGTGGAAGCGCAAGATGGGCCAACTGCGCTCCGAGATTGGGATCTGCGTCGGCCAGATGGACTTCAACTTCACGAGGTTCATCCCCACTTTCAACGAGGTGGCGGGAAAGAACGCCAAGACCGCCATGGAGATCCTCAAGAAGGTGTCCAATATTTGGAGCAGAGGCGATAGCGCGACCGAACCGGAATTAGCCTTCCTCAAGGCCTTCGAGGGTAAGACCGGCTTGGCCGGCGGAGGGATGGCCAAGTGGTTGGACGAGTTGGGCGGCCAAATGGGCCTCATCTCCGAACACGCCCGGCAGGCCGATGAGAAATACCAGGTGGTTTTAAAGTGCCAGCAGGAAATGGCCAAGGCCGAGGTCCTGATGCGGACCTCTCCGGAGGACGGCCAGAAGATCCGCGACGAGTGGAAACGCAAGATGGACCAGGTCAAG
>JAJPJW010000035.1 GCA_021324075.1 Pseudomonadota bacterium | reverse complement strand
TTCCTTCAACAAGCTGATGAAGCAACTCAACCCGAAGAAGACCGGCCTGATCGTCATCTCCAAGTCCGGCACCACCACCGAACCGGCGGTGGCCTTCCGCATCCTCAAGACCTGGGTGGAAAAGGCGGTGGGAAAGAAGAAAGCCAAGGCCCGTATCGCCGCGGTCACCGACCAGGCCAAGGGGGCCCTCAAGGGCATGGCCGACGCCGAAGGCTACGCCACCTTCGTCATTCCCGACGACGTGGGCGGCCGCTACTCCGTGCTCACACCCGTAGGACTCCTTCCCATCGCGGCGGCGGGCTTCGATATCGCCAAACTCCTCAAGGGCGCGCAGGATGCGGCCAAGGTGATGAAGTCCTCCGACTTCTCGACGAACCTCTCGGCCCGCTACGCGGCGGCCCGGTACCTCCTCTATAAGAAGGGGAAGGTGGCCGAGGTCCTGGCCAATTTCCGGCCCGAACTGCACTACGTGAGCGAATGGTGGAAACAGCTTTACGGCGAGTCCGAAGGCAAGGAAGGCAAGGGCCTCTTCCCGGCCAGCGTGGACCTGACCACGGACCTGCATTCCATGGGCCAGTACCTGCAGGAGGGCCAGCGCAACCTGATGGAAACCATGCTCTGGGTGAAGGACGAGGAAGCGGACGTGGTGATCCCCAAGGACAAGGACGACCGCGAGGGCCTGAACTTTTTGGCGGGCAAGAAGCTCTCCTGGGTCAACGAGCAGGCCTTCAAGGGAACGGCCGTGGCGCACAAGGACGGGGGACTGCCGGTCATCCGGCTCACCCTGGAGGAACTCTCCGAATATTCCCTGGGCTACCTTTATTATTTCTTCGAGATGGCCTGCGGCATCTCGGGCACCCTGGTGGGTATCAATCCCTTCGACCAGCCCGGTGTGGAAGCCTATAAGAAGAATATGTTCGCGCTTTTGGGCAAGAAGGGCTTTGAGAAGCTGGCGGCGGAGCTCAAGGCCAAGGGCGTTTAACCGCGGTCCTTGGTCTCCGACGGCCGTCCTCCTCAAAGGCCTGGCAGTGGGTCAGTTTGAATTGACTCCCCCTTTGAAAAAGGGGGAAGGGGGGTATTAGTCTTTTCCCGAGCGAAACGATAAGTCTAACTCCCCCTTAGTCCCCCTCTTTCAGAGGGGGAGAACGGGTGGCAATCGAACTGACCCATAATCAAAGGCCCGAATGACCCAGCGCATCCTGATGCTCCATAAGCCCAAGGGTTATGTGGTCACCCGGCCCAGGGCCGCCCTGGACCCCAAAACCGTCTATTCGCTTCTTCCGCCCGAATTCCACGCCCAAGGTTGGGTGCCCGTCGGGCGCCTCGACAAGGATTCCACCGGCCTTCTCCTTTTCGTCCAGGAAGGCCCCCTGGTCTACCGCCTCCAAACGCCGGGCCACATCGATAAAACCTACGAGGTTTGGGTGAAGGGCCGTCTTCGGCGGGAACACCTGGAGAATGTCCTCAAGGGGGTCGAGACCCCCATCGGCCTTCTTAAAGTAAAATCGGTGGAGGTCTTGGGGGTCGTGGGTCCGAACACGCTCCTGAAGGTCACCCTGGACGAGGGGAAGAACCGCCACATCCGCCGCATGTTCGGCGCGCTGAAGGATGTCCAGCTTCAGAAGTTCTTCAAGGCCCTGGACCTGACAAGGATCTCCATCGGGCCGGTCCACCTGGATACGCAACCCGGCCAATGGCGGTTCTTGACGGAGGATGAAACATCCTCGATCCTGGATTCAGTCCGGGAAGGGTTTCCGGCCGGCTATGGAAAGGAAATGGCATGAAAAGATATTTCCCAAATTCATTAGGAGTGATGGCCCTCCTGTGCCTATCCCTTTGCCTCCCTTCCTTTCTCCTGGCCCAAGATTCGGACGATCCGGGGGGAAGGGGATTTTTTGAGACGATGAAGTTCAAGTTGCAGAGAATTTGGTACCAAAAGGCCGCCGAACGGGGGGATGCGGCCGCCGAGTGCTGGATGGGGGCCCTTTATTCCGATGGGGATTGGGTTCCCCAGGATTATCCGGAAGCGATGAAGTGGTTCCGGAAATCCGCCGAACAGGGAAACGTGATCGCGGAAAGCAACCTCGGCTTCCTCTATAGCAGCGGTTACGGTACTCCCCAGGACTACACGGAGGCCATGAAGTGGTACCTCAAGGCCGCCTTGCAAGGGGACGCCTATTCCCAAAGCGGTGTGGGCTTCCTTTATGACGAAGGCGACGGAGTCCCACAGGATTACGGGAAAGCGATGGAGTGGTACCAAAAGGCGGCGGCGCAGGATTCGGCGGATGCCGAATACAACATCGGATGCCTGTACCGGTTCGGGAATGGGGTCCCCCAGGATTACAAGGAAGCCATGAAATGGTTTTTAAAGGCCGCCGACCAGCATCTCGGGGTGGCGGAATGCGATATCGGCGACCTGTATGAAAACGGGCTGGGGACAACCCAGGATTACAAGGAGGCCATGGACTGGTACCTGCAGGCCATCGACGACGGCTGCCTCCTGGCCAAGATCGGGGTGGGGGACCTTTACGCCAAGGGGCATGGGGTGGATAAAAGCATCGCGACCGCCATGCATTGGTACCAGCAGGCGGCCCAAGAAAACCTCGAGGCCTCGCCGGAAGGGGACGATGTGGCCCAAAAAAGGATCGAAGCCCTCCTCAAAGAGACAACTAAATGAGGTCTCCCCGCAATGACATGAGCGGGCCTTTTGGAACGCCTTTTGCGCGGATTCGAGGAGAAATTTAACAATAAACCCTTTGACGACCTAGATATGGTAGTGCTATAACGCCCCGTCAACAAAATATGGTGTTAAATAACGATTTTTGCCCTATATTGTCTAAAGAATGACTGAAAACATATGGTGTGAGGTACCCCCCTTGACTACCAAGTCTTGGGGGTCGCAAAGTTAGGTATGCCAGTGTTTTAAACGCCTCAAGCGGTGCCATGGGGGAAGTTCAGGCACCCGGAAGCGTGATGATTTTAGAGGGGGATATTCACCGGGGGATCCGACCGCAGCGCCTCAACTACTGTTCCGCCAGCTCCACACGAATTTCGACCACATCCACTACAACCAAGGACGCTTCCACTGGTTTAACTTTCCGTTAACACCAGGCGGGCCTTCTTGGCCCCTGAGACGGCTGCTACCGTTCCAGGCGATGTTCATAACTTAGAAGGAGGAAGCATGTCCAAGCCTGCCCAGCCCAATGCCGTGACCCCAACTTTCGTGAGGCCCAACACGTTCACCCGTGACGGCGGCCTGAAGATCAAGCGCTATTTTTCCAAGAAGGGGGTCCACCCCTTCGATGAAGTGGAGTGGGAACTGCGTTCTGCCTCCATCACCGATGAAAAAGGGAAAGTGATTTTCGAACAAAAGGACGTCGAAGTCCCCAAGACCTGGTCGCAAACCGCCACCAACATCGTGGTCTCCAAATACTTCCACGGCGCCCTGGGCACCGAGAAGCGCGAACGCTCCGTCAAGCAGCTCATCCGCCGCGTGGCCGACACCATCGCCGAGTGGGGCAAGGACATGGGTTATTTCGACACCGACGACGATGCCGAGATCTTCCACAACGAACTCCTGCACCTGCTGGTGCACCAGAAGATGGCCTTCAACTCCCCCGTGTGGTTCAACGTAGGCATCGAAGCCCGGCCCCAATGTTCGGCCTGCTTCATCAACTCGGTTTCCGACAGCATGGAATCCATCCTCGACCTGGCCAAGACCGAGGGCATGCTCTTCAAATACGGTTCGGGCACGGGCACGAACTTCTCCAACCTTCGTTCCTCCAAGGAAAAACTCTCGGGCGGCGGCACGGCCTCCGGCCCGGTCTCCTTCATGAAGGGCTACGACTCCTTCGCGGGCGTCATCAAGTCGGGCGGGCGCACCCGCCGCGCGGCCAAGATGGTCATCCTGGACGCCGACCATCCGGACATCGTGGAATTCGTTAAGTGCAAGTCGGACGAAGAAAAGAAGGCCTGGGCCCTCATCGACTCCGGCTACGACGGCGGCTTCAACGTCCCCGGCGGGGCCTATGACTCCGTGCAGTTCCAGAATGCCAACCACTCGGTGCGCGTGACGGACGAGTTCATGACCGCCGCCGAAAAAGACGGCACCTGGACCACCAAGGCCCGCAAAGACGGAAAGGCCATGGACACCTTCAAGGCCAAGGAAATCCTACGCATGATCGCCGAATCCACCTGGATCTGCGGCGACCCGGGAATGCAGTACGACAGCATCATCAACAAGTGGCACACCAGTTCCAACACGGCCCGCATCAACTCCTCGAACCCGTGTTCCGAATATATGTACCTGGATGATTCGGCCTGCAACCTGGCTTCCTTGAACCTCATGAAGTTCCGCAACCGTGAGGGCGAGTTCGACATCGAGGCCTTCAAGCACGCGGTGGATATCACCATCCTGGGCCAGGAAATCACGGTGGATAACGCCAGCTACCCCACCCGCCCCATCGAGCGCAACAGCCACGACTACCGCCCGCTGGGCTTGGGCTACGCCAACCTGGGCGCGCTTTTGATGAGCCGTGGATTGCCCTACGACGGCGATGAAGGCCGCAACTATGCCGCCGCCATCACCGCCCTCATGCAGGGCGAGGCCAATTTGATGAGCTCCAAGATCGCCAAGGAAGTGGGTCCCTTCGCCGGCTATGCCCGCAACGAACAACCCATGCTGGGCGTCATGAAGATGCATCAATCGGAAGCCGCCAAGATCAAGCGCGAGGGCGTCTCCGACGACCTGTTCATCGCCGCGCAAGCGGTGTGGAAGGAAGTCCTCTCCCACGGCAAGGAATGGGGTTTCCGCAACGGCCAGGTTTCCGTTTTGGCGCCCACGGGCACCATCGGCTTCCTGATGGATTGCGACACCACCGGCGTCGAGCCCGATATCGCCCTGGTCAAGTACAAGAAACTGGTGGGCGGCGGGGTCATCAAGATCGTCAACCAGACGGTGCCCGAAGCCTTGAGGAACCTCAAGTATTCCGACAGCCAGGTGAAGGACATCCTGGCCTATATCGAAGCCCACGACACCATCGAGGGCGCGCCGCATTTGAAGACCGAGCACCTGCCGGTGTTCGACTGCGCCTTCAAGCCCATGAACGGAACCCGGTCCATCCACTACATGGGCCACATCCGCATGATGGGCGCGGTCCAGCCCTTCCTGTCAGGCGCCATCTCCAAGACGGTCAACCTGCCCAACGAAGCCAGCGTGGAAGACATCATGCAGGCCTATATCGAAAGCTGGAAGCTGGGGCTCAAGGCCGTGGCTATCTACCGCGACGGCTGCAAGCGCAGCCAGCCGCTGTCCACTAACCTGGACGCAGACGGCAAGCCCAAGGCCGCAAAGCCGGTGCGCCGCCGCCTGCCCGACGAACGGGAAGCCATCACCCACAAGTTCTCCATCGCCGGCCACGAGGGCTACATCACCGTCGGCAAGTTCGAGGACGGGACCCCGGGCGAATTGTTCATCACCATGTCCAAGGAAGGCTCGACGGTTTCGGGCCTCATGGACAGCTTCGCCACGGGCATCAGCCTGGCCCTGCAGTACGGCGTGCCCCTGAAGGTCTTGGTGAACAAGTTCAGCCACAGCCGGTATGAGCCTTCCGGCATCACCAACAACCCCGAAGTGCGCTTCGCCAAGTCGATCACGGACTACATCTTCCGCTGGCTGGCCTTGAAGTTCCTGCCTGCGGGCGAACGCGGCGCGGCGGAAGCCCACGACGGGCCGGCCCCCACGGCCGTGGAAGCCACCCATGCGGCCAAAGCTTCCGGAGCGGCAGCCGCTCCCGCGGCTCCGGCGCATACGCACAGCCACCCGAAGACCGAAGAGGTCTCGGCGGCCGACAAGCGTGACCAAGCCGTGTTCCAGACCCAGGCGGATGCTCCGCCCTGTCCCGAATGCGGAACGATCATGGTGCGCAACGCGGCTTGTTATAAGTGCCTGAACTGCGGCTCGACTTCGGGTTGCAGTTAATTCTGCACTGAGGCAACGACTTGCCCGCCGAAGCCGCCTGTCCCTCGAAGCCCAACGGGCGTAGTGGGATGGCGTAGGAGGGCGATTTGATTTAATTGTCCCCCTTACCGGGGGGCAATGAGGACCGAAGCCCCGCTCTCGTAAAGAGGGTGGGGCTTTTTTAAAGAGAAAGGAGAAAGCACTTTTTGCAGTTGGTAAACAAATTGTGGCTCGGAAGTTTCGCTGTGATCATATGAACGTGACGTAAAGTTAATTTCTTTCGCCCTCCGTTGATGACCCTCCAGGTTTCTTCGAAATTCCACAAAAAAATTAGAGTTCAAATCTTTTTCAAATGGAGGTTTTATTATGAATGAAGGAACACGTGCATGTATTGCTTATGTTGCAGGTGAAGCTATTACTGGAGTGCAAAGGCCGGGTATTTACGATTATTCGCGGACAAAGCATTTAACCATAAGTGGAAATATTAATGGGTCAAGGGCCGATTTTTATGACCATTCCCGAGGATGCCACTTCGGAGGCAGTTTTCCAAACCTTTATGATTATGGAGTGGGATCATATGTTTCGCTGCAGACAAACGGGAACGAATTCTCTGGATATGATTATGGAGCGGGGTGTCATTTCTCGGGATCAGTAAACGGCCATTTGGTGAATGTTTATGATTTTTCTGAGTCATCTAATTACACCTTTAGTTTATGAGTAACAAAATTCACTACGAGGATAGAAATGTCACGTTTAGATGAAGCTCGGAAAGTGGCCTTAGAAATTCTTCCGACCTTTGAATTGGCACCATTAGGCATTGAATTTATTTTAATGAAAACAAAACGTCTTGCTCAACTTATGAGAGATACTGACGCACAAGCCTGGTTGGATTTAGAAATAAGGGGATATCCTCAGGACTTTCGAACAGAAAATTTGGGTTCTTGCCAAAAATATGCTTTAGCGAGTGGAAGATTAACAACTGACGGTAGATATTATTTATCAAGCTTGATCAAACTTGAGGCCCAGACCAGAGCCGATGAAGCTTCTATTGAAGCAATTCGCTCAACCCCGAAGTCATCATTAACTGCCACGGATTATGTCGCTAAAGGGGCAACGGAAGCTTTATTAGCTACGCAACTAAAAACTGAGATGGCCCAAAAAGAACTTTACGTTTCAAATAAAGGTCTTTTTGCGGCGATAAAATCGGGAATACATGGTTATGTAACGGATGTTTATTTAGCTATCGAACTTGGTGATGTGGCACAGAACATTTTTGAAAAATCTAGAGAAGAAGTGGACAGATTTATTAGAGCGCATTGTCCTCAAGCTGCAGAACAGCTATTGGCAATTAATGAAAGGTTAAATGAGGAATCTTCGGAATCCCGATCAGCAGCTTTAACATCATGTCGACGTTTATTGTTAACAGTTGCAGATTCACTTTTTCCTCCACAAGAACAGCCCTTTTTGGATTCCAAAGGAAAGACCAGAAAGGTCGGTCCTGAAGAATATAAAAACCGGTTGCTGGCGTATCTTGATGGGGTGATTAATAGTGAAAGCAACATGGCTTTGATTACATCGGAAATTGAACACCTTTCGGCGAGACTAGACGCAGTGAATGATAAGGTTTGCAAAGGCGTTCATGATAATGTTTCCAAAGATGAAGCTAGATTAGCAGTTATTCACACATATTTATTTCTTGGGGAAATCACACGAGTTTCAAGCGTGACACAACGAACAAAGGGGTTTGGTCAATAGTTTGTAGTTTGGGCCGAAAGAGGAAAAACGAATGAAGGGGCCAGGCTGGAGTTCCCCCGATTTAGTGGACAACCTAGTTTAGTGTAGTTCCAGCCTCGAACTCCACCGGGCTTTGGTACCCCAGGGAAGAATGCAGCCTCT
>JAJPJW010000186.1 GCA_021324075.1 Pseudomonadota bacterium | reverse complement strand
TTCGGTTTCGTGGGTGGGGGAGTGGTCCAGCTCAGCGACTATCTTGGCGACAACCGCGTCGGGATTTTGGGGGATACGATCCCCGGCGTCCGGACGGGCATTGAGGCCAATTATGAATTCTCCCAATGGCGCACCACGGTCGACCTGGATTACTTTTACTACCAGAATTACTTCAACATCTACGACCTGCAAAGCGGCAACATCGTCAACCAGTACCGCAACAATGAAAACGGTTTTACGCTGAATTTCAGCTATCCCATCGATACCTCGACCCGGATCGAGTATGGGTTGGGAACCCAAAGGTTTCTGGGAAGCCCCATTTATCTGCAGTTCAACGAGGGGATTTCAAACTACAACCTGAACACGGACGAATGGAATGTCGCGAATTTTTACCGGCTTTCCTTCGTCCAGGACAAGCGGAAGGGGACCCAGTTTTGGCCCAGCAGCGGTTATGGGCTGAACTTCACCCTTTTGCACGCACTGCCGGTGCTCGATTCCAACGTGTCCTTCGCCAATCTTCTTTTTGAAACGGACTTTTTCGCCGATCTCAGCTTCCTCAACCATCTGGTCTGGGCCAACCGGATCATTGGAATGACTTCCCAGGGGCCCAATCCCCAGACCTTTTTTATCGGGGATGACGCGCCTTTCGAGGCTTATTTCACGACGATCCGGGGATATGGTGGGAACACTTTTTTTGGGAGCAACCTGGGACTTTGGAACACGGAACTGAGGTACCCCCTTGCCACCAACATGAACTTTATCCCCGAACCGTTGTCCTTTTTCCTCATCAAGGACGTCGAATTGGCCGGGTTTGCGGATACGGGTGTTGTGGCCAACCAACTGGGCGACATTCCCAGTTCCCCGGTCTTGAGCAGCATCGGGACAGGAATCCGAATCTATACCTTTTTGTATCAACGCGCCCTTGTCGAGTTCCGGTTTGATGTCGCCTGGAGGCTGGATCAATCAGCGCCTCCGACATTTCACTTTAATTTGGCGCCTACGTTTTGAGGGGTGATTAAATGGGCGGGAACCTTTAAACCGGTTCTTCGGGGCCAGAAGCACCCGGAAGGGCCTCAAAAATGCATTTGGTGGGGCAGGAGGGAGCGGCTATAATGAGCCCGCTTTCACATCCTTTTCCGCCTACCAAGGAGCCGGTTCGTGAAAAAAGCCGCCCTTTTATCAGCCTTCGCCATCCTGCTGGCCGCCGGGACCCTGGTCGCCCAGTCTGATTCCCGGAGCTTTATTTCCAACTACGAAACCATGGATCTGGACTTTCTGCGGACTCATTACACCGAGATCAACAACGGGCGGCCCATTAAAATTGACGGCGTGTTTTCGTCCTACAAGTGGCTCCAACCTTATGATTACCAATCCCGGCTCAACCGCGTGGGCATGGACGCCAGGAACTACAACCTGGCCCAAGTAAGCCTGAAGGAAGCGGACGACCTTCATTATTCCTTTCCAATCCTCCTATTCCACACCGCAACCGGTGATCTCCATGAACTGGATGAGCTGGCCAAGGGGATCAAGGTTTCCCTCTTCGGCCGGTTTTACAACTTAAAGGACTCCGAGTACGCCTTGGAAGTGGACGTCCTGGAAGTAGCCGATGTTTCCATGCGCGTGGATCCTGTTGGAACCCCCGCGTTGAGGACCGGGGGACATGACCGTATCCTGCTCATCGATGGGCGGGTTTCCCCCTCGCCAACACCCACGGCGACCGTAACTCCTACGCCGCCGCCCAGTCTTTGGCAGAAGGTCAGCAACATGGTGAATCCGAAGGAAACTACCACTCCGACCGGAACCGTTACCCCGGGCACTTAAGCCCGCTTTAATACCTAGACAACTGATTTCCTTCTAATGGCCCTTCGAGGGAGGCTTTTTTGCGAAAGCTCGTTTTCATCACCAATGAACTGCCGGATGTTGCCTACCGGTTTTTACGGCTCCAATACGCCGTAACCTGGAACAAGCGCCAATTGACCGAATCCCAGTTGGCGTCCAAAGTCAAACCCTTTCACGCGATTTTGACCACCCTGGCCGACCCCGTTACTGAAAAAGTCCTTTTGGCGGCCCCGCGATTGAAATGCGTTGCGAATTGCGCTGTCGGCTACAACAACATCGACTTGAAGGCCGCCCGGACCCGGCGGATTTGGGTGACCAACACACCAGACGTCCTTACGGAAGCCACGGCCGACACGGCTTGGGCCCTCCTTTTGGCTTGCGCCCGACGGGTTCCGGAAGGCGACCGGATAGTAAGGGCGGGAAAATTCAAGGGCGCCCATCCCTTGATGCTGCTGGGCGTTGATTTGCACGAAAAGACCCTGGGAATCTTTGGCTTTGGGCGGATCGGCAAGGCCGTGGCCCGGCGGGGAAGGGGATGGGCCATGAAAGTGATCTATTACCAACGGCACCGCGAGTCCCTGGCGGTTGAAAGACGCTATAACGCCCATTGTGTTTCCTTTGAAACCCTTTTGAAGTCCTCCGATTTCTTGAGCGTCAACAGCCCCCTGACACCCGAAACGAGGGGACGGTTCACTGCCACTGAATTTCGAAAAATGAAGCCTACCGCCATTTTTATCAACACCGGCAGGGGGGCCACCCACCGGGAAAAAGACCTGGCGGAGGCACTTCAAAAGGGCTGGATTTATTCGGCTGGGTTGGACGTCTACGAGATGGAACCCCGGGTCGAAAAGCGGCTCTTGAAGCTCCAAAACTGCACCTTGTTGCCCCATATCGGCAGTGCCACAGTGGAAACCCGCAATGCCATGGCTTTCCTAGCCGCCGAAAACATCCATGCGGTCCTTTCGGGGCGCCGCCCCAAGACGCCCGTTTTCTCCTTGTAAACAAATAATTAACTTCAACCGTTAAAGTAAAACTTTAAAATCGGTCTACCTTTTTAAGGTTTTTCAGGAGGTGAATATGGCGACGCCTTACATCCAGTCGGTTGAAGCTGGGGCGGGAAAACCCTTGGTGCTCCTTCATGCCTTTCCCTTGTCCCATTTGATTTGGGAATCTCTCCAACCACCTTTCGGTTATCGCTTGATTTTGGCGGATTTCCCAGGATTTGGCGAATCTCCCCTGGCCCCACCCGGATTGACCCTAGCCGAAACCGCCCAGGGCCTTGAAAAGCATTTGCAAGAAAAGGGAATTAATGGACCTTTTGCTCTTGGCGGTATCTCCATGGGTGGATATTGGGCCATGGAATATTTGCGGCAATTCCCGAACCGGATCACGAAGGTTCTCTTCGTCTCCACCCGGCCCGGTATCGATAAGCCGGAAGGACGCCAAAACCGGCTGAACATGGCTGAAAAGGTGGTGAAAGAAGGCACTGAATTCATGGTCCCGGCCATGATTCCGGGGCTTTTGGGCAAGACGACGTTGGCTGAAAAACCTGGAGTTGCGGACCGGGTTGGCCGATGGATCCGTGCCACCAAGCCGGAAGCCGTGGCCCTGGCGCAGAGGGCCATGTCCGAGCGGAGGGATCAAGCGGATCTTTTGCCGGCGCTGAGGGTCCCAACCCTGGTCCTGGCCGGCCGGGAGGACGCGCTCATCCCGTTTTCGGAAGCGGAAGGCATGGCCAAGGCCGTTCCAGGCAGTCAACTAAGGCTTCTGGACCGTGTCGGACACCTGCTACCGATCGAAGAGCCATCCGGATTCCAAAAAATCATCAACGACTTCCTCGGCTGAGGGTCGAAAAGGGCCGGGCAAGAGTGAAGGTCCTTGGCTGTCCTTTGGCGGAATCGTTTCGAAAAACCACGTTTAAATGCAAAATCGACACAAAATGAGGTTGCAAAATGAAAGGCCGCCGCAAAGATTTTGAGCAAGACTTGGTCTGTACCGTTTGTGGAAAGAAATACAAATACGTCTACAAAAACGGGGTCACAACCGGTGCCAACAAGAAAAAATGTAATTCGTGCCATGCGAATGCCGGCCGGTTTGCCCGGAAGGACCGGATGATCGCCTACAAGGGTGGGCACTGCCAGCTTTGCGGCTATGACAAGTGTAATCGGGCCTTAACTTTTCATCATCTGGATCCATCCAAGAAAGACCTCAACTTTGCTGGTAATCACAGTCGAAAATGGAAAGATATCCAGCAAGAGTTGGATAAATGTATTTTGCTTTGCCAGAACTGCCACTGTGAAGTACACGCGGGGCTGGCAAAAATCTAAAATTCGTATTTGACTACGCCTTTTACAACTTCTATAATTATAGTTATAGAAGTTTCGGGAGTCATAATGGGCGAAAATCAATCAACGGACATCTTCAATCGTCCTGATGACCTTCAAGAAACGCAGCCTTATTCCGGGTTCTTGGATGTTTGCAAGTCGCCTCACACCAAATCAAATTATCATCAGGATTTGCGAGTACTTAAACAATTCCTAGATGCCTCCAAATTGACTCCCGCCGCCGCCCAACCGCAAGACCTAGCCCGTTTTGCCGGCCAATTGTCGAAGCCAGGACGGACTCCCGCCGGCAAGTCTCGGCCCGCCTATTCCACACGCTCAATGAAACGCATCTTAGCCTCCACTCGGTCTTTTTATCGCTATCTGGCCGCTATTCAACACATAACCACCGACCCTACCGCAATCTTTCACACCTTGGCTATTCGTAGTCCTCAGCGAAATCCACATCCGTTAACTCCACGGGACCGTGAAGCCCTAGTCAAAGGCCTCCAAACGGGTGACTTGGAAGGCCAAAAGATCAGCTTGGTGGTCCTATTGGGCTACCATTGCGGCCTTCGGGTTTCGGAGATCGCCCATCTCAAGGTCCGGGATTTGGAGCTCAACCAAGGGTTCGTGACAGTCATCGGCAAGGGCGATAAGGAACGTATGGTCCCCATGACGGAGGCCTTGAAGGAGCTTACAAAGCGCTACTTGGCCAGCCGTCCGGATAATGCAGGTGCTTATCTTTTTTCAAGCCCTCGAAGCACAAGTAAGCCGATTCATCCCCACTTTCTTGAAGTCTGGGTCAAGAAAGCCGCCCAATGGGCCAAACTGGAGAACCCCGACGAGTTAACCGTCCACGTCTTGCGACATTCTTTCGGCACCCAATTGGCGGAATCGGGCGCCAGCGTTTATGAAATCCGGGATTTGATGGGCCACTCGAGCATCATGGTCAGCGAAAACTACGTCAAGCTCGCGTCCACCAAGGCCCGTTCCGCCCATCGGCGGGCTTTTGAGGATGGTTCCAAGGTCCATGCTTTGAACCTGGGCGGACTATTCGGGATCGAATCGGTCCTTAAGCGGTTCCGGGCCATGGACCGCAAGGCCTTACCCGGAAGTCCGGATTCGACCTCGAATGACGGCAAAAGGCGGGTTTAGCGCGCGGAGCCGACACACAAGTCTTGATTTACCAAATTGAAATCCATGGATCGAAGAGAGGTAAAAGAAGCTTTGGGACAGTTTGAATTTCCGAGCCATCAAAATGGGCTGATTTTGCATTTAAAGGGCATTCTTTTAAAAGATTATTTGCTGTCGGCAATCTTTGTACTTCGTTCCGAAACGCTCAAAATCGATTGGAACCGGGTTTAAACAACCCCTTTCGGAGTCGGCTTAAATCCCGGGAAACGCGGGTGGATTCTTCCGAAACCGGCAGTAACCGGAATAAAAGCCGGGTAGCGCCTCATATCTCCTAGAGAGAGCCGGATTTTGGTATCAAAGCTGGAAGTTTTCTCCTGATGGCCTCGCTCAGCTTCGGGTTGGAGGCCGGGAATAAGGACTTTCCGAGCTTCTTAAAGTTCTACTTGAGGGGTTCAAGGTGACTTTTTCAAACCGAACACCGGGGGATCTGTCCCTCAATCCCATCGCCGGGGCTATTGAAAGGCTCAAAGGGCAGTCGATCCTGGACCTAACCGAATCTAATCCGACCCGTTGCGGCTTTGATTATCCTTCCGATCTCCTGTCGGAGCTCTCTTCCCCGGCTGTTTTGCGCTACGAACCCTTCCCTTTCGGCCATCCTCGGGCATGCCGGGCGGTGGCCGACTATCTCAAAACAAAGGGCCATGCGGTCGACCCGGACCGGATTGTCCTGACTGCCAGCACCAGTGAGGCCTATTCCTTTCTCTTCAAGCTTTTGGGGGGGCCCGGGGACGGCTTTTTGATCCCCACTCCGGGTTATCCCCTTTTGGACCACTTGCTGCAAATGGAAGGCCTGGAAATGCTTCCCTATCCCCTTCGAACTACCGAGGGTTGGCCGGTGGATTTAGAGAAAACCCGGCAAGCCGCGGGAACCGGCTGTCGGGGCCTAGTGGTCGTGAATCCTCATAATCCAACAGGCACTTTTTTAAGCCGTAAGGATCAGGAAGCCCTGGGGGATCTTTGTGAAAAGAACCAATGGGCTTATATTTCCGATGAGGTCTTTGCCGACTACGCTTATCCAGGTCGGGTCCACAACCCCTGGGTGCCCGCCCAGGTCCTTTCTTTCCGGATGGGGGGCCTTTCCAAGAGCCTGGGATTGCCACAACTCAAGCTTTCCTGGATTCTCCTGGATGGTCCGTCAGCCCTTCTGGAAGAGTGTAGGGACCGCCTGGAATTGATTGCGGATACTTATTTGTCCGTTAACACGCCGGTTCAACTGGCTTTGGAGGGTTTGTTTCGATTTGCCCCTCTTTTTCAAAAACAGCTTATGGACCGTGTTTTGGAAAACCGCAGGTTGCTTGAAGAAGGGCTCAATCTGAACGAGGTTCGGCTTTGGCCCGCCCAGGGAGGGTGGTATGCCTTGGTGGAGATAACGAAAAAAGGCTTGCGGGACGACCAAGTCGTGTTGGAACTGATTGAAAAACACCGGGTGTTGGTCCAACCAGGTGCCTTTTACGATTTTTCCGAGGGTAGTTTCCTGGTTTTAAGCCTCCTGCCAAAGACGCAGGACTTCCGAGAGGGTGTTTCGAGGATGGCTGATTATTTTAAGGGATTAACGCAAAAACGATAGGTTCGCAATCACAAGTTCACTTTTTACTTTAACTGCTTGAACCGGGTCTAGGACTGGGCTTCCTTGAGGCGCCGGGCGGCCTCTTTTCCCCAATCGCTGTCTGGATCGGTTTGGACAAGGCTTTTGAGTTCAGCCAGGGCCTTTGCCTTATCGTTGGTTTTCCCATAGATGGTCGAAAGCTCCAGCCGCATTTCACCGCCGATAAAGCTGTCCGTATGGTCCCTCAAAAAGCTTTCTGCGATGAGTCCGGCCTGGGGATATTGGTTTTGGGCCTCCAAGCAGAGAATCTTTCCCAGGTAGGCTTCGTCTCCCAGGGGTAAATCCCTTAATTCCTGGGTCGAAGTATCGAAACTGGCATAGGACTGCGTGTATTGGCCCAGTTGGTACTGGCACTTGGCGGCGTAGTAGCGGGCCAGTTTGGCGCTTTGGGTTCCCGAATAATCGGTCAGGATACGCTGGAAGGTCTGCAAGGATTGCTGGTATTTCTCCACATCGCTCTTGAAAGGCCCGTTTTTGGGGTCCACTTGCGAGCGAAGATAATATTGGCCCAGGTTCAAGACACCCTGGGCGTCCTTTTCGCTTTGTTCCCGGTTGTGGATCAAGTAAGGGATCCCGATGCCGATCAATAAAAGGACAATGCCGGCGACCGCGATGAATTCCTGGTGGGCTTTGGCCCAGGCCAACCATTTTTCAAACGGATTTTTTTGTTGCTGTCCAGGCCATTGGATCGACATTCCGACCACCTTTTATCTTTGAATTAAGATGAATAAGCCTTCAAAAAAGAAGCCTTCCCTGTTTGGGAAGGCCTCACGCGAGTGGTACCCTCGACGCGAATCGAACGCGTGACCTACCCTTTAGGAAAGGGTCGCTCTATCCAACTGAGCTACGAGGGCATCTTCCTCAAAAACCCTCAGGTACTAGGAAGCCCGGCAAAATCAGTAGTGGAGTATAGAGAAAATGGGGGTGCTTTTCAATTTTTCGTGGCCGTTCAGGAAGCCCAAATGCATGAGGAAACAGGCCCCTATCACGTTGCCGCCAGCCCTTTCCACCAACCGGATGGTGGCCGCGGCGGTGCCGCCGGTGGCCAAAACATCGTCCAGCACCAGTACCTTGTCGCCCTTGGCGATGGAATCTTGGTGGATTTCCAATGTGTCCTTGCCGTATTCAAGCTCATAGGTTTCCTGAAGGGTTTTCCACGGCAGCTTGCCCGGCTTGCGGACCGGGATGAAAGAAACCCCCATCTGGATGGCCAAGGCACCTCCCAGGATGAACCCGCGGGATTCCATGGCCACGATGGAGTTTATTTTTTGGTCTTTGTAGTGTTCGGCCATTTTATGGATGACTTCTTGGAAAGCCTTCGGATCCTTCAACAGGGGTGTGATGTCCTTGAAGATGATTCCCTTTTTCGGAAAATCGGGCACGTCGCGGATCAAGGATTTAATGTCCATAAGGCTTCCTTAAGGAATGAAATGACCGCAAAACGACATGGCGAACCCTATTGAAGGGTTGCCTTTGGTTATGTCAATGGTAGTTGGTGTTAGACGGGAGGGAGTTTACACAAATTCGTTTAAAAGTTCACGATATTCTTCGCTGCTGGACTTCATCAAAGAACGGATTTTGTGGAGGGCTTTTTCCTCGATTTGACGGATACGCTCCCGGGTGACACCCAGGAGGCTGCCGGTTTGTTCGAGGGTCTTTGGCTGGTCCTGGTCAAAACCGAAGCGCATCAGGATGACCTTTTGTTCCTTATCGTTGAGTGTGCTGATGAGCTTTTTCAATTTTTCGGAACGCAGCTGGCCGAAGACGTTTTGGGCCGGGCTGGCCACCGATTTATCTTCAATGAAATCAGCGATGGATTTGGAGTTGGACTCGTCTCCTACCGGCACTTCCAGGGAGATGTTCCTTTGGGCCAGACGCTGCAACTTGTGGATTTTCTCGAATTTCAGCTTGGAGGCCTTGGAGAGTTCGATCAGGCTTGGTTCGCGGCCTAATTTACGGGTAAGGTCACGGGTGATCCGTTCGAAGCGGTTGATATCCTCTGAAACATGGACGGGCACTCGGACGGTGCGCGATTGGTTGGAAAGGGCCCGGGTGATGGCCTGGCGGATCCACCAGGTGGCATAGGTGCTGAACTTGAAGCCCCGGCGCCAGGAGAACTTCTCGCTGGCCTTGATCAGGCCGAGGTTCCCTTCCTCGATGAGGTCCTGGAAGGACAGCCCCTGGTTCATGTACTTCTTGGCCACTTTGATGACCAACCGCAGGTTGGCGGCGATCAGGGCCTGCTTGGCCTTTAAGTCGCCCTTCTCAATGCGCTGGGCCAGGGAAACCTCCTCCTCGGCGGTCAGTAACTTAACCCTCGAAATTTCACGGAAATAAAGCTTCAGGCTGTCGGTCGTAACGCGTTCATAAAGCCTGGACTCTACGACGGGTTTTTGTTTCTTTTCAGCGATGGGGATGAGGGGGGCAATCAGGTGACGGGTGGTCTTTTTTTTGTTCTTCAAACTTTTTTTTAGACCCATAAGTTCACCGGTCCATCAATTTCGAATTTGAAACCCTTCCAGCTTTTCGGAGGTCTGAAACCATTGAATCCGGGTGTCGTCAACGCGGCTTCCAATGGGACCTGCCTTTAAGCTTTGCATAAACCGTTCCAAGGTGGCCTTGGGGCCGCAGGCGAAAACCTCCACCGTTCCATCCGGCGAATTGCGCACCCAACCCGTTAAACCAAGCTCTTTGGCGGTTCTTTGGGTGAAATAACGAAAACCTACACCTTGCACTCTCCCATGGATGGTTCCGGTGAAAGCGTTAAACATGGGAAACCTCCCGTTCGGCAAATGGGATAAACTTGTCAGATTTTTGAATAATTTGGGCTTTTTTTTGACTTTTTAACGAATTGTGGTAGGGGGGCAACTGAAGGAGAAAGCGAGGGTATCGTTGATCCGGGTCCCGAAAACCGACCTTTAAAAAATGGTCGGGGCGGCAGGATTTGAACCTGCGACCTTTTGCACCCCATGCAACTGCGCTACCGGGCTGCGCCACGCCCCGACGGATCCAACGCCAACGAACAAATCCTAAAAAAACTAAAAACGGACGGACAAGACCAGCCAGAAGAGTTTCTGGTCGGGGTGAGAGGATTCGAACCTCCGACCCCTTGGTCCCGAACCAAGTGCGCTAGCCGCTGCGCTACACC
>JAJPJW010000148.1 GCA_021324075.1 Pseudomonadota bacterium | reverse complement strand
GAGCCACGGTCACGGTGGCCCAGCCCACCGCCACCCCCACCCTGACGGCCACGCTGACGCCCAGCGCCACCCCGACCTTCACCTTCACGGCCTCGGCGACCTCCACCTGGACGGCGGTCTTCACGGCTACCCCCACCTCCACGCCGGCTGCGCCAACCGCTACCGCTACTTCCACACCCGCAGGCAATATGGTGGTGGTCTATCCCAACCCGGTGACCGGCGGCAGCGTCAATGTGCTGCCCCCGGCTTATACAGGCAGCCAGGATGTGCGGGTTGAAATCTTTACGGTCTCTTTGCGCAAGGTGGTGGACCAGACCTTCCACGGCGTCCTCTCCGGAAAGGCCTTGTCCATCCCGCTCAACGACAACTGGGGAAGGCCCCTGGCCGACGGCCTCTATTACGTGGTCGTCACCGTCGAGGACAAGCGCTCCACCGCGAAATTGCTGATCCTCCGCTAATTTCTTTTTTGCCGCCTGCCTTTTATTGAATTGAACATGAAAACTTAGGCCGGTTGTTTTTTTGGTTCTCCTTGACCTCCAAAAACGGCTGAACTAGAATACGGCCTGTTTTTGTGTCTCACCGCTTACAAACTTCACCGGCCAGGTGAAGTTTTTTTGTTGTCATTCCGTTAATCCAACGATCCTTTGGAGCCTTGAATGGCATCTCGTCGCAATGGGGCGCATCGCTTTTTCCTCTTCCCACTTTCCGCCCTGTTATTTCCCGCAGCCGCTTTGGCGGACACCGACCTGTCCGAAGCTTCCTCCATCGTCAGTACCATCATCACCCTCGGCTTGGCCGCCTTCGGAGTGCTGGCCCTCTATGTGCTTTTCCTGACCGGCCGATTCCTGCTGGCGGTTTTCAAGGAATCCATGCAAGCCCGCAAAGAAGCCCAGGCCCACGCCGTCCACGTTGAGAAAGAGGCGGGGAAGACGGTTCTCTCGGCGGCTTTCGGCCTGAGCGCCCTTTTCTCCCTGTTGGCCCTCCTCATCCTTTTCGCCGCCTTTCTCATCCTCACATCAGGGATGGATTTTTCCTTCAACATCGGTTTAGTGAAGTTCGTTATTTCCGCCGCCGTGTCCGGGTTCGCGCTTCTTTCCTTATATATGGTTTACTTGGCCCTTTCGGTCCTTTGGAAGGTGGCCTTTAAACCGGCCGTCCATGCCGAAGGGGAACCGATGGAAGGGCTTCCCGGAGGCCCCGCCGTCACCCGCCGTTCCTTCCTTTCGTTGTTGGGCTGGGCCTGGGTGGCTTTCACGGCCGCCTCGATGGGGGCGCTGACCACCGTCCTCCGGTTCTTCTTCCCTAACGTAACCTTCGAGCCGCCCACTAAGTTTAAGGGCGGGCTTCCGGAAACCTACGCCATCGGCGTGGATGAGCGGTTCAAGGACGCCTACCGCTGCTGGATCGTCCGCAACAACCAGGGCTTCTACGCCCTTTCCACCATCTGCACCCACCTGGGCTGTACGCCCAACTGGCTGCAAGCCGAACAAAAGTTTAAATGCCCCTGCCACGGCAGCGGTTACTACATCACGGGTGTCAACTTCGAGGGCCCGGCGCCGCGCCCCCTGCCGCGTTTCAACATCACCCTGGCCGACGACGGCCAGCTTTTGGTGGACGAAAGCGTCCAGTACCAGCAGGAACTGGGACAGTGGGGCCTGCCGGGGTCGTTTTTGGATTACAAGGCTTAAGAGCGGACTGACAGCAAAGGTTTGAAGGAGCGGGAGCATGTTGGAAGGTCTGAAAAAGAAAATCGACGAGATGATGGCCAATAAGCCTTCCCCCGAGGCGGTCAAGAACGCCATTGCCGAAGGTCAAATCTGGAAATCCATTTTTCGGCACGGCTATCCGGACACGCCCCGTAACCGCATCATGGCCGTCCTCTCCAACGTCTTCCTGCACCTGCACCCCGTCAAGGTGCGCCATTCGGGCGTCAAGATGAGCTACACCTGGTGCATGGGCGGGCTTTCCTTCTTCCTGTTCCTGAACCTCACGGTCACGGGCGTCCTCCTGATGTTCTACTATCGTCCCACGGCCGAATACGCCTATTACGACATCGTGGCCCTGCGCGAGCACGTGCCCCTGGGTATCATGCGCGAACTTCACCGCTGGGGCGCCCATGCCATGGTCATCGCGGTCTGGTTGCACATGTTCCGGGTCTTCATGACCGGCTCCTACAAGCCGCCCCGCGAGTTCAACTGGGTCATCGGCGTGGTGCTGCTGCTCCTGACCCTGCTCCTCTCCTTCACCGGCTACCTGCTGCCCTGGGACCAACTGGCCATGTGGGCCATCACGGTTGGAACGAACATGGCCCGCGCCACACCCTTCCTGGGCTACGAAGGCCCCGGCGCTTCCATGCTGCAAGTGGGGGGCGTCAAATTGGTGACCGGCGGTTCCGACATCCATTTCGCCCTTTTGGGCGGGCATTTCGTGTCCGAAGCCACCCTGTTGCGTTTCTACGTGCTGCACTGTGTTTTCATCCCCATCGTGGCCGCCACCTTGATGGCCATCCACTTCTGGCGGGTGCGTAAAGACGGCGGGATTTCAGGGCCGCTGTAATTTTTTAAAGAGGAAACATGCACTTCATCGTCGACGTCATCAATTCGCTCTTCAACCCGGTTACTTACTTTTTCGGCTCCCTCATCGGGTTCGTTGCCATGATCCATTACCGCGAAAAATGGACCGAGCCCCAATTGGCCTTGAAGATCCTCGGCGGGGTCGTGGTGGCCCTGATCCTGGCCATGTTCAACGACCATTTCCGGGACATTTCCACCAAGTCCGACAACGTACCCATCTTCATCATGGTTTTCGGCGTGGGATTCTTCACCTGGCTTTCCTTCCGCCAGGCGGTGGTCAACGACCGCAGGCTCGCCCAAGGCCAGCCGCCTGTTGAAAAGGAAACCTCGGATAAGAAGGTCTATGTCTGGCCCGACCTGGTCTACGTCGAGTTCATCGCCACCATCGTGGCGGGCATCGCCCTCTTGGTCTGGTCCCTCTGCCTGCACGCCCCCCTGGAAGAGTCGGCCACCCAGGCCTGGACGCCCAACCCCTCCAAGGCCCCCTGGTACTTCCTGGGCCTGCAAGAGATGCTGGTTTATTACGACCCCTGGCTGGCCGGCGTGGTCTTCCCCAGCCTGATCGTCGTGGGGCTTATGGCCATTCCTTATATCGACAAGAACCCCAAAGGCGCGGGTTATTACACTTTCAACGAACGCAAGTTCGCCATCCTGCCCTTCATGTTCGGTTTCCTGGTCCTCTGGGTCTCCCTGATCTTCCTGGGGACCTTCCTGCGCGGCCCGGGCTGGAACTTCTTCGGGCCCTTCGAGGAATGGGACCTCCACAAGGTCGTCGTCTTGAACAACGTCAATCTTTCCGAATACTTCTGGGTTAAGTTGCTGGGATTCCTGGGGATAGGCCTGCCCCACAATCCGATCATCCGGGAACTGCCCGGCTCCCTCCTGATCGGTGCTTACCTCATCGCCCTCCCGCCCTGGCTGACCAAGAAGAGCGCCTTCTTGATGGGCTTGCTGGAGCGCATGGGCGTTGCCCGTTACGCGGTATTGATCTTCCTGGCCTTCTCCATGGCCGCCTTGCCGATCAAGATGCTTTTGCGCTGGTCGATCCACTTGAAGTACATCGTGGCCATACCCGAAGTCTTCTTCAACATTTAGAGTTAAGGAAAGAACCTTGGCGGATTTTAAAGACGAAAGAGCCTACGACAGCCTCACCCTTACCAAATGGTTCCTCGGGTCCAGCCTTGGCCTTTTGGTTTGCGTAGGCTGGATGGCCTGGCACGATTATAGCCGCCCCTGGAAGAACTATCAGCGGCGCTTTATGAGCCTTCAGCGCGGCATGGCCCGCAAAAAGCTCGGGGAAATCAACGCGGCCGCCGACGTGGCCCAGTTCAAGCAACTCAAGGCCGACCTGAAGGAGGCCAACCAGGACCTCGACGGCCACGAGGCCGAAATGAAGAAGTTGACCGACCTGGAGGCCAGCCTGGACGCCCAGATGTACAAGACGAAGAACATGACCTACCAGGTGGTCAAGGCCCAGATCGACGAGGATAAGTATAACTATGGCGAGGGCCTGAAGAATGGCCATGACGACGTCAAGCTCAAGAAAAAGATCGACGACGAGCTGGGCCAGGCGGGCGCCCTGAACGAGAAGATGTTCCAGATCCAGCAGGACCGGGATGCGGCCGCCGTCCAACTGGCCGACATTACTGCCAAGCGGGACGCGGTCAAGGAAAAGCTCGCGAAGCTCACCTCCGATTACGTGACGGTCAAGACGCGGATCCAGAATCTTTCCTTCGGCCCGCTCTTTTATTTCCGCAATGCCATGCTGCTGGACTTCATGGCGCCGACCATCCAGATTCAAAAGATAGTCCTGAAGAATCTTCCCGAACAGCTTTACTTCGCCAATACCATGCGGGTTGATTCCTGCATCACCTGCCATCAGGCCATCGACAAGAAGGGTTTCGAGGAAGCCCCCGAACCTTTCCGCACCCACCCCAACCTGGACCTTTACCTCGGCTCCAACAGCCCCCACCCGATTGATAAGATCGGCTGTACGGTTTGCCACGGCGGCATGGGACCGGCGGTGGATTTCAACGGCTGCGCCCACGTGCCCAACGACGGGGAAGAGGCCAAGAAGTGGAAGGCCAAATACGGCTGGTCCTATCCGGAAAGCGTCCAAAGCGTCATGGTGCCCCTCAAGTACACCGAGGGCTCCTGCCTGAAATGCCACGGCAACCAGCAATACGTCAACTTCGCGCCCAAGCTCAACCGCGGCCGGGAACTGATGGTGACCCGGGGATGCATCGGCTGCCATAAGGTCAAGGGCCTGGAAGGCCTCACCAAGGCGGGGCCTGAGCTTTACCGCGTGAAGGGGAAGCTCAGCAAGGAATTCGTCCTCAAATGGGTCTGGTCGCCCAAGTCCTACAACCCCGCGGCCAAGATGCCCAGTTTCTTCAACCAGGACAACAACAACGCCCAGGATTTCCCCGACGCCAACGCGCGCAACAAGGCCGAGCTCAACGCCCTGGTCGACTATCTCTACGACAAGTCGGAGGATTACCACCCGAACATGGCCGCGCCCGCGGGAAGCGTTTCCGCCGGCAAGAAGCTGTTCAAGGAAGTCGGCTGCATGGCCTGCCACGGCATCGACGACGTGACCAGCCACCACGCGGATTTCGCGCCGGACCTCTCCTCGGTCGGAAGCAAGCTGACGGCCAATTTCGTCTACAGCTGGGTCAAGAACCCCCAGCATTTCAACCCCGACACCCGCATGCCCTCCCTGCGCCTTTCGGACAAGGAAGCGGCCGACATCACCGCCTACCTGATGTCCAAGCGCAACAAGGATTTCGAGGCCACCGAGGCGCCCCAGTTCGACCCGGCGGTGCGCGACCAGTTGATCGTCGACTACCTCAAGATCCAACTTGGCGAGGGCGGTGCCAACGCCAAGCTGATGCAGATGAGCG